>CAZZVX010000419.1:0-3979 GCA_964657535.1 Armatimonadota bacterium | reverse complement strand
CTGCCGTCCCGCGAAATTCTGCGCCTGACCGCCGCCGCCGAGCGCGGCTCCGAACACCCGCTGGCCGCCGCCATCCTGGAAGGCGCGCGGCGGGACGGCGGCGCGCTGCCCGCGGTGACGCGCTTCGACAGCATCCCCGGCCAGGGCATCGCCGCGACCGTCGCCGGGCGAGCCGTCCTCGCGGGCAACGCCCATCTTCTGGAAGCGCGGGGCATCCCGACGGACGGCCTCGCCGCGCAGGCCGCCCAACTCGCGGGCGACGGCAAGACGCCGATGTACGTCGCCGTGGACGGCGCATCCGCCGGGCTGATCGCCGTCGCGGACACGCTCAAGCCGACGTCTGCCGCCGCCGTCGCCGGACTGCACCATTTGGGCCTGCGCGTCGTCATGCTCACCGGGGACGGCCGCCGCACCGCCGACGCCATCGCCCGCGCCGTCGGCATCACCAAAGTCATCGCCGACGTGCTGCCGGATCACAAGGCCGCCGAGGTCGCGCGCCTCCAGTCCGGCGGCAGCCGAGTCGCGATGGTCGGCGACGGCGTCAACGACGCCCCGGCTCTGGCGAAAGCCGACGTCGGCATCGCGCTCGGAGCCGGGGCCGACGCCGCCATCGAGGCCGCCGACATCACCCTCCTCGGCGGCGATCTGGAGGGCGTCGTCACCGTTATCGCGCTGTCGAGGGCGACCATGCGCAACATCACGCAGAACCTGGCCTTCGCCTTCGGCTACAACACGCTCGGCATCCCCCTGGCCGCCGGCCTGCTCTACGCCGTCACCGGCCACGGCCTGCTCTCCCCCATGATCGCCTCCGCCGCCATGGCCCTCTCCTCCGTCTCCGTCGTCACCAACGCCCTGCGGCTCAAGTCCTTCCGCCCGCCCCGTCAGCGGCCTGTCTCAGAGCGGGTATAATTGCCGCAGCAGCCTCAGTCAAACAAATAAACGAAAGGTTGGTCGGTGACATGAGAGGCACGACAAGTCATCCCTTCACCCGCATCGCGTTGTGTCTGGCAACGGCATCGTTCTTCGGGGTTACGCTCCCTGCACAGGGAGGCCGCGCAACGCATCACGCCCGTCCTGTCGTCAAAAAGACGCCAGCACACGCCCCGAATTGTTACCAGCGCGGCATTGCCGACAGCGAGGCAGGCAATTATGCCCAGGCCGTCCAAGACTTGAGCCGCTCCATTCAGATCAACCCGAAGAATGCCCCGGCCTATTACAAGCGCGGGGTCGCCCGCTACCATTTGGATAACCTGCCGCAAGCGATTGCCGATTATACACAGGCCCTCAACCTTGACCCGCAATACGGCGCCGCCCTCTACGATCGCGCGATTGTGTACTACCTCATGAACGATTACGCACGCTCTATTGCCGACAACACGCAGGCCATCCAGAGCAACCCCAAGTTCGTCGGGGCCTACGTCAATCGAGGCGCGGACTACTATGCCCAGCACAAAGACGCCGAAGCCATTGCCGATTATACGCAGGCCATCCAGATTGATCCGAACCTTGTCAAAGCCTATATCGGTCGCGCGATGACCTACGACGACCAACACAAATTGCCCCAGGCCTTCGCCGACTTCGACCAGGCCATCAAAATAGACCCCCAGAACGCCGAAGCCTACGCCGAAAAGGGCAGCGCCGAGGGGGACGCCGGCGATCCGTCTCAAGCCGTCACCGATCTTGACCAAGCCATCAAACTCGATCCCCGGTACGCCGATGCCTACGTTTACCGGGGGCAAGTCTACGTCCGCCTGAACAATCTGACACAGGCCATCGCCGATTACACCCAGGCTATCGCGCTCGATCCCAACAATGCGGACGCCTACGACTATCGCTCAAAAGCTTACGCCTCGGCGGGCAACCAATTTCAATCCGCTGTAGACAAGGCGACATCTCAGAGGCTGCAGGCGGGCCGTTGAACGGAAGATCGGAACTCCTGCCGGAAACCCCGCCGGACGACAGCCCGGAAGCCGAATCAGGCGCAGAAACGCGCGCTCACCGGGTATAATGACCGGCGAAACCAACCGAGGAGACACGCCATGATCGTCACCACCAAGACCCTGTTCGAGCACGCTTACGGCAAGTACGCGCTGGGGGCCTACAACATCAACAACGCCGAGCAGGCGATGGGCCTGTTTAAAGGCAACCTGGAGGCGCAGTCCCCGTTCATCATCCAGATCTCCAAAGGCGCCCGCTCCTACACCGACAAGCGGATGCTCGAAGGCATGATCCGCGCCTGCGACGACATTTTCCCCGACGCCCTCTTCGCGGTCCACCTCGACCACGGCGACGAGCAGACCTGCTACGACTGCATTGACAGCGGCTTCTACTCGTCCGTCATGATTGATGCCTCCCACGACCCCTTCGAGGAGAACGTCGCCATCACCAAGCGCGTCGTGGATCGCGCCCACGCCAAAGGCGTCAGCGTCGAGGCCGAACTCGGAATGCTCGGCGGCGTCGAGGAAGACATTCAGGTAGACGAAAAGAACGCCCTGCTCACCGACCCCGAAGAGGCCAAAGAGTTCGTTGCCCAATCCGGCTGCGACTCGCTCGCCTGCGCCATCGGCACCTCGCACGGCGCGTACAAGTTTTCCGGCGGCCAGGGCCTGCATTTCGACCGCATCCGCGCCATCCAGGCCGAACTGCCCGGCTTCCCGCTCGTCATGCACGGGTCCAGCAGCGTCCCCCAGGACGAGGTGCATCGCATCAACGCCGCCGGCGGCAAGCTCAAAGAAGGCGCGAAGGGCGTGGACGAACACCAGTACCTGCCCGCCGCCAAGCTCGGCGTCTGCAAAGTCAACATTGACACCGACGGGCGCCTCGTCTGGACCCGCGTCCACCGCGAGTTCTTCCGCGACAAGCCCGAAGACTTCGACCTGCGCTCGCCCGGCAAGATTTATATTGCCGAGTACGCCAAGTTCATCGCCTCCCGCTCGGAACTGCTCGGCTCGAAGGGCCAACTCTCCTCCGCCCGCGAGTACGCCCAGAGCAAGTAAGATAAGGCCCCGGCCAGGAATGGCCGGGGCCATTCTGCCTGCCACTCCAGCCTGCGTCCGTCGGCTTCAGGGAGTGTCATGAAACGACCGGCCCGTCTCATCCTCACACTTTGCTTGTTTGCCCTGCTGGTGGGCGGCGGTTTCGCGCTCCGTCACCGTAGCCCGGTCCAGCCGACTCTCCAGTTAGACCCGACCACACAAGCAATCCTTGCCCACGCCGACCGCGTGGAGGTATTCCGTCTTGCCGACTTCCATGAGGACCAGTTCCGTACCGGGGCCGACATGGAAACCAGAGGGAAAAGCCGCCTCGGAAACCTTGACGATTACACGATCCTGCGCGTGGCTCCGCCTCAAGACTCAGCATTCGCTCACCGTCTGCTTTCAGCGCTCTCGGCAGCAAAAGACCCGGCTCATTCTTTTGAGGCAAGCTGCTTCGATCCGGGTGTAGGATTCCGCGTGTGGCGAGGCCACGCGCATACGGATGCCGTAGTGTGTTTCTACTGTTCCGGGGTGGATATCATCACCACAAACGCCGACGGACAACAAACGTGGCATACCCACACGGAGTTGGGCCAGGCCCGCGCGTCCTTGCTCGCCCTCAGCCGGGCCGCCTTCCCGGACGACCCTATTCTCAACGACTTGAAGAGCAAAGCATGATTTACGCCATCGGCGACATACACGGCGAGGCCGACGCGCTGCGGGAGATGCTGGCAAAACTCCCCGTTCAGCCCGCCGACCTCGTCGTGTTCCTGGGCGACGCCATCAATCGCGGCCCGGACGGCTATGCGTGTGTCGAACAGATCATCGCCTTCGACCGGTGCCGCAAGGTCTTCGTCCAGGGCAACCACGAAGAAACAATGCTGTCTTTTCTGGGAGACGGCGACCTCGGCGCGCTGTCCGGCATGGGCGCCCAGCCCACCCTCGACTCCTACGCCCGCGCCGGGTATGCGCTCGCGCCCGGCGATCCCAGCAGCGCTCCCCTG
>CAZZVX010000418.1:1824-4001 GCA_964657535.1 Armatimonadota bacterium | reverse complement strand
ACGATCTCGATGCCGATGCAGACCCAAAAGACCAGGTCTTTCTGCTGCCGATGGACGGTGGGGGAGGCGAGGCCGAAAAGCTGACCAGTGCGCCGGAAGGCGTGGCGGCGTTCGATTGGCTGTCGGACTCATCGGGAATCGTGTACCTCGCCCGCGAGCCGCGCCCGAAGCCGCTGCAGGCCGCTTACGACGACAAGCAGGCTCGCAAGGATGACGCCGTCGTCGAGCGCGCCGAGAAGTTTCGCACCCAGATCTGGCGCATCGGGCGCGAAGACAAGAAAGCATCTCTCCTGCATCCGGGCGACTATGGGCTGGGCGAGATCGCCGTTTCACCTGACGCACGCGCGGTTGCCTTCACGACGAATTACACCGGAGAAGTCAACGACTATCATAAAGCCGACCTCTGGACTCTGGACATCAGGACTGGAGCAACGAGCCAGTTGACCGACGGCCCCGGCGGCAAGTATCACCCCGTCTGGTCGCCCGACAGTCAACGCCTCCTGTTCCGGCGCTCGCTCGACCCGGATTTGTCCTATTCCCAAGAGAACTTGTTCGCCGTCCCTGCCGACGGCGGCGAACCTGTCAATCTCACTCAGGACTTTCCATACGACCTTGTCGGATGGGACAGCGTCTTCTTTGATGCCCAGGGGCGAGTTTATCTCTCCGCCGCCCTCGGCACGACCACGGCCCTTTTCCGTTTTGACGGCAAAGGCTTTGCCCCCATCGTCCAGAGCGATGAACACATCCATGATTTTCATGTCGCGCCCGACGGAGGCATCGCCTTCGTCGCCAGCAGCGCCGTGGACGTGCCGGAACTGCTCTGGCTGGCCCCCAACGCCAAAGAACCCGTCACGCTCACCGACCTGAACGAAGACTGGTACGAGAAGTACGCGCTCGCGCCGACGGAACTGGTCGCCTGGCAGTCGCCGGACGGGATGGAGATCGAAGGGCTGCTGACCTACCCGCCCGACTTCCAGGAAGGCCGGGCCTACCCCTTGATCCTGTCCCTGCACGGCGGCCCGCACGGTCGCTCCGTGCAGGCGCTGTCCCCCTACACGATGTCGCAGGTCTATGCGTCTTATGGCTACCTCGTGCTGTCGCCCAACTATCGCGGCAGTGAGGGCTATGGCAACGAGTTCGGCATCGCCAACCGGAACGACTTGGGCGGGGGAGACTATCAGGATGTGTTGGCCGGTGTGGACTGGGCTATCGCCGAAGGCATCGCCGACCCAAAGCGTTTAGGCGTCACCGGCTCGTCCTACGGCGGCTTTCTGACCAACTGGATCATCGGCCATACGACGCGCTTTGGGGCCGCCGTGTCCGAGTTCGGCATCTTTTCGCTGGTGACGGATTTCTCCAACTCGCAGGCCCCGCGTTGGGAAATGGAGTATCTGAACGGCTTTCCCTGGGACCGGCCCGACGCCTACGCCGCCCAATCTCCGGCGACATATCTCAGAAACATCGAGACGCCCGTGCTGCTCCTGCACGGCGAGGGCGACGGCAACACGTTCATCTCCAACTCTCAGGAGATGTACCAGGCCCTGCATCTTCTGGGCAAGACCGTCCAATACGCGCACTACCCGCGCGAGGGTCACGGCTTCGGCGAACCCGAACACCGCCTGGACGAGATGCGCCGCATCCTGGCCTGGTTCGACAAGTACCTGCTCGGCGCAGGCAAGACGCCTTCTTACCGCATCGGCGACAAGATCATTCACGACGGCTGGGCATTGACCGTCGCCCACGCCACGCTTGCGACTTACGCCGGGCGCGGCGACGACAAAAGCCGCTATGTCGAAGTCGCCTTCGTCCTGCGAGACGCCCAGGAAGCCCAGCGCGCGTTGACCGTCACATCCGCCGACCTTGCGTTGACCCGCGCCGGTGGCCGCCGTCTCCGTCCCGTCGGCCTGCCCCTCACCGTCCTCGGCGAAAGCGTCCTGGCCGAAGGCTCAGGCTGGAAGTTCACCTTCGCCACCAAATCCTCGGACAAGAACGAGCGCGGCCTCGCCGTCCCGGTCGCCGTCACCTTCCGCATCGGCCCCGCCGGTGACGAATACCGCTTCACCCTCAAAGATTTCCCGCCCGTCATCATGGACGTTCCGGCGGCAGATAAAGACGACGAAATGAAGTCAAAAGACGAGCAATGAGAAAACGGCTGCCGCCGGAACGGGAAAAGCGGG
>CAZZVX010000418.1:0-1814 GCA_964657535.1 Armatimonadota bacterium | reverse complement strand
CCGCCCGTTCTGATGGGTCAACTAGTGGCAGCCGCAGGAGCCGCAGCCGCCGCCGACGCTGGTGTCGAGGCCTTCGGCGCCGGCTTCGTCGGTGCTGAAGGAGGAGCCGCAGCCGCAGGACTTGACGGCGTTCGGGTTCTCGATCTTGAAGCCGCCGCCCATGTCGGTGGTGATGTAGTCCACGACGGAGCCGGTCAGGTAGCGCAGGCTGGTCGAATCCACGACGCACTTGATGCCGCCGATGTCAAAGACTTGATCGCCCGGCTCGATGTTCTCGTCCAGGGCCATGCCGTACTGCAGGCCGGAACAGCCGCCGCCGGCGACGTAGATGCGCAGGGCCAAGTCGTCCCGCTCCTGCTGCTCGACGAGGCTCTTGACCTCGCTCGCGGCGGCTTCGGTGATGGTAAGGGGGGCGGCCACGATGGTGGTCGGTTCCATGAGTGCTGACATTTCTAATTCCTCTCCTGAGCGGGTTCAAAGCCCGCCGGTGTGTTGTCGGTCTAGGACGCTTTATACCCAAGCGCGGTGGGGGCGGCGGGCATGGCCGTCCGCGTGATGGTCTCGACCGGGACTAACTCTTCCTCGTACTCGAAGGCCTCCATCGAGATGCAGTCCATCGGGCAGATTTTGGCGCACAGGGCGCACCGAATGCACTTCGTCCCGTCCATCAGCATGATCGTGCCGTCGTCGGGCAGGAGTTCTTCCTGCGGGACGCCGTACTTGGCCTCGATCAGTTTGGCGACCTCTTCATCCCCGGTCACGTCGGTGACGGGGACCATCTTCAGAATGCTCTCCGGGCAGATGTTGATGCACAGGCCGCACAGGATGCATTTCTCGGCGTCGAAGACCACGTTAACATGACAACGCAAACAGCGCATCCCTTGTTCCCGCGCGGCCTTCTCGGTGTAATTAAATTCCACGAGGTCGAAGCCCGCCGAGCGGTTGGAGATTTCGCGCTCCGGCGGCTCCTGGCGGATGAAGTTGTCGTACTTGGTCGGCATCTCGTAGTTGACGATGGGCAGGGGGCGCATATAGCCGCGCCGGACCAGTTTGACCTGCGTGCCGGTCAGGTACTCGTCCACGCCCACGGCGCACTTCTGCGCGCTGGCGATGCCGTCAATGAACAGGCGCGCGCCGAGGGCGATGTCGCCGACCGCGAACACGTCCGGGTGGCTGGTGGATTGCAGCGTTTCGGGGTCCACGTCCACGGTGCCGCGCGGCGTGCGCTTCAGATCCTCGATGCCCGTCAGGAAGTTCCAGTTGACCATCTGGCCGATGGAGATGATCACCGTGTCGCAGGGGAACACTTCCTCGCTGCCTTCGATATATTGCGGGTTGAAGCGGCCCTGGGGGTCAATCAGCGACTTGACCTTCTTGGTCTTGACGCCGGTGACGGCCTCCTCGCCCATGATCTCAATCGGCAGGCGCTGCGGGTAAAGCTTGACGCCTTCCAGAACGGCTTCTTCGATCTCGTACTCGTCGGCGTTCATCTGAGCGCGCGACTCGCCGAAGATGCAGTCCACGCTCTTGGCGGTCAGCGCGAGCGAGCGGGCGATGTCGGTCATGGCGTAGTTCTTGGGCTTCGCCATGTTGGACAGGCCCTGAATGACGGGCGTGCGGACCGTCATACGGACAACGTCCATCGCGACGTTGCCGCCGCCGATGACCACGCACTTTTCGCCGACCGTGTACGGCTTGCCGAGATTGACTTCCTTCAGCAGTTCAATGCCGATGTGGACGCCCTTCTTGTCGGAGCCGGGGATGGTCAGCGGGCGGCCCAGCATGAAACCCGCCGCGACGATGAAGGCCTTGTA
>CAZZVX010000417.1:0-4005 GCA_964657535.1 Armatimonadota bacterium | reverse complement strand
CCATTTATTGAGCAGGCCCGGCAGGAGGGGCGGCTGTACACCTCACAGCCGTATGAACTGTATTCGGCGGCGAACCACGAAACCTGGCGGCGGCTCTACGCCCGCATGGGCCAGCTGTGGCGGCGCTATGCCAACGAACACTACCTGCGCGGCATCGAGAATCTGTGCATGGACCACGACCGCGTGCCGCGCCTCGCCGACATCAATCAGTTTCTGTGTCCCTTGACCGGATTTCAGGCCAAAGCCGTCAGTGGCTACATCCCGGCATTTCTGTTTTTTGACTGCCTGCGGAACCGCGAGTTCCCGACCACCATCACCATCCGCGACGGCCGGCACCTGGACTACCTGCCCGAACCCGACATCTTCCACGACATCGCCGGACACGTCCCCATGCACACCGACCCGGCCTTCGCCGACGCCCTCGTGCGCTTCGGCGACTGCGCACACACCGCCGTCCAGATGGTCTCCGCCATGGCCGACGAGGGCGAGCAGGTCCGGCGGCTGACAGGCATCATCAAGGCCATGGCGCGTTTCTTCTGGTTCACCGTCGAGTTCGGGCTGATGCGCAGCGCCGACGGCCTCAAAGTCTACGGCAGTGGCCTGCTGTCTTCGCACGGCGAGATCGAGCATTGCATTAAATCGCCCGACGTTCAGCGTTACCCGATGCAATTGGAGTGGGTCATCAACCAGGGCTTTGAGATAGACCATTACCAGCCCCTGCTGTTCGTCGTGGACTCGTTCAGCCATCTCTTCGAACTTGTCGGCGAACTGGAACGCTGGATGCGCGACGGCAAATTGGACAACGTCGCCCCCGGCGAGCCGCAGGTCAGCCCCACCGACCTGGCGAGTTTCCTCCATGCGTCCGCCGAGACAACAGGCAAGTTTAGAGACGGGCCGGGGCGGGAATAACGCCGCAAGCCGAAGCGACCGGAACTTTCCGAGGCCGCGCTTCGCTTTGACAACACGGAGGAACGAAATTCATGACGATCCAGAAACCAAAGGCGCTGCTCGCCTTGATCCCTGCCGCATTGGCGCTGGCCGGTCCCGCGCTCGCGCAAGCCCCGCACCCGAACGTGATTCAGCGGCACCCGACCATGACCGGCATCGCCGCCGGCGTCGGGATGCACCACGCCCTGAAGGTCGCCGCGGCCCATCGCAAGGCCCATCACCAGAAACTGAACTTCGCCGAGCGCCACCCGACCCTCACCGGCATCGGCACCGCTATCGGCGTCCACCACGAGATCAAGGCGCACACCGCCCACTGACAGTCACAAATCAGAAAGCCGCCCGTCGATACTTTCGGCGGGCGGCTTTCTGGGTTCTATGCGCAGAGTGCCCCTGCGCTGTCTCTGAGTCCTCCCAATCTGGGAGGACCCTGCGAAGCAAGGAGGCAGGTCTTAACTGTACTCCTCCGTCGGGGTGCCGATCTTGCGCATCACGTCGTCCAGAGACGTCAGGCCCTGGCTGACTTTCTCTAAACCGTCGGTGATCATCGGGACCATGCCGCCCTCCAAAGCCGCCTTGCGGATTTCCTCCGTCGAGGCCTGCTGCATGGTCAGGCGCTGGATTTTCGAGTTGACGACCATCAACTCGTGGACCGCGATCCGGCCTTTCGAGCCGACCTTGTCGCACTGCACGCAGCCGACCGGTTCGTGCAGGCGCAGCACCGGAGGGATCGTCGCCCCCATCTGGCGGAACAACGAAAGCGTGTCCACGTCCGGCACCACCTCGCGGCGGCAGGCCGGGCACAGTTTACGAACCAGGCGCTGCGCCACCACGCCGACCAGGGTCGAGGCGATCAGGAACGGCGCCACGCCCATGTCCAGCAGGCGGGAGGCCGCGCCCGCCGCCTCGTTGCAGTGCAGTGTCGAAAGCACCAGGTGGCCGGTCAGGGCCGCGCGGAACGCGATCTCGGCGGTCTCCGCGTCGCGGATCTCGCCGACCAGCACCACGTCGGGGTCTTGGCGCAGGATGGCCCGCAATTGCCGCGCGAACGTCAGCCCCGCGCGCTCGTTGACGTTGGACTGGCTGACGCCCTCGAGTTCGTACTCAATGGGGTCTTCGCAGGTGATGATGTTCGTCGTCGGCGACTTGAGCGCGTTCAGCGCGGCGTACAGCGTCGTCGTCTTGCCCGACCCCGTCGGCCCGGTGACGAGAATGATGCCGTGCGGCTTGTGGATGAGTTGGTTGAAGGACGCCCGGTTGTGCGGCGAAAAGCCCAACTGGTCCATGCCATAGCAGGCGGCGGTGCGGTCCAGAATACGCATCACGGCCCGCTCGCCGTACTGGGTCGGCAGCGTCGAAACGCGCAGGTCAATGCTGCGGCCTTCCAGTCGTAAAGAGATGCGTCCGTCCAGCGGCAGGCGTCGCTCCGAGATGTCCATCTCGGCCATGATCTTGATGCGCGACGTCACGGCGGCCAGGAACTGGCGCGGCACGGTCCGGGCGACCACCAGGTGGCCGTCCACGCGGTATCGGATCTGGAAATCTTTCTTCTGCGGCTCGATGTGGATGTCCGACGCGCGCCGCCGGATGGCGTCGGCGAAGAGCGTGTTGACGAAGCGAATCACCGGCGCCTGGTCGCCCTGGCGCATTGTCTCCGAAACGTCCACGTCGTCCGGGATGTCTTCCAGGACGGCCTCTTCGCCGTCGAAACCGGCGTTGGCGATTGCCCCGTTGAACGCGGCGCGGTGGGCGGTGTCCTGCGAGTCGTGGTACGCCCGCTCGATGGCGTTCTGCAGCGCCCCCTCGCTGGCGAGCAGCGGCTCGACCCGCTTGCGGGCCTCGCGCTGCACCAGGTCAATCGCCTCGACGTCCCACGGGTCCAGCATCGCCACGCGCAGGCGCTCCACGCCGTCCGTTTCGCGCACTTCCAGCGACAGGGGCAGCAGCATACAGCGGTGCGCGATCTCGTAGGAGATCAGGGCCGTCACGAACGGATCGGGCGTCTCGCGGCTGACGGCCACATACGGCACGTCCATCTGCACGGCGCGGGCGCGGGTGATGTCCTCCTCCGAGGCCCAGCCGTTGTTGATCAGCGTCGAGCCGAGTCGCTGCCCGGTGGACGACTGCTGAAGCAGAGCCTCCTGCAGCTGTTCCGGCGCGATAATCTGCAGGGAGACCAGAATATCTCCCAGGCGGGGTGGTGCGATTGTTTGCATAGTTCCTACAGATGCTCCGAAGTGACCGACGGCGCCGAATGCCCGTCCGTCAGGACGATCACCGTTCCCATCGTGTCCGTGCGATGAATCTCCGCGCCGGCGGCCTGCAGGCGATGCAGGACGCCCGAACCGGGGCTGCCCGGCCCGCCGCCGCACGAGATCACGGCGACCGAGGGGGCGGCGCAGCGCAACAGTTCGGAAGACGTCCCCGTGTCCGCGCCGCCGCGCGGCGCCTGCAGCACCAGATCGCTGCACGAGTCGCCGCAGCCCAGGGTCTCGCTCTGGTCGGCGACCAGGTCCGCTTCCGTCTGCGCGGAGGCGTCGCCCGCGAACAGAAAGCGCGTCGCGCCGTAATCCATCTCCAGCGCCAGCGCCTCCCGGCGCGAAGCCTGCCCGTGTTCCGGCGGCCAGAGCGTTTTCCAGAACGTCCCCGCCCCGATCTGGATCGTGTCCCCGGCATGGACGATCTTGCTCGGAATGTGCCGCCGCCGGATCGCTTCCAGGGCCGCGCGCCTGGATTCGGGGTGGCTCTCGACCGCGTTATCCCAAACGGACCGCACCGGGAACGCGGAAACGATGGTCGGCACGCCACCGACGCTGCCCGCGTCCGGCCCCGCCAGGACCAGCAGATCAATCACCTGCACGTGAAAGCGGCGCAATATCTGAACGACATGAGCCGACGACGCGGCATCGCCGGTGTCCAGCAGGATCGTCTCGCCCGTCACCGTGCGGATCAGCGTGCAGTCGCCGTCGCCGACATCGAGATACGCCACCACCGTCTGCGGCGACGGTCGCGGCCCGTGCCGCCCGCGCAGCCAGGCGCCCAGCAGCAGACTCGCCAGCG
>CAZZVX010000416.1:0-4010 GCA_964657535.1 Armatimonadota bacterium | reverse complement strand
GAATTTGCCCCCGGCGACCACCGCAACTTCCGCGTGTCTACCAATGAAAAGCGCAAAGCCTGGCTGGAAGACGGATTGAAGAAAGTGGAACAGTTGGACTTTCTTTTGAAGGGGACGGGCCGGACGCTCGGCCAAGCCGCTCTGCTCTGGCTCTGGTCCGAGCCGCTGCTGGCCTGCGCCCTGCCCAACATCTATGACGAGAAGCAGCTGGAAGAGTTGTGCGCCGCCCCGGACAAAGCGCCGCTGACGGCAGATGAACTGCGCCAGATCCAGAACCTGTACGCCCACAACTTCGGCCTGGAAACGCCTGCCGCCTGCTGATGCCTATGAAACAGCAATTCGTCCTGCTGCTTTCTGCAATTTTGCTTCTGGTCGCCCTTCTGGTCTCCTGCCGGAGCCGAACCCAACTTGCCATTGGCCCTAGCGCCGCCGAACTCCATGCCCGCGCCGATCAAGCGCTGGTGGAGGCGGTCAAACGGAACGACGCCGCGCAGGTCGCGGCCCTGCTCCGCGCCGGGGCCGACCTGAACGCCCGCGACGACAGCGGCCAGCCGCACTGGCGGATCGTGGAGGCGCAGTGGCGCACGGATACGAAGACGCATCCCTGGCTTGGGCCGACCGTGCTGATGATCGCCTGTCACGAGGGCCGCACAGACATCGCCGCCGCGCTGCTGCGGGCCGGGGCGGATCCGAACGCGCTCGGCGTGGATTACGGGGCGGCGCGGGACGTGACTGACGACAACATTGACCTGGAATCGCACGTCACGCCCTTGGTGGAAGCCGTCTTTGGCGGCAGTCTGCCGGCGATGACCCTGCTCCTGCATCACGGCGCGAACGTCAACGCCAAATGTCAAGCGGGAATGTCCGACGGAATGACGGCTTCAAACGAGGCGCAAAACATGGTCCCGACAGGCATGGGCGAAATGACCGATGCGCAGATGGACACGCTGGATCGCACCATCAAACTGCTGGAACACGCGGGCGGAAAACGATCATGACCCTCCTCAACGACACCATGCGAGTCCCGCACTTCGTCGGACAGAGCCGGATTGAGTTTCAGGAGAAGCCCGTTCCCGTTCCCGGCGCGGGCCAACTGCTCATTCAAGTCAAGGCCAATGCCCTGTGCGGGTCGGAGCGCGGGCAGTTCTTCGGCGGCTCAAGCGTGACGCCCGGCCATGAGGCAGCGGGCATCGTTGCCGCCGCCGGGCCGGACACGACAACGCCCGTCGGCACACCCGGCGTTGTCTTTTTGATGGCCTTCTGCGGCGTGTGCCGTTCCTGCCGCTTGGGGTTCACCAACCAGTGTTCGCAGAAGCGCGCCGACATGGGCTTCACCCATGACGGCGGCTACGGCATTTATGAGTTGGTTCACGAAACCATCTTCTTCCCCGTTGACGCCGACCTGTCCTTAACAGACGCCACCCTGCTGCTGGACATCATAGGAACCGGCGGCCACGCCCTGGAACGGGGCCGCTTGGTGCGCCCCGACATTGAATCGCTCCTTATCGCCGGGGCTGGTCCCATTGGCCTGGGAACGCTGGCGATGGCAAAGATTTTGTTCGGCGACAGGCTGCCCGTCTTCGTTTCCGATGTCAGCCCGTATCGGCTGCGGCTGGCCGAGCAACTTGGTGGCCTGCCGATCAATCTTCAAGACAAGACAGCCGCCGACGGCCTGAAAGCGCATGGGCAAAATCGTGTAGACCTGGCCGTTGACACCAGCGGCAAGCAAGTCGCCCGGCAGGAATGCCTGGACCTGTTGGACCTACGTGGCGTTCTCGTCTGTGTCGGACACGGCGAAGGCTTGACCGTCAACGTCTCCGCCGACCTGATTGCCCCGGAGCGCGCCGTGCTGGGCAGCGAGTATTTCCGCTTCAATGAACTCCCCGCCAACTTGGAATGGCTGCGCGCCCATCAGGATTATCTGCGCCAGATCATCACGCACCGAGTTGCCGTAGACGAAATCCAAGCCGCCTTCGAGACGTTTTTCGCCGGGGAAACTGGAAAGGTTGTGATTGAACAATGAGCGAGCGCGTCAAAGTCGCCCTGATCGGCGCGGGCGGATGGGGCCGTCAGCACGCCCGCATCTTCGCCGAGCGCCCTGATGTGGATTTCTGCGCCATCGCCGGGCGCACAGCGGAGAAAACGCAGGCGCGGGCCGCCCAATACGGCGTCCGCGCCTACACCGACATTGACCGAATGCTTGCCCGCGAACGGCTCGACCTGGTCAGCCTCTGCCTGCCCAACCAGGGCCATTTCGCCCCCACGCGGCAAGTCATCCAGGCGGGCTATCCCCTGTTAGTGGAAAAGCCGCTCGTCTTTGACCTCGCGGAAGCCGACACGCTGCTGGCCGAAGCCGCCGAGCGCGATCTGTTCTTCGCCATTAACTTCAACCACCGCTACGCCCGGCCCGTTCAACTCGCCTATGACGCTATCAACGCAGGCAGACTTGGCGACATCACGTTTGCCACCTGGCGCTTCGGCGGGGAAGGCCGCCAGGACCATCCCTTCGCCAACCTCATCGAAACGCAGTGTCACGGATTCGATATGCTGGAATACCTGTGCGGCCCCATCGCTTCTGTCATGGCCGAAATGACGGACACGCCCGGCCACGGCTTCAGCACCCTGGCCCTTTCCCTGCGGCTTGCGAATGGCGCGGTCGGCAGTTTGATTGGCTCCTACGACTCGTCCTACGCCTACGCCGACACCCATCGCGTCGAGATCAACGGCACGCAGGGCCGAGTCGTTATTGACGACACGGTGCGCCGCTATGCGTTACAATCCGCCGGCAGCGAAACCGCCGAAGTCTGGCAGTCCGGCTACTTCAACGACCGCGACCGTGAGTTCCGTCGCACATTTGATGTCTACATGAACGGCCTGCTCCAAGCCTTCCGGCAAAATCAGCCGCCGCCCGTTCCCGCCACTGCCGGGCGCCGCGCCCTCGCGCTCGCCGACGCCGCCATCCGCTCCTTCCAGACCGGAACCCGGATCACGGTAGACGCCTCATGACGCCCGAAGAGATCGCGCGGCTTGTCCAGGAGTTCGAGGCCTGCACCCTGTCGCACGATCAGTGGACCCACAGGGCGCATTTGAGCGTCGCCCTGTGGTACCTGACGCGCCTGCCCCAGGACGAAGCGACCAACACCATCCGCCGCCGCATCCAGGCGCTCAACCAGGCTCTTGGCGTCGTGGACACGCCCAAAAGCGGCTACCACGAGACCATCACCCTGTTCTATATCCGCCAAATTTCTGCCTATCTCCGCCACCGCGATCAGAACACGCCGCTCGCTGACCTGACAGATGACCTCCTTGCCGAGTGGGGCGACAAAAACCGCATCCGTGAGTATTACTCGCGCGGCCTGCTGCTCTCCTCCGCCGCCCGCACCGGCTGGACCGAACCCGACCTGTGCCCGCTCTGAGTTTTGACAACTCACACCGTTTCGTTCGCCTCGACCGGCTTCACCCCGACGTAGGCTACCCGATACAGCACAGGCGTGACGGAGACGGCAAGTGCTGAGACCTCGGCCATGTGGGCTGCGGCGGCGGGGTCCTGAAACATCGCCTGGAAGTGCGCCTCGCTCTCCCACTGGACATAGTTGACGACGTGTGTCCCGTCGAGGCTTTGGTGGACGCAGGCGCCGATAAACCCTGGCAGGTGCTGCATCGTCTCTTCCGTGACCCGCGCCAGCGAATCCACCACGGCCCGCTGCCTATCCGGTTCCACGGCAAACGTATTGATCAGCGTGACGATGTCTCGACCTTGTTCGATGGTGTCCCTGTTTCGCAACATTCGTTTTCTCTTCCTCCTTGGATTTGTGTCCCAGCTAAGTCGTGAGACGGTCTACCTTTTGGGAACGCTTCCCGTCAACTTGGACTTGCTGCCGTTGGCATCGGGTTTGGCCCCGAATTTTGAACAAGGGAGGGCGGGACAGAGACAATGCTTATCGCAGCAAGAATTACGCGTATGACAGATCTTGAGATCGGTCAGGAGTGACTTTCTGCCGCGCCGGGGG
>CAZZVX010000415.1:0-4023 GCA_964657535.1 Armatimonadota bacterium | reverse complement strand
ACACGGCCGCGACCGTGCTGGAACCGCTGATTGGGCAGGCCGACGTGCTGTTCTGTGCGCGGGACGATGCCGCGCGGCTGTTCGGGCTGACGGGCGACGGCGCGGTCCGCGCGGCGGGACTGCGCCAACGGTTCGGAACGCCGACGGTGGCCGTGACGCTGGGGAGTGACGGGGCCGCCGGCTGTGACGGGGGCGACTGTCTGACTGTCCCGGCAGTTGCCGTGGAGACGACGGTAGAGCGTTTCGGCTCCGGGGACGCCTTCGCGGCCGGCTTTCTGGCGGAATATCTGGCCGGCAGATCACTCGCGCAGGCGCTCCGGTTGGGCGCAGCTGCTGGGGCGCTCAAGCGGACGATTCCCGGCGATCTGCTGCTCGCGACGCGGGCCGAAGTCGAGGCGGTTTTGGCGCAGGGGGGCGGCGCATGGCGCTGAGAAAGAGGAGCCGATGACGGACGCGCTGACGGCGGCTGAGTTGGAACGATACGGGCTGATCGCCATCGTCCGGGCCGATGCGGAGGCGGACTGGCTGGGCGTCGCGCAGGCGCTGGCCGACGGCGGCATCCGCGCGATGGAAATTACTCTGAACACGCCGGGCGCGCTGCCGGGGATTCAAGCCATTCGTGAAAAGTCACCCTCCGTGATTCGCGTCGGCGCCGGGACGATTCTGGGTCCCGAAGAGGCCCAGACCGCGCTTGAGGCCGGGGCGGAGTTCATCGTCACGCCGACGCTTCAGATCGAAACCATTCGCTTCTGCCAGGCCCACCGACTGCCCATCGCCTGCGGCTGCATGACGCCGACCGAGGCGCTGGCCGCGCACCGGGCTGGCGCGGACTTCATCAAACTGTTCCCCGCCGACACGCTGGGGCCGGGGTACGTCCGCGCCCTGCTCGCGCCCCTGCCGTTCCTCAAGATCATGCCGACCGGCGGCGTGTCTTTGGGCAGCCTGCCTCTGTTTATTCAGGCCGGGTGTGTCGGGGCCGCGCTGGGCGGCAACCTCGTGAGTAAGACGGTCCTGCGCGACCGCGACTGGGGCGGACTCGCGGCGACCGCCCGCGACTATGTCCAGGCGCTGGCGGCGGCGCGGGCCGCGAAAAGTCAGGAGGCTTAATGAAAGACGCCATTATCCACGGCCTGGAACTATTCGTCGTCCCGCCGCGCTGGCTGTTTCTGAAGGTCACGACCGAGGACGGCCTGGCGGGGTGGGGCGAGCCGATTGTCGAGGGCCGCGCCGAGACCGTCCGCGCCGCCGTCGAAGAGATGAGCGACGCCCTGACCGGGCGAAACGCGAATCATATCGAGGATCTGTGGCAGACGCTGTATCGGGGCGGTTTCTACCGGGGCGGCCCTGTCCTGACCAGCGCCGTTTCGGGCATCGAGCAGGCGCTGTGGGATCTGAAGGGCAAGCGGCTCGGCGTACCCGCGTATGAACTGCTCGGCGGGCCGGTGCGCGACCGGGTCAGAGTCTATGCCTGGATTGGCGGCGACGACCCTGCCGAAGTCGCGTCGGCGGCGCAGGAACGGGTGGCGCAGGGGTACACGGCGCTCAAGATGAACGCCACCGGCGCGCTGGCCTGGATCGACTCGGCGGTCAAGGTGGACGAAGCCGCCGAACGCCTGGCGTCCGTCCGCGCCGCCGTGGGGCCGGGCGTCGGCGTCGGCGTAGACTTCCACGGTCGCGCGCATAAATCCATGGCGAAACGGCTGGTGAGGGCGCTGGAACCGTACCAGCCGATGTTTTTCGAGGAGCCGGTTCTCGCCGAAAACAACGAGGCGTTGGCCGAGATCGCCCGCCACACGTCGGTTCCCCTCGCCACCGGCGAGCGGATGTACACGCGCTGGGACTTCAAGGGCCTGCTGGCCGGCGGACTTGTAGATATTATTCAGCCCGACCTGAGCCATGCGGGCGGGCTTTGGGAGACACGCAAGATCGCGGCGATGGCGGAAGCGTATGATGTCGCCGTCGCCCCGCACTGCCCGCTGGGGCCGATCTCGCTGGCGGCGGCCTTGCAGCTCGACTTCTGCACCCCGAACGCCTTTATTCAAGAACAGAGTCTGGGCATTCATTATAATCAAGGCTCCGACCTGTTGGATTATCTGGCGGACCCGTCCGTGTTTCACTACCAAGACGGGTACGTTCCGCGCCTGACCGGGCCGGGTCTGGGAATCGAGATCAACGAGGCCAAAGTGCGCGAGATGGCCGAACAGGGCCACCGCTGGCGCAACCCGCTCTGGCGCACGGAAGATGGATCGGTCGCGGAATGGTGAGGCGCATTTGGAACGGTTGAGCGGCAAGATCGCCCTGGTCACGGGGGCGGCGCACGGCATCGGCGCGAGCATCGCGCGTCTGTTCGCGGCGGAGGGCGCGGCAGTCGCGCTCGCGGACCGGGACGCGGAAGGCGTCGAGCGGACAACGCAGGCGATCCGGGATGTCGGCGGCTCGGCCCACGCCATTGTCGCCGATGTCGCCGTCACTGACGACGTCCGGCGCATGGTCGCGGAAGCCTCTAATGGGTTAGGCGGATTGGATATCCTGGTCAACAACGCCGCGCTGACGTCGTTCGGGCGCGGCGTGGACAGCGAGGAGATGGAGGCGCGCTACGATCTGCTCATGGCGACCAATGTGAAAAGCGTCTGGATGGCTCTGCACCACGCTTTGCCGCATTTGCAGGCGCGGGGAGGCGGGTCGGTCATCAACATCGCCTCCGTCCACGGCCTGGCGAGCGGGAGCCACAACTCGGCGTATGCGGCGAGCAAGGGCGCGCTGATCGCCGGGACGCGCGCCCTGGCCGTTGAACTGGCCCCGGCGGGCGTCCGCGTCAACTGCGTCTCGCCGGGCATGATCTGGAAGGACGAGCCGGGCGACTGGCTGCGGCGTCAGCTCGGCCCGGACCTGTTCGCGGAGTTCACGGAGCGGTTCGGCCCGCGTCCCGCCGTCGCGAGGACGCTCGCCCAGCCGCTGCCCGTGGAGGGGCGGCCCGAAGATGTCGCCTACTGTGCGGTCTACCTGGCGTCGGACGAAGCCCGCTTCTGCACCGGGGCGAATTTCGTCGTGGACGGCGGCGCGACGGCGCTGCTGGCGGACCCGGCCCGGCTCTCGCCGCGCGCCGCCGAACACCGCGCCCAGGACGCCGAGGCGCGCGCCTGGATCGAGGACGCCCGACAGCGCCGCGAGGGACAGTCTCCGTGAAAATCAGCCGCGTTCGAATTTACGCGCCGCACCGCCTGAACCCGACGTTCAACCAGAGCGATATGCTTGTCACCGTGGAGACGGACGACGGGCTGATGGGGGTCGGCGAGGGCGGTTCCATCGAGATGCTGCGGCAGTGCGCCGCCGTGCTGATCGGGGAAGACGCGACTCGCATTCAGCACCTCTGGCAGTTGCTGTACCGGGGTTATTTTTATCCGGCGGGCCGCGAGAAACTCCACGCGCTCGGCGCGCTCGACCTGGCACTGTGGGACCTGAAGGGCAAAGCGCTCGGCGTCCCCGTCTATGACCTGCTCGGCGGCCTGACGCGGGATTATGTGGAGTGCTACTCGACGAACTTCCCCTGGCAGGGCGGCCTGCGCGAGACGGCGCGCGCCTGCCGCGAGGCGGGCTTCCGCGCGTACCGCTGGGCGGTCGCCGACCCCGGCAACGGCGTCTTCGACTCGCGGCGCATGGTCGAAAAAACGGTGACGGAGTGCGCCGATATCCGCACCGGCGTCGGCGACGACGGCGACTGGGCGATTGACTTTCACACGCGGCTCGACCTGGCCGATGCCGTCCGTCTGTGCCGCCTGATCGAACCGCTCGCCCCGCTCTTTGTCGAAGACCCGCTGCGCTCCGAGAACCCGGAGGCGCTCGCCGCCCTGCGCGGACAGACGGGGCTGCCCGTTGCCGTCGGCGAGCAGTTCGGAGACCGCTGGGACGTCAACACGCTGATCGAGCGGCATTTGATTGACTTCACGCGCATGACGCTGCCCAACACGGGAGGCATCACGGAGTTTCTGAAGATCGCCGCGCTTTGTGAGACGCACTACGTCG
>CAZZVX010000414.1:0-4034 GCA_964657535.1 Armatimonadota bacterium | reverse complement strand
CTGACTATTTCTCGCCGGCGCGGGCCGGCGTCGTGCCGTAAAGTTCTTCTCTATTATGGTGCGAAACTCTCAGAAAACGGCCCGGTAAATTTACGGAATCCGTGCCGCTGAGGGATATTTCGCCGTCGCCCCGAAATTTGCCGGGAAATCTTCGGCCAGACATGGAATAACGTTCCTAGACGCGAGTGAGAAAGGAACGGCATGATGAAGGTAGTGCTGCTGTGCGGCGGGTTGGGGACCCGGCTGCGGGAGGAAACGGAGTATCGCCCGAAGCCGCTGGTGGACATCGGCGGTCATCCGATCCTGTGGCACATCATGAAGCTTTACGCCCATCATGGACACCGCGATTTCGTGCTGTGCCTGGGCTATCGGGGGCAGATGATCAAAGACTATTTCCTGAACTACGAGGCGATGAACAACGATTTCACCGTCTGCCTCGGTCGAATGAATCAGATCTGTTATCACGACGCCCATTTGGAGCAAGACTTTCGGGTGACGCTCGCCGACACCGGCCCGGAGACGATGACGGGCGGGCGGGTCAAGCGCATCGAGCGCTACATTGACGGCGACACGTTCATGGTGACGTATGGCGACGGCGTCGCCAATGTGGACATTGACGCCCTGGCGCGCTTTCACAAGTCGCACGGGAAACTGGCGACGGTGACGACGGTGCGGCCCACGTCGCGCTTCGGGGTGCTGAACGCGGACGCGAGCGGGGCGGTGACGCAGTTCGTGGAAAAGCCGCAGTTGGACGGCTGGACGAACGCGGGCTTTTTCGTCTTTGACCGGCGCATCTTCGAGTATCTGGACGGCGGCGATGGGTGCGTGCTGGAGCAGTCGCCGCTGGAGCGGCTGACGCGCGACGGCGAGTTGATGGCCTTTCAGCACGACGGCTTCTTCTTTGCGATGGACACCTACCGTGAGTACAAGTATCTGAACGACCTGTGGACAAGCGGGCAGGCGCCCTGGATGGTCTGGAAATGACTTCTTCGTTCTGGCAGGACCGCCCGACACTGGTGACGGGGGCGACGGGGCTGGTGGGGAGCTGGCTGGTGCGTCGCCTGGCCGGGCTGGGCGCGGACGTGGTCTGCCTGGTGCGCGACTGGGTGCCGCAGAGCGAACTGGTCCGCAGCGATGTCATCAACAAAGTCAAAGTGGTGCGCGGGGACGTGTGCGATCAGAGTTTGTTGGAGCGGGCGCTGGGCGAACACGAGAGTGACACGGTGTTCCATCTGGCGGCGCAGACCATTGTGGGCATCGCCAACCGCAACCCGGTCTCGACGTTTGAGGCCAACATTCAGGGGACGTGGGCCTTGCTGGAAGCCTGCCGGCGCAGCCCGAAAGTCCGTCAGATCGTCGTCGCGTCGTCGGACAAGGCCTATGGCGACCAGGAGGTTCTGCCGTACAGCGAGGAGACGCCCTTGCAGGGGCAGCACCCGTATGATGTCAGCAAGTCATGCGCCGATCTGATCGCGCACGCCTACGCGAAGAGCTACGATTTGCCGGTGACGATCACCCGCTGCGGCAACTTCTACGGCGGCGGCGACCTGAACTGGAACCGCATCGTCCCCGGCACGATCCGCTCGGCGCTGCGCGGGCAGCGTCCGGTGATCCGCTCCGACGGGCAGTTTGTGCGCGACTATTTTTACGTCGAGGACGGTGCGGCGGCCTACACGCTGCTGGCCGAGAAGATGGCCGCCGACCCGACCCTGCGCGGCGAGGCCTTCAACTTCTCCAACGAGATTCAAGTGACGGTGCTGGACCTGGTACAGAGACTTTTGCGCGCGCTGGACTCGGACTTGCAGCCCGACGTGCGCAACGAGGCGAGCAACGAGATCCGCCACCAATATTTAAGCGCCGACAAGGCGCGGAGACGGCTTGACTGGTCGCCCCTGTTCACGCTGGACGAAGCGTTGGCACAGACGATTGACTGGTACCGGAAGTTTTTTTCCTATGAGTGAAAAAGCAGACGCCCTGCGGGCGCAGATCGCCGATCTGGTTGTCGAGTACCACGAGGCCGCGTTCGCCGCGCGGCCCTTCGTGCCGGGCGAGACGCCGGTCCCGGTGTCGGGCCGCGTGTTCGACGCGGGCGACGTGCAGCATCTGGTGGACTCGTCGCTGGACTTCTGGCTGACGACGGGGCGGTACGCGGCACAGTTCGAGCGGGAGTTCGCCCGCTTCTGCGGCGTCCGCAAGGCATTATTGGTCAATTCGGGGTCGTCGGCGGACCTGCTCGCGCTGACGTGCCTGACCTCGCCCACTCTCGGCGACCGTCGGTTGGTGCCGGGCGACGAAGTGATCACTGTCGCGGCGGGCTTTCCGACGACGGTCAACCCGATCATCCAGAACGGGCTGGTTCCCGTGTTCCTGGATGTCACGGTTCCCGATTATAACTTGGACGTGACGCAGTTGGAGGCGGCCCTGTCGAGCCGCACCCGCGCGGTGATGTTCGCGCACACGCTCGGCAACCCGGCGAACATGGCAGCGATCACGGCGTTCGTCCGCAGGCACGATTTATATCTGATTGAAGACTGCTGCGACGCCCTCGGCGGCACGTTCGGCGGCCAGAAAGTCGGCACGTTCGGCGACGTGGCGACGGCGAGTTTCTATCCCGCGCACCACATCACGATGGGCGAAGGCGGGGCGGTCTTCACCAACAACCTGAAGCTGAAAGTGCTGGTCGAGTCGTTCCGCGACTGGGGGCGGGCGTGCTGGTGCGAGCCGGGCCGGGACAACACCTGCGGCAAGCGGTACGACTGGCAGCTCGGCGACCTGCCCTGCGGGTACGACCACAAGTACACCTACTCGCACATCGGCTACAACCTCAAAGTAACCGATATGCAGGCCGCCGTCGGCGTTTCGCAGCTGCAAAAACTGCCCGGCTTTATCGCCGCCCGGCGGCGCAACTTCGCGTATCTCTACGACGGCCTGCGTGACTTGCAGGAATTCTTGATCCTGCCCGAAGCGACGCCGGACTCCGACCCGTCCTGGTTCGGCTTCCCGATAGCCGTCCGGCCTGACGCGCCGTTCACCCGTGACCAACTCGTTCGTCACCTGGAGTCGCGCAAAATCGGGACGCGCCTGCTCTTTGCGGGCAACCTGCTCAAGCAGCCCGCCTATCAGGGCATTCCCTGCCGGGTGATCGGCGACCTGCCCAACTCGGACTTTGTGATGAGTCAGGTGTTCTGGATCGGCGTTTATCCGGGCCTGACCGACGCGCACAAAGACTACATGGTCTCGGCGATCCACGACTACGCCCGCGCCGCCCGGCGCGAACTGACGATGGCGGGGTGACGCCGTGCAAGTCTTTCTCACCGGCGCGACGGGGTTTGTCGGCTCCCATGTCGCCCGGCTGCTGGTGGAACAGGGCGAAGATGTCGCGACCCTGATCCGCCCCGGCAGCCGCACGGAGCGCATCGCCGACCTTCTTCCCCGTCTCGAAGTGATTTCCTGTGACCTGACTGACCCGGCGCTGGACGCGCATTTGGAACGCCTGCGGCCCGAACTGTGCCTGCACCTGGCGTGGCACGTCACGGCGGGCGGCACGCAGACAGGGCTGGGTAATGTCGAGAGCCTGACGGGGAGCCTGCGGCTGGCGACGCGGCTGGCGGCACTCGGCTGCCGAAAGTTGGTCGTGACGGGCAGCTGCTTCGAGTATGCGCCCAGCGCCGGGCCGCTCTTGGAGACGGCCCCGGTCGCGCCGTCCAGCGTGTACGAAGCGACGAAAATCGGTTTGTCCCTGGTCTTAGAGCAGTTGTCGCGGGAGACGGGGCTGGAGACGGCCTGGCTGCGATTGTTCCCGCTGTACGGCCCGTGGGAAGACCCGCGCCGCATCGTCCCCGCCGTCATTTTATCCCTGCTCCGGGGACAGGTGGCCGAAACGACACTCGGCGGGCAGATGCGGGATTATCTCCATGTCGCCGACGCCGCCGAGGCCGTCTGGGCCGTGGCGCAGAGCGGACTGACGGGGACTGTCAATGTCGGGTCTGGGCAGCCTGTGCTGCTGTCCGGCGTCGCTGAGGCCATCGCCGACC
>CAZZVX010000413.1:0-4051 GCA_964657535.1 Armatimonadota bacterium | reverse complement strand
GTCGAGCTGCGCGCGGCGCTCGTCCATCCGTCCCTGACGATTCTGTGTGATCAGGACGACGATGGTGGTCAGCAACGCGCTCAGGCCGACCAGCCCCTGCAGCCAGTAAAACGGCGGCGGGTCCCACACAGTCAAACCCAGACGCCGGGCCATCAGATTGCTCCCGATCCAGACAGCGACGACCGCAATAACGGTATAGAACGCACCGGGGCGGCCCAAAGTCCGGGTCACGGTCTCAATGGCGCGCTGATGCCGGTCTACCTGCTGTTCGGCGCGGATGTGCAGCGCGGCGATCATCTCGACCGTCTGCCCGACCGGGTCGGCATGACCGGGAACGGCTTTTTCGACTTCCATAATTTTATTTCGGCCCCAGCGTCAGACGGTCAATGACAGAGCCGCCGGGCGTGGCGGGAACGGGCTTGGAGGACGGCACGCCATTGGGGCCGACAAGCGTGACGATGGGCTGGGCATCCGTCTTGGCCCAGGGCGTCGTCAGCGTCGGGTCGCGGTCCAGGGCAACGGCGGTGAAGGTGACGCGGGAGCCGTCCACGTCGCAGCGGATCACGTGGTGGACGCTCGCATAGACGTCGCCGGGGATGGCGACCTGCGCCGCCCGGTCCGGCGTGTACAGCGGGGCGCCGCCGCCGCCGGTCACGAAATAGGTGACGCCGTCGCGGGTGGTGCGGTAATAGAGATGGTCGTGGCCGCAGAAGACGGCGCGGGGTTTGTATTTGACGAACAGCGGGTGCAGGTAACGGAGCGCGTCCGGCGTCGGGCCGTGCGGCCCGACCGAGTAGGGCGGCTCGTGGAACAGCACGAATGTATTCAGGGCCGTCTTCTGCGCCTTCGCCAGTTCGTTGACGATCCACTCGTATTGGGCGCTGCCGGGCGCGAACTCGTCCGGGTCCATGCTGTCGAGCATCAGAAAGCGGCTGCCGTGGCGCGTGAAGGCGTAGTAATACGTGTTTCCTGAGTCGAACGGTTCGCTGACGCGGGAAGCATAGTAAGGGCCGACATCATGGTTGCCGCGCGCCGGATAGTAGGCGATACGTGCGTCTCGGAGAGGTTTCGTGATGGCGTCAAACTCGGCCCATTGGGCCGCGTTCGTTCCCGTCGCCACCAAATCGCCCGTCTGCAGCACGAACTCCGGGTGCAGACGGACGATGGCGGCGATGACTTTGCGATGATCGTCGGGATAGGAGCGCGTGTCGCCGTAGGCGATGAACATATAATGACCGCCGCCGCGAATTTGCTTGATGTGCGCTGCCGGGTGCGGGCGGGCGGGCGCGGCGGCGACCGCCGCCTGCAGAGTCAGCCAGGCGGCTCCGAAGAGCAGCAGACGGGTCAACCAGGGCATGAGTGTTTCTTTCTTGAAAATCTACTTCTCCGGCAGAAGCGACAGACGCTTGAGCAGACTAGGCATCGTGACGCCCTGCACGATCACCGAAAAGGCGACCACGGCGAAGGCGGCGATCACAATCGGGTCGCGGTACGGCATCTTCGGCGGCAGGCTGAGCGCCAGGGCCAGGCCCAGCGCCCCGCGCAGGCCGCCCCAGAACAGGACGTGCTGCTCCCGCGCCGTGACACGCGCCGACAGACGCCGAAGCAGGGCGCAGAGACCGTAAACGGTCATGGCACGGCTTGCCAGCGTCAGCAGCACGGCCAGCAGAAGTCCGGCCCCGCCGAGCGCGGGGAACGGGATGCTGGCGGCGCGCAGGCCGATCAGCAGAAAGATCAGCGAGTTGGCGAGGAAGGCCGCGAACTCCCAGAACGCCAGCACGACCTCGCGGCCCCGCTGGGTCAAAACGCTCTGGTCGTCGCCGCAGAGGACGCCGACGTTGCCCATCAGCAGTCCGGCGGTGACGGTCGCCAGCACGCCGGAAGCGTGGACGTGTTCCGCCGCCAGAAACGAGCCGTAGGCGGCCAGCGTCGTCAGCGTGGTCTCGATCAGATGGTCCTGCGTCCGCCCGGCCAGCAGGATCGCCAGCCCGCCGCAGGCCGCGCCGATGGAGATGCCGCCCAGCACGGTCACGGCCAGCGTGCGGGCGACCAATCCCGCAGAGGCCGTGACGCCGGGCGAGTCCACGGCGAGAGCGACCACGAACAGCACGGCGGCCACGCCGTCGTTAAGGAGGCTTTCCGACTCGACCAGCAGCCGCAGCCGCCCTTCGACGCGGGTTTCTTTGAACAAGGCGATCACGGCCACGGGGTCGGTCGCGGCGATCAACGCGCCGAACACGAGCGCGTCCCCGAACGGCCAGCCCGCCGCCAGGGTCATGCCTTCTGCGACGACCAACGCGGCCAGGATTGTTCCCACGGTTGCCAGCAGGCTGATCGGCAGGGCGTCGCGGCGCAGTTCGCGCCAGGGCAGGCTGAGCGCCGCCTCAAAAAGCAGCGGCGGCAGCAGCGCGTTGAAGATGAGGCTGCGCGTCAGTGTCAGCCCCGCGTTGACGTGCGCCAGGGTGAGCGCGATGCCTGTCACGACCAGGCCCACCGTGTACGGCAGTCGCAGCCGCCGGGCCGCCAGCGCCACCAGCACCGCGACCAGCAGCAACCCGACCGCGCCTGTGATCGTCAGTTCCGTCGGCCCCACCCTTTCACGCTTCTTGTTTCCAAACGCGCCGCCAGATTATAGCCGTTCGGGCGGCCCAAAAGCAACTCAGGGGGCCGGACAGTGTCCGGCCCCCTGAAGGAAGCCCACCACCTTGTTCCCTCGTTCCTCGGTCACAGGGTCCTCCCACAATGGGAGGACTCGGAGAGCAAACATTGCGTGACACTCCGAATCCTCCCGTAACGGGAGGACCCTACGAAGTAAGGAGGTGGGTTCCGAGGCTAAATGCAACCGTCCTGGCTAGAACCGCACCTGAATTTCACCGATGGTTTGGGCGATCTTGTCCGGGTTGGGCGAGGTCGGCGTGTGCGCGACTTTGCTCGGTTTGGTGTAGTACAGGCGGAAACAGGTGGCTTTGTCCAGGTTGTAGGACAGGCCGCCGCCGGTGTTTTCATCCGTGTAGGTGTCGCTGGAACCGGCGCTGCCTTCGGCCCGGCGCAGAACGTCATACGAGGCGAACAGGCTCAGCGGGTGTGCGCCGGACGCATTGAACGTGTAGCCGCCCTGGACGTAGTAGCCGTCAATCTTGTTGCCGGGGGCAAAGACGGTGGACAGAGTGGTTTGATTGGAAAACGCCGTCCGCTGCTCGAATTTGCCGCCGACATACTCGCCCTGCAGGAACGCCCCGAACGGGAACGTCAACTGCGCGTCCGCGCCATAGAGTTCACGCTTGCGGCCAAAGTTACCCGTCGCGCCGGCGGCTCCGATCTGGCCGTCCCAGTAGGAAAAGCCCAGGCCGAGGATTTTGTTCGGCGTCTGGTACGCGACGCGGTAGACCTGGTCAATGCGCCGATCCGTGTCTTCGGAGGCGCGGCCCGTGCCGTTGATGAAGGCCGCCGAAAGCTTTAATCCGCCGGGCAGAAAGCCGATGAGCTGCTGGGGCGTGTTATAACTGACCTGGACGCCTTTGTCGTAATCTTCGTTCGCCATAATGCCGTAAGAGGCTTCGCTGGTGACAAGATGGCGCTCCGGTGTCAGGATGGTCGCTGTTGAATTGGGCAGTTCATAGCCGAAGGGAGTCGCAAACTCGCCCGCCGTGATGGTCGGCGCTTTGGCGGGGTCGCCGCTGCCGAAGGTGTAGGCGACATAGCCCTCGCGCACCGTCACCTGCTGATTGGTGGGAGAGCCGGTCGTGATCGCGCCGCTGGTGTCAATCTGGACGGCGTACTTGGTGTTCGGCGTGATTGCCCCGGCGACTTTCAGGCGGGCGCGGCGCACCTGGAAGCTCTCGTTGTTGCCGCCCTGGGCATAGTTGCCGTTGTAGGAGCCATTGGTGGCAGCGGTTCCTTGCGGGAAGTTGGTTTTGGATTTGCCGGTCTCAAAGTAGCGGGCCTGGACGTAGCCGCTGATCTGGAACTTGCGGTCGGGGCCGACGCCGTAGGAGTTGTCGGCGGTGGCTTGCGCCTTCTGCGCCGCCGCCTGCACGTCCAGCAGGTCGGC
>CAZZVX010000412.1:0-4057 GCA_964657535.1 Armatimonadota bacterium | reverse complement strand
TCTTGACGCCCACGCCGTCCTCGCCCGCCGGGCGGACGCTGAGGTTCGGCTCGGCGCGCAGATGGCCTTCCTCCATTTTGCCGTCGGAAACGCCGAGATAGACCAAAATGGAGCGCAGTTTTTCCAGGTACGCGCGGGCCTCATCCGCCGAAAACATATCCGGCGGAAACTCCGTGACGATCTCCATCAGCGGGACGCCGCTGCGGTTGTAGTCCACTTCGCTTTCGTTGCCGCCCGCGTGGATGAGTTTGCCCGTATCTTCTTCCAAATGGACGCGCCGGATATGGACGCGCTTGGTCGCGCCGTTTTCCAGCGTGATGTCCAAGTAGCCCCCGTTGCCGATGGGGTTTTCGTACTGCGAGATTTGATACCCTTTGGGCAGGTCGGGATAAAAGTAGTTCTTGCGGGCGAAGACGCAGTCCCGCGAGATGTCGCAGTGCAGCGCCAGGGCCGTTCGCAGGACGAGCTGCACGGCCTGCCGGTTCATCACCGGCAGCGAGCCGGGCAGCCCCAGACAGACGGGACAGGTGCGCGTGTTGGGCGCCCCGCCGAACTCGTTGGCGCAGCCGCAGAACATCTTGCTTTCGGTCAACAACTCGGCGTGGCACTCCATGCCGATCACGGGTTCATAATGGGTCATAATCCTATTCTACCTGAATCGCGACTGCCAATGCCACGCCTGCGGCGACGCTCACTCGATTGACCGCCGCGTTGAAGCGCAAATGTTTTCTCTCCGGGCCGTTTAAAGAGACAGGAATGGTGACGGGCGACGGCGAATAAGCGCACGGAACAAGTTCCGACAAAGGAGACCTCCCGTGCGCTTCCAAGTTTTACTTCACGTCCTGCTGATCTCGACTCTCGGCTGGCTGCCGGGCGCGGCGGCTGCCGCCGGTCAGGCGACCGACACGTCCACTCTCGTCTTTGTAGGCGGCACTCCCATCCTGCGCGTCCGCACATCGCTGGCGGGCAAGAGTCCGCAGCAGCGGGCGCAGGAGGTCCAGCTGCGTCTCAACCATACGCTGAGCGTCGGCCCGGTGAAGCCCGGCGACATCACGGTCGGCCAGGTCCAGGGCGACTGGGCCGTGCTGTTCAAAGGGAAGCGTTTCCTGACGGCGGACGCGCAGACGGCCCGCCTGGAACATTCCGCCCCCGAAGCGCTCGCCAACAGATGGGCCGCACGGATGCGCCAAGTCCTGCCGGACCTGACCCGCCCGCACGGAGTCCGCCGGTAGAAAATCTATCCGCTGAAAGTGAAAGTCAGTTAAGCCTTCATATTTCAGGTCCGACGTCTGCCATCGGCGGGTGGACGCCGGTTGTGGAAAGCACACGGCGGGGATTGACTACGCCGGGTCGGTTCATGTTCAACGCCCCCACGGTGGCAGGCCCCGTCGGCGTGATGCCAATGATCAGAGTCAGGTCTGCGCTCCACTCAAAGTGGTCTCGCCATCTCTGTCGGCGCGGGTGGAACAACGGAACGCTCTGAGAGGTGAGAGGATCAGAGGCCTCTGTCTTTGTGTACTTGTGGCCGTTACAGCCGCCGCAGGAGAATGTCGGATTCTCTAGATCATCTTGGCCGCCCGACGCTCGTGGAATGACGTGTTCAATCACGAACGGGTCCGGCGAATACTCCAGTTGACTGCGGCAGTATTCACAGCAGCCTCCAGAACGATTGATCACCGTCTGCCTCAAATACGGAGGCGGATTCGTTTCAGGCACGTCGGCGCGGCCCCACTCCGAGGGAGTGCATGAGCGCGTCGAGCGTCGTCTGCCGAAGACGGGCAAGCTGCGCCAAATGTCCCACGCGCCGCGCGTTGTCAAGTTCAACCTCATCTATCAGTCGCAGCAGTTCCTGGTGTTCGTCCTGAGTGAGTGTCTCGGCAGCCCCTCATTGATTTTGATGAGGAGTTCGGTTTCCTCTTGAGCAAGGTGGGGCGCACGGCGACTGGCCCGCAGAAGATTGACCTTGTCTAAAAGGTTGTCTAAGCCTGTGGCATCAAGTTGCAAGTTGTTCGATGGCCCCTAATAATTCTTCTGAAGACAGTTGCGCTTGTATCTGGGCCGTCGGCATCACAACCTCCCTTACAACCTTGCGCGCTGCGTGTGCCAGTCGGTGGCCTGCTCGTAAGCGTAGGCCAGACGGAAGAGCGTTTCTTCGCCGAACGCCGGTGCCATGAGCTGGAGGCCGACGGGCAGGCCGTCCGCGAAGCCGCAGGGCAGCGAAATGGCCGGGATGCCCGCGAGGTTGACAGGGATGGTCAGCACGTCGGACAACTTCATGGCGAGCGGGTCGCCGGACTTCTGGCCGATGCCGAACGCGACGGTCGGGGCCGTCGGGGCGATCAGGGCGTCATAGCGGTCGAAGGCCCGGTCGAAGTCCTGCTTAATCAATGTGCGGACTTTTTGCGCCTTCAGATAGAACGCATCGTAGTAGCCCGCCGAAAGCGCATACGTGCCGATCATGATGCGCTGCTTGACTTCCGGGCCGAAACCCTCTTCGCGGGTCTTCTCGAACAGGTCAATGTGCGAAGTCGCGCGGGGCGTCCGGTGGCCGAAGCGGACGCCGTCGTAGCGGGCGAGGTTGGACGACGCCTCGGCGGGGGCCAGGATGTAGTAGGTCGGCAGGGCGTATTCGGTGTGCGGCAGGCTGCACTCCTCGGCGACGGCGCCCATCCCCACGAGAGTGTCGATGGCGGCGCGCACGGCGGCGGCGACGGCGGGTTCGACGCCCTGGACGAAGTACTCACGGGGGACGCCGATCCTCATGCCCCGGACGTCGCCGGTCAGCGCCTGAGTGTAATCCGGCACCGCTTGAGAGACACTGGTGCTGTCCAGCGGGTCATGGCCGCTCAGAATGTTCATCAACAGGGCCGAGTCCCGCACGTCTTTGGTGATCGGGCCGATCTGGTCGAGTGAACTCGCGAAGGCGACCAATCCGTAGCGGGACACGCGCCCATACGTCGGCTTGAGACCGACGACGCCGCAAAAGGCGGCGGGCTGGCGGATGGAGCCGCCGGTGTCCGAGCCGAGCGCCCAGACCGCCTCGCCGGCGGCGACTGCGGCGGTGGATCCGCCCGACGAGCCGCCGGGGACGGCGTCCAGGTTCCAGGGGTTGTGCGTCGTGAAGAACCCCGAATTCTCGGTCGAACTGCCCATCGCGAACTCGTCCAGGTTGGCCTTGCCGACGAAGACGCCGCCGGCCTGAAGCAACTTATCCACGACGGTGGCGCTGTAGGGCGGCACGAAGCCCTTCAGTATCTTGCTGGAACAGGTCGTCTCGACGCCGACCGTGCAGAGATTGTCTTTGAGCGCGATGGGGATGCCGGCCAGCGGCCCGACGGCTTCCCCGGCGCTGCGTTTGGCATCCACTGCGTCGGCCTGCGAACGGGCCAGGTCGACTGTCACGGTGACATACGCCCGCACCTGCGGGTCGGCTGACTCGATGCGCTCCAGCACGGAGTCGGTCACTTCGCGGGCGGAGACGTCGCCCGATTGGATTTTTTCGGCCAGTTCGTGGGCCGTGAGTTCGTAAAGCGGCAAGTGGGTCAGCCCTCCATGATCTGCGGCACGATGAAGTTGCCGTCGCGTTTTTCGGGCGCATTCGCCGTGGCCGCGTCGCGGGGCAGCGATGGCCGCGCCTTGTCGTCGCGGAGGACGTTCTGCAGAGGGATCGAGTGCGAGGTCGCCGGCACGTCGTCGGTGTCGAGTTCCTGCAGTCGCGCGAACTGTGCCAGAATGTCGTTGAGTTCGGTCGTCAGGCGCGATTTTTCGGTGTCATCAAGTTCCAGGCGGGCCAGAAAGGCGACGCGGGAGACTTCTTCGAGTGTGAGTTCTGCCATAGTGGGTCTGTGTTTCGCTGTCAGGCGTCGGGATTCCTGCCCCAAATAAACGCAGGGGCGCAGCCATGCTGCGCCCCTGCATCAAAGAGAGAAGGGGGCATGGCACGCCATGCCCCGAAGGACTATTTCTGTGCGTGACGCTAGGACTGCGGCGTCGAGCGCGTCTTGCCGCTTTTCTTGGGGGGCGGCGGGGCCGTTTCCAGGGATTTCAGGTCGTTGAG
>CAZZVX010000411.1:0-4101 GCA_964657535.1 Armatimonadota bacterium | reverse complement strand
CTTGTCCCAGTGGTCCGGGCCGCAGTCCCAGCAGAAGACCTTCATCACGACGACGCCGACCTCGCGGGCGCGGGCGACCGGGAACAGGCGCTCGGCGGCCTGCGGGAACTTCCAGTTGTACCTGACCATCAGGTAGTCGAGCGGGTCGTCGGCCTCGATCACGTCGGCGATCCGGTCGAACGCCGAGAGTTCGTGGCAGCTCACGCCGACGCTGCCGATCAGGCCTTCGTCCTTCAGCGCCGTCATGGCGGCGCAGGCGGCGGCGATCTCGGACGCGGGGGGCCGGTCGTTGCCGACGCCCATGAGGAACAGCGGCGCGCGGTCCCAGCCCAGCACGGCCAGGCGCGTTTCCAGCTCGCGCCGCAGGCTGTCGCGCCAGCGTCGGTCGGAGATGCCGTCCACGTACTGCAGTGAGATGTGGAGCGGCTCGCGGACGTCCGCCCGGCGCAGGGAGTCGGCGAGCAGTTCCACCTCGTTCATCCAGGTCGTGTCGAAGTAGTTGACGCCGCCATCTACCAGGCGGCGGATCAGCCGCGCCCGGTCGTCGAGCGTGCAGAACGCCTCCGGCCCGCCGCCGACGGGGTAGGTGTGTCCCCCCACCCCCAGGACGGATGTCTGCAGGCCCGTCCGGCCCAGTCGCCGCTGTTCCATGTGCGTGTCCTTTGGTAGAAATCCCCAGGACGTTCCATCCTGGGGATTCGCTGAGACCGACTCCCTACACCACCGCTTCCAGGCGCTTCTTCGCCTCGGCGTAGACATCGGCGGGCAGCGGGCCGCGCTCGGCGATGCGCACGTTCTCGGCCAGATGTTCGGGATACAGCGTGCCGACGATGGTGGTGTCCATGTCCGGGTGCGAGAGCGTGAAGCGCAGCAGGAACGCCGTCCGGGACTCGCCCTCGTCGCGCAGGTCGTCCAGCCCGGCCTTCTCGAACGCGGCCCAGCGGTCGCCGCCGCCCAGACCGACGCCCGGCTCGCCGCGCGCCACGCCGCCCCGGATGATGGTCCCGGCCCCCGCCCGCGCCGCCTGCGAGATCGCGCCCTCGTGCTGGCGCTCCAACGCCGAGTAGGGAATCTGGAACACGTCGAAGACGCCCGACTGGATATAGGTCTCGATGTGCGGGTGGGTGGACGAGCAGCCGATCCAGCGGACCTTGCCCTGCTGCTTCATCTCCTGCAGCGCCGCGAGCAGGCCGCCGGCCTCGGCCTGCTCGACCGACGGGTTGTGCAGCTGCATCACGTCCACGTAGTCGGTCTTCATGCGGGCCAGCGACTCGTGCAGGCCCCGGAACAGGTTCTCGCGGGTCCAGACGTGCGGCGTGTCGTCGGTGTGTTCGTCGCGGCGGACGACGGTGCAGCCGCACTTGGTCGCGAGGTAGAACTCGCCGCGCCGCCCGCTCAGATATTTGCCGATGTATTCCTCGGACCGCCCGTAGTCGTTGGCGGTGTCAATGAAGTTGATGCCGCTGTCGAGGACGGCGTTCAGCACGGCCTCCGCCTGCGAGTCTTCGACGGGCCGCCCGCCCCAGATGCGCGAGCCGCGCACCTCCATCGCCCCGTAGGACAGGTCCGTCACGTCCAGGCCCGTCCGGCCCAGTGCGCGCTTGGTCAGTGCCATGATCGTCATGCTCCTTTGTCATTGTCGAGTCAGTCGTCGGGAAAAAGTCGGCGCGGCGGCGCGGCGGGCCGCCCTAAAACCGGATGGCGACGCCCGCGCCGAGGAAGCGGACGGGGGCGGCGCTGCCCAGGCCGCAGCCGACTTCGGCATCGAGCTGGAGGCCGTCGTTGACCAGGACCGTGAAGCCGCCGTCGGCGATTGGGGTCGAGGGGCCGCCCTGCGGGAAGTCATCGTAGAGTTCGCCGTAGGACGAAAGAACCGGGGTGAGCTGGTACGAGACGCTCGCCGAGGGGGCCGCGTTGAAGCGGCGCGCGTCGCTCTGGGTGGGGTCGCTCAGGGCCAGATTGGCGGCGATGCCCCAGCGCGCGCCCGACGCGGTCTGGGCGGCGATGGTCAGGGACGGGTCCGCGTGGCCGCTGGTGAAGGCCTTCGCGCCGACCGGCAGCGTGACGGCGGGGGTCAGGGCGGCTTTGGTGTTGCCGTCGCGGCTCTGGTAGAACTTGTACTTGACGCCCAGGCTGCCGTCGCCCAGGCCCTGGCCGCCGCCGTTCGACACGTCGAAGTAGTCCGGCAGGGCGAGGCGCAGTTCGAGCGTCGGGGTCAGGCCCTGGCGGACCAGGGCTTCGGGGTAGTCGGTCGCGTGGCCGCCCCCGGAGCTGAACGCCATGTCCATGCGGGCGATGCCCAGTTCCAGTTCCGTGTGGCCCGGCAGGACGACCTCGCTGCCGTTGGTGAAGCCGGGCCGGTCGGGCGTCAGCGGCGGCGGGGCGGCAGGGGCCGGGGCGCTCGCGGCGGGCGCTGCCGGCGAGGCGGCCAGGGAGAACGCCGGCAGAGCGGCCAGGGCCAGGGCCAGAAAAAGCGTCTGTGTCCGTGTGTTATCGTGAGTCATAGAAGAGTTCAGAGAAATTTAGAAGTCCCCAGGGCCAAAATTCCTGGGGAGGAGCGTCGTAAAATCAGGCCGCGCCGGGCGTCTCAGGCGCGAGCGCCCGCTGCACGATGATCACGAAGGCGGCGGCGATCTGGTCCACGCTGCTGGCGGAAATCCAGCGGGGCTGGAAGTCCACCGACAGCGCCCGCGCCTGCCCGGCCTGCTGGGTGAACACCAGCGTCTCGTGCGTCACCGCCCCGTCCGCGACCGACTCGACCACTCGCGCCCCCTGCAGCATCTGGAACGCGGGCGTTTTCCAGCCCTGGCTTTGCAGCGCGACGGCCTTCGCGCGGCGCATCTTGTCTCGGTAGTGGCTCATGGTACTTTATCGGGCAGACTCGGCCCTTACGGCCAGTTGCGCAGGACTTCGCCGATCTGCGTCAGTTCATCGTCGCTGAAGGCGAGATTATTCAGCGCCGCCACGTTTTCCCGGACCTGGGCGACGCTCGACGCCCCGATCAGCGCGCTGGTGACGGTCGGCAGGCGCACCGTCCAGGCCAGCGCCATCTGCGCCAGCGTCTGGCCGCGCCCCCGCGCGATGGCGTTGAGGCGGGCCAGCCGGTCCCAGACGCCTTTCTCTTTTTGTTCCTGCCACCATCTCTGGCCCGCCTCGCCGCGCTTGCCCTGGCGCGAGTCCGGCGGCAGGCCGTCAATGTAGCGGTCAGTCAGCGTGCCGCCCGCCAGCGGGCAGAAGGCGATCACCCCGGTCCCGTAGAGTTTCGTGTACGGCAGCAGGTCGGTCTCGATCCCCGGACCGAGCATATTGTAGTACGGCTGATGGATGGTGATCGGCGCCCAGTCGTGGGCCTTCGCGACGGCGACGGCTTCGCTGTAGCGCTGCCCGGAATAGTTGCTGACGCCGACATAGAGCGCCTTGCCCTGCCGAACGATGAGGTCGAGCGCGCCCAGCGTCTCTTCCAGGGGCGTGTCGTTGTCGGGGCGATGATGATAATAGATGTCCACATAGTCCAGCCCCAGGCGCCGGAGGGACTGATCGAGGCTGGCGACGAGGGACTTCTTGCTGCCCCACTCGCCGTAAGGGCCGGGCCACATATGGTAGCCCGCTTTCGTGGAGATGACGAGTTCGTCGCGCGGCATATCTTTGAGGATCTGCCCGGCGACCCGCTCGCTGTTGCCGGGGGGCGGGCCGTAATTGTTGGCGTAGTCGAAGTGGGTGACGCCGAGGTCGAACGCCTCGTACATGCAGCGGCGGCACTCGTCCTCCATGCCCGGCTCGCCGAGCGCCTGCCAGAAGCCGAGCGAGATGAGGGGCAGTTTGAGTCCGCTGCCGCCGCAGCGCCGGTAGGCCATCGCCTGATACCTGTCGGGCGCGAATTCATGCGTCATGGGTGTTCCTCCGCAGCAACAAGGGTCTCATGCCGCTATTGTAGCGAAGTTTTCCTGATTTGTCCAGGCCGTTTCCGCACTTTGCTCTTCGGCGCGCGCAGGCGGGCGTCCTTCTCTTCGGCAGCCCACGGTCGGAAACCGTGAAAACACAGAAAAAAGGCCGGAGGAGAAGTCACTCCTCCGGCCCCGGACGCGGGAACGGCGTCACACG
>CAZZVX010000410.1:0-4101 GCA_964657535.1 Armatimonadota bacterium | reverse complement strand
TGCCCTTGCCGTCGTTGTTGGCGTAGTACAGCAGCACCGGCGCGTCGTACACCACCACAACCTATTAAAGAGCAAGATCGAACGGCAAGTCGCTGATGTCGCGCAGGCGCCGCCCGTCTACGAGCGTTTTCAGCAAATCAAGCGCGTCGTGATGTCCACCCTCCTTCGCCGCCTCCAACAGTTCATGCAACGCCCCATGATACGTGCAGTCAATGTCGCCTGTCCCCATCGCAATGGAAGCGATACGGGCGGGCAAAGGCTCAAACATAACGACTGAAATGTGAGGTGTTTTACCTTTTCTATTTCGTAGCAGATTGAGAGCCTCGGTTCGGCTGTTTTGCGCTCGGTCGCTGCGGATCGTCCATTTGCAGGAAATACTTGCGTGTAGTATTTTACGGGCAGTTGAACGATTTGCAGAGCGAAGCGGAGTGTATTTAGCAATGTTTTCGTCGGCTTCGACAAGAGGCGGATCGGCACCAGCGTTGATTTGAGCGTCATTCAAAGGCTGCCGCGAAACAGTGATATCGGGTGTAATCACATAATCACCGCCCAAAGCGGCTTTCAAGTTTTTATGTTCCTCCAAGACACTGACCAACTCGGCGATATGTTCATACTGCTCAAACCCTGAAATGCCGGAGCGTTGCTGACTCGTTGAGAAAGTCCAACTTCCGGGCCGGATATGCCCCAGGCGAGTAAAGGCAGCTTCTAAAAACTGCATGGTATAACTGGTGAAGGAGGCTCCCGCTCCTTGTCCACTTGGCGGGTTCAGCGTAACGGGATGCCCCATCTTTAGAGCAACTCTTGCGGCCAAATCAACGCTTGTCGGATTGCTGTTATCAGCGTTGGAATAAATCGTTGAACCTGGCCGATGCCCTAAAATACCGGCGCATATTTTTCTTTGGTACTCAGAACGCAAGTCGGAAAACTGTGACTGAATCATAAATGACTACCTATCTCCAACAGATCGGCGTCCTTCAGAAACCCCGAAAGTTTCTCTTTCAACCGCTCCGGGTTCTTAATCTCGCATTCCCAGACTACCATTGTTTGCCAACCCGCCTGATGAAGTTCATCAAGGATCCGACTGTCCCGTTCCTGATTTAAGTCGAGTTTTTTATCCCAAAAATCAGTGTTGGTAGTGGGTTTAGAGGCGCGCTTACAGCCGGGATGCTGGTGCCAAAAGCAGCCATGAACGAAAACAACTTTGCGATGTTTCGGCAGTATAATGTCGGGAACTCCCGGCAGGTCTTTTCGGTGCAGTCGAAAACGATAACCCATACCATGAAGCAAACTTCTGACGGTCCGCTCTGGGAGCGTATTGCGCCCTTTGACGCGGGACATGATGCTGCTGCGCTTTTCAGGTGAGAACGTGTCGGCCACTGACTATGCCTTACTTAACATCTGTGAAACACATTCAGCAACGTGTGCAGCCAGAAGAGGAGGGACGGCATTACCGATTTGCTTGGCAATTTCAATTTTCGAGCCGGTAAAGTGAAAACCATCGGGAAACGATTGCAAGCGAGCCGCCTCACGGTGTGTGATCGGTCTGTGTTGCAGAGGGTGAAGATAGCGTCCCTTCTCAGGTTTGAAGAATTCCGTGCGTATCGTGAACGCCGGTCTGTCCCACCAGAGGCGGCCAAAAAGGTCTGTACCTCCCGACTTTTTTCGCACCCAGCAATCAGGTGTCAACTCCGGCGCATTCCGCAGTAGATTAACGCGATTCATGCCTTCATCGGGTATTGCTCGGTAACGAGCCAAACTTACTTCAGTCGGTGTACGCCCAAAGTGTAGATCATAGGGCGGCTCTATATCTCTTATTTCGGTACCAACCGGTGGTTGGAGATCGGCAATTGCATCTCTTACAGTACACCAGGCTGAAGGTTTGTTCAAGAGCGTATCTTCAAGAGATAAATCCACAGATGTTATGGCATCAGGTTTCCGATGCGTCTTCCTTGGAGGGAAGAACTCTCCCGGATCGGCGAATCGACACCCTATGATAAAAGCTCTCCAACGAACTTGCGGTACACCATAATCGGCGGCGCACAGTTTCGCTGCTTTCATCTGAAATCCCATTTGACGGGCTGCGTCCTCTATTTCCTGATGCTCCGGGGAACCTAAAATTTGAGGGACGTTTTCAATGATGAACACAGACGCTTTAGACCGCCTGACTACTTCCAAATAGGGTCGCCAGAGTTGTTTACGCGGGTCTCCTTCACGATTCTTGTTAAGCAAACTGAAGCCCTGGCAGGGAGGACCGCCGATAACAACCACCGCCTCCGGGATTTTGATGGTTTTGTCCTCAAGGATGTCAACCAAATCGCCTGGAATACAGTGTCCACCAAAGTTTCTGTTGTAAGTTTCAACGGCGTAACGGTTGTAGTCATTCGCCCACACAGGCCAAAAGCGTCCGTGAGACAAACTAGTAAAACCAAGCGTCATGCCGCCCGCACCGGCAAAAAGATCAATGATAGGAATAGGTCTGGATTTCATAACGTCCGACAGCGAGTTGGCGATGTTCAAGGCCTGGCCTCCCAGTCACTACAATCAATCACCTGATACGAACTCAGTGTTATACTTTCAAGTCGAATGATTGTACCCGACCTGTCAGCCCCGTGCATCATTCTCGCAATCGGCTAAATCATGTGCCGTCAGTCGGAGCCGAACCACTTGGTGTAGAGGGTGTCGTAGGTGCCGTCCTCGCGCAGGCGCAGCAGGGCCTCGTTGACCGGCTTGCGGTAGGGGCTGCTCGGCGGGAACGCGATGCCGTAGTTCTCCTTGCGGAAGATCGTCCCGACGACCTTCACCTTGCCCTTGCCGTCGTTGTTGGCGTAGTACAGCAGCACCGGCGCGTCGTACACCACGGCGTCCACCTGGCGCTTGTCCAGGGCGTCGTAGGCGTCGGAAATGGCGGGGAAGTCGCGCACGGTGACGTTGGACATCCCGCGCAGGTAGCCGTCGGACGTGCTGCCCGTGATGGTCGCGACGCGCTTGCCGGGCAGGTCGCTGACGCCCTGGATGCCGCCCTGCAAGGACTGCACCGTCTGGGCCGTCGTTATGGTCGCGGTGAAGTAGGCGACGAAGATGACGCCCGCGAACATCCAGATGACCGCCACGACGCGCCCGACCGGGCTTCGCGGCATCGAGTCCGCCTGGGTCGCCAGCGTGGACAAGGCCCACCACGCGGCCTCGAAGATGCCGGGGAAGTAGTGCGTCGAGTCCAGCATCCCCGTCGGGTGACGCCGCTCGACCAGCCAGACGATGTGTGCCGGGATCAAGATCAGCAGCAGGACGATGCCGATCATCTGCAGCAGCGTCGGGCCGAAGATGGAGCGCAGGCTGGCGAGGATGCCGCCGCTCTGGGACGGCTCATCGCGGATGAGGATCTGCAGGCCGGACTCGAACATGGGCTGGGAGAAGTCGAAGTCCTGCGCCCGCGCGGACGTGACCGAGATGGCCGCGATGCCCAGGTCGTCCTTGCCGGACTTGACCGACGAGAGCAGCGCCCCGACGTTGGGCTGCACGTCCCACTGCGTCTGCGCGCCCATCTGCGCCGCGATGGCCTGCCACAGGGCGATGCTGAAGCCGTCGAACTGCCCGTCGCCCCCCTGCGTGACGAACGGCGGGACGACGCGGGTCGCCACGTGGAGCGTCCTGCCGGCGGCGGAAGTCGCGGGGGCGGGCGTCGCGCCGGGGGCCTGTCCCCGGCACGGGGCGTTCAGCGCCCCGATCAGCAGTGTCGTCCACAGCGCCAGTCCCAGGCCGACGGCGCGCAGCAGGTTCCTTGTTTTCACGGGGCCATTATAACACAACGGGCGTTCGGCTGTCCACAGGAAAAAGGCCGGTGTCCGCAATCGCGGACACCGGCCCTCTGTGTTGACCGCTGCGGTTCAGAAGGTCAACCGTACCAGAGCGGCGCTATCGGCGGTCGCGTCCGGGCCGCCGGGGGTCAGGACGATCATTCTGCCGGGCGTGATCGTGACGCCGTAGGTGGCGTTGGGCGACAGGCCGGACGTGCTTTGCAGGCAGGTCGCCGTGACCCTGGGGGCGCCGGGGGCCGCGCCCTGCAGGACGTGCAGGAAAGCGTGACGGAGGAGAAAAGCGGCC
>CAZZVX010000409.1:0-4107 GCA_964657535.1 Armatimonadota bacterium | reverse complement strand
TTTCGGCCAGGACGATGGCGTTGTTGCCGTCGCGCCCGACCGTGATGACGCCGTCGGTGAGCGAAAAGACGGAACCGGCGGCCAGCCCCTGTGTCCCGACCAGGTGAGGCAGGCCGCTGGGGACGATCCCCGTCCGGCTCGGTTCCGCACGGGAACGGACGGGCGGCGGGGCGCCCGCCTCGTCGGGAATCTTCTCGACCGCACGCGGCTGAGGCGGCGTATAGATGGGCAAAGCCCTTTCGGCGTCGGACGCCAGTGGTTTGGGGTCCGGCACGTCTATACCCAGGCGGCGCGCGAGCGCGATCAGCGGCTCGCCGCGCGTCCGCACCAGCCGGAAGACGACCCAAACGGCGCCCGCCGCGACCAGCAATCCCAGCAGCCAACTGAAGAAACGTCCCACGCCGCTTTCCGAAGAATCGTGCGGCGCCGGCGGGGGCGGCGCCGGGACGGGCTTGGGCGCGGGGACGACGGGCTGCTCCGCAAGCGGCCTGAAGTCGGCGACGGTCAGAGTCAGGGCGCTTCCAGGGGCGGCAAGCGGGCGAGAGGCGACTCCGCCCGTGTGCGCGTCCAGGACGTAGAGCGTGTCCCCCGCCGAGGCGCCCGGCGGCAGCGTGAAGTCGGCCCTGTGCGTCACGGTCGTCGGCAGTACGGAGACCGTTCCGCCACGGGACTGCACCCAGAAAGAGTACGCCCCGCTGTCAGGCAGCGTGACGGTCGTCTTGGGCGCGGCCCCGACCCCGCCAAAGCAGGAACAGAACAGCCACGCCGTCAAAAGTGCAGGCAATCGGCGCATCACGAGGCTTCCTCGGCGCACCGGGCCAGAGCGCGGGGCAGCCATTCGATGATATCCGTCGCGAGCAGTCCGGCTTTCCCGCCGTGACCGGCGGCGGCGAGATCGCCGGCCAGTCCGTGCAGATACGCGCCCGCCGCCGCCGCCTGAGTTGGCGGGACGTGACCGGCCAACAACGCCGCGATAATCCCCGTCAAAGTGTCCCCCATCCCGCCGGACGCCATGCCCGAATTGCCGGTCGTGTTGACGTACAGCGCGCCCGTTGGATCGGCAACCAGCGTCCGCGCACCCTTGAGCAGGACGACGCAGCCGAACATAGAGACGGCCCGCGCGACCGCGCCGTGTCGGTCGGCCTGCACGTCTTTCGTACCCAGACCCAACAGTCGTCCCATCTCGCCCGGATGCGGCGTCAGCACCGTCGGCGCGGATCGGCTCTGAAGGATTGCAGCCCCGTGGTCCGACTCGGCCGCCAGAATGTTTAATGCATCGGCGTCAACGACCAGCGGGCCGGGGCAGCGCGCGACGAACTGCTTCACGAACGCCCGTGTTGGCTCACTCGCGACTCCGCCCAGTCCCGGCCCCAGTGCGACGGCGTCGGCCTTTTCGGCAAGATGGAGCGCGTCCTCCAGGGCCTCTTGGGAAAACGCGCCCTGCGCCGTTTCGGGCAAGCCTCGCGTCATCACGACGGGGCTGACGCGACACATCACGCTGTCCTGCAAGCCCTGCGGAACGACCAGCGTGACCAGGCCCGCGCCGGTGCGCGCCGCGCCCTCCGCCGTCAGTGTCGGGGCGCCGACGAATCCTTGCGACCCGGCGAAGACGAAGACGTGGCCGAACTTGCCTTTGTTGCTGTCGCGACTCTCGTCGCGGGACGGCAGCCAGCGCGACATGTCTGCGGCGTCCGTCTGCCAGGTCTGGACGTGCGCGGCCTCCATGACTGGCCGAGGCATCCCGATGTCCGCGACGACAAGTTCGCCGACGGAGTCTACTCCCGGAAACTCGACCAGTCCATATTTGGGCAGCGCGAACGTCACCGTCAGCGCCGCCTTCACGCACGCGCCGGGCGTCGCCCCTGTATCGGCGTCCAGCCCCGACGGCACATCTACGGCGATGACCGCCGCCGGACTCAGGTTGATGATGCCAATGGCTTCGGCCAGCGCGCCTGTCACCGCGCCGCGAACCCCCGTGCCGAGCAGCGCATCTATAATAATGTCCGTCCGGGCCAGCACGGTGGCGAACCCCGGCGGGATCTCGCCCCCGGCCTCGTTGATTTCCAGGCCGAACTTCTGCGCCAGCCAGTAATTGATTTTCGCGTCGCCTTTGAGCGTCGCGGGATCGGCCAACAGCCAGACGGCGACTTCCGCCCCGCACCGGTTCGCCAGATGGCGGGCGACGGCAAACCCATCGCCGCCGTTGTTGCCCTTGCCGCAGACGACGGCGATTCGTTGACCCTTCAGCGGAGCGTAACGCTCGGCCATGACTTCAACGACACGCAGCGCGGCGTTTTCCATCAGGACGACGCTCGGCACCCCGTAGTCTTCAATCGTCTGCCGGTCCATCTCGCGCATCTGCGCCGCACTTGTCAGTTTCATACGTCAAACACCTGCTGAATGCGTTCCCGTTCCTGTTCACTGAGCGCAGGTACAGCGCTCGCGCCGACGTTCTCTTGCACCTGGGCAATAGTCTTCGCCCCGACGACGACGGAACCGATGCGCGGGTCGTCGAGGACGAAGCGCACGGCGGCCTGCGCCGGCGTCCGCGCGCCGTCCTGGGTCAAGAACCGCAGCCGGTTCGCCGTCGCAGTCATGGCCTGAACGTATTCCGACGGCAGCGTGGCCCGGATGTCGCCGGGCGTGAACGCCGTATTCGGCGCGTATTTACCCGTCAGAAAGCCGTTCGCCAGCGGCTCGCGCGCCAGAACGCCTATTTTAAGCTTGCGGGCCAGGTCAAGAAGCTCCAGGGTCGCCCCCTGATAGAAGATGCTGTAGGCGACTTCAACGACCTCGACGGGCAGGTTCTGCCGCAGCAGCCAGACGCCGTCGGCTGGTTCCGCGACCGAGACGCCCGCATGGCGAATCTTGCCCGCGCGCTTGAGCGATTCCAGCGTCTCCCAGACGCGCCAGCGGTCTAACTCCTGCACGGGCGGGTTCATCAGGAGGAAGATATCCAGCGTCTCGCGGCGGAGGCGTATCAGGCTCTGCTGCACGGCGTGGGCGATCGCATAAGGCGTCCAGTCCGGGTCCAGCGTCTCGTCACGCCGGTAGAAGTTGATGCCGCCCTTCGTGACGACAACCGGCGGCGGCCCGTCCCACTCCCGCAGGGCCTCTCCCAGCAGCGCCTCGCTGTGGCCGCGGCCGTAGACATCGGCGGTGTCGAACAGAGTCACGCCCAGTTCCAGCGCGCGCCGCACGGCGGCTTTCGATACATCGTCGTCCGTCTCGCCGTAGGAGTTGCCGAACGCATTCCCGCCGATCCCCCACCCCCCGAACCCGACTTCGGAAACGCGCAGGCCCGTCTTTCCCAGCGCCCGCGTCTTCATGGAGCGAAGCGCCGGCCGACGGCGAGGGCGAGGGCGTCTTCGGCGACGGCGATGACGGGGTCCGGCAAATGCAGACGTTCACCGAGCGCCTTACGTCCATAGTATCCGCCATATGAGCCGGCGACGGCGGCGGCGCCGCCGAGCAGTGCGCCGAGCCAGCCTGGCGTTTCCGATTCGCGGCAGACGACGTAGCCGACGGCGGCCCCGGAGACAATGCGGCCCGTGAGCGGGCCGGGGTCGAGGCGGCTGGGAATCTGGGGCAGTTTGTCCGCGATCACTTCGCCGACCGCAAGCAGGCGGAAGGCAATTTTGACAACGGGCGGGGCCTTGCCGGCCACAAGGGCCGGTCCCATCATGGAACGCAAGCCGCAGATCGCGCCGAGCGCAAGCGCGCGGGCATAAGCGGGCGTTTTGGTATCAGGCATAAAACTTCCTTTCCTTGCTCTTGATGTCCAGCGTCAGGGTCAGTATACCCATCATGCTCCCTACCATGACGCAGACATTTTTTGTTGATGGTTGTTCCCGTTGCGCATACTCATGCAGCCTGCGGCCAGGAGAAGAGACGGTCGTGTGAACCCCGGCAGGCGTGGGTACAGTATGAGCATGACTAACTCACAATTAGAAAGCGAGACTCCCACAGATACGCACACGCCCAACGCGGGCAAATGCGTGTCCATTATCTTCAACCCCGTTTCGGGACAGACAGACCCAGAGAAGCGCAAAAAGATCATCTCAGACGCGCTGGCGGACCACGGCTATCGGTGCCAGTATATTGAGA
>CAZZVX010000408.1:0-4115 GCA_964657535.1 Armatimonadota bacterium | reverse complement strand
GCCGGTGCGGTCTTCCAGTGTGAGGAAGTACATCAGCTCATTCTTCGCCTTGGTGTAGTAGTTGCGGATATTGGTGAGGACGCCGCCGATGACGACTTCTTCTTTATCACCGAGATATCGGCACTCGTCGATGGTGTGCGTCGCAATCTCTTTGAGCTTTTCGACAAACTGATCCAGGGGATGCTCGCTGAGATAAAAGCCGAGCAGTTCTTTCTCCATCGCCGTGATCTCCGGACGGGACAGCGGCGCGACGTCGGGCAGGGGCGGCGCGACGTGGGCCATGCTGGCCGAGTCCGCATCGTCGCCGAACATGGAGACCTGGCCGGATTTGCGGTCGCGGGCGATAGAGGCGGCGCTGTTGAGCGCGCCGTCGAGACCCGCAAGCAGACGGGCGCGGTTCGGCTCGATGCTCGCCAGCGCCCCGGCCTTGATGAGCGTCTCCATCGCGCCTTTGCCCGTCAGCCCGCGCTCGTGGGCGCGGGCGCAGAAGTCGTGCAAACTGGTGAAGGGGCCGCCGTCGGCGCGGGCGGCGAGGACGGCCTCGATGGGGGCCTTGCCGACGTTCTTGATGGCGAGCAGGCCGAACCGGATGGTCGCGCCGTAGCCCAAAAACTCGGCGTCGCTGTCGTTGACATCCGGCGGCAGGATTTCGATGCGCCGACGCTCGCCGTCCACTTCCACGACGGTGCGCTTGGCGTCTTCAATGAAGTTGACCAACTTGTCCGTGTCGTCGGCCTGCACCGCCATCAGCGCGGCGAAGAACTCCACGGGATAGTTGGCCTTCAAGTAGGCCGTTTGATAAGCCACCAGAGCGTAGCAGAACGCATGGGCCTTGTTGAACGCATACCCGGCGAACGGCTCGATCAGGTCGAAGATGTACTGGGCCGTTTCGGCATCCACGACGCCTTTGGCCGCCGCACCGGCCATGAAGTTCTCGCGCTGCTGCACCATCTCCTTCAGGCTTTTTTTGCCCATCGCCTTGCGCAGAATGTCCGCCTGGCCGAGCGAGAAGCCCGCGACGGCCTGGACGATGCGCAGCACTTGGTCCTGATAGACGATGATGCCGTAGGTCTCTTTGAGGATGGGTTCCAGCGACGGGTGCGGGTAGACGATCTTCTCCATGCCCAGCTTGCACTTGATATACTTGGGGATCTGCGCCATCGGGCCGGGGCGGTACAGCGCGACCATCGCCGCGACTTCGCCGACGTTGTTCGGGCGCAGTTCGGCGATGTAGCGGCGCATCTGGCCGCCTTCCAACTGGAACACGCCCGAACATTCGCCGCGTCCGAGCAGGTCATACGTTTTGCGGTCTTCTAAAGGCAGTTTCTGGACATCAATCGTGATGCCGTGGTTGCGCTTGATATTCCGCACGGCGCGGGCCAGGATGGTCAGGTTCGCCAGGCCCAGAAAGTCCATCTTGAGCAGGCCGATCTTCTCCAGGACGCCTGCCGGGTAGCCCGTCACAAGGCCGATGCCGTCGTCGGCCTTCTGGACGGGGACGTTTTCCCACAGCGGGTCGGCGGCGATCACGACGCCAGCCGCGTGGACGCTGTCGTGGCGCGTCAGGCCCTCCAACCGCTTGGCGGTGTCAATCAGCTCTTTGACCTGGCGGTTGCCCTCATACGCCGCCTTGAATTCCGGGTTGACGTCGAGCGCCTTGTCAATCTTCATGCCGACCGGGATGGTCGGGATCATCTTGCACAGTTTGTCGATTTCGGGCATCGGCATCTTGTTCATCGCGCGCCCGCAGTCGCGGATGGCGGCGCGGGCGGCCAGTGTCCCGAACGTGATGATCTGGGCGACCCGGTCCCGTCCGTATTTATTCACGACGTAGTCAATCACGTCCTGGCGGCGTCCGTCCTCAAAGTCCATGTCAATATCGGGCATGGACAGGCGTTCGGGATTCAGAAACCGCTCAAAGGTCAGGCCGTACTCCAACGGGTCCACGTCGGTAATGTCCACGCAGTACGAACACATAGACCCTGCCGCCGAGCCGCGCACGCCGAAAAAGATGCCTTCGCGGCGGGCGAAGTTGGCGAAGTCGCGGACGATGAGAAAATACTGGCCGAAGCCCGTTTTTTCAATCACTTCCAGCTCAAAGCGCAGGCGCTCTTCGTGTTCGGGCGTGATGACAGGGTAGCGTCGGCGCATTCCCTCGAAGGCCAACTTGGCGAGATAGGACTGCGCGTTCATGCCTTCGGGCGTGTCGCCGGGCGAGGGCATCCCCAGCCGTCCGAATTCCAGGTCTAAATTGCAGCGGTCGGCGATCTCGCGCGTCCGGGCGAGCGCGGCGGCGTGTTCGGGGAACGTCTCCCACATCTCCTGCTGGGATTTGAGGAAGAACTGCTGCGACCCGTAGTTCATCTTTTTCGGGTCGTCCATCGTCGTGCTGGTCTGGACGCACAGCAGGACCTGGTGCGGATCGGCGTCGGTGTCGTTCAGATAATGCACGTCGTTGGTGATGACGGTCGGGATGCCCAGACTTTGGGAGATCTGCAGCAGCCGGTGATTCACGTCTTTTTGCTTTTGGATCGTGTGGTGGTCCTGCATCTCGATATAATAGCGGTCGCCGAATATCTCCTTGAACTCGGATGCCGCGCGCAGAGCCTTGTCATGGTTGCCGTCCATGATGTGTTCGGGGATTTCGCCGCCGAGGCACGCCGACAAGCAGATCAGCCCTTCGCTGTATTTGTTCAAGAGTTCCTTGTCAATGCGCGGCTTGTAATAAAAGCCTTCCATAGACGCCAGCGACGTGAGTTTCAGCAGGTTCTTGTAGCCGATGTTATTTTGCGCCAGCAGCACCAGGTGCTGGGAGTCGTCCAGCTTTTTGCTTTCCCGCTGATGCCGTTGGCGCGTCGCCACGTACATCTCGTTGCCCACTAATGGCTTGATGCCGGCCTTTTTGCACTTGAGATAGAATTCCATCGAGCCGTACATGACGCCGTGGTCGGTCAGTCCCACGGCGGGCATCTCCAATTGGACGGCCTTGTTAACAAGGTCATCAATGCGGCAGGCGCCGTCGAGCATGCTGTATTCGGAGTGCAGGTGCAGATGGACAAAATCGGGGGCGGCGGGCATAGCGGGCGTGTTCCTTGTTGCGACTTGCTGGCAGTCGCCGTGAGTTTCTGTCTACCACTAGATATTGATGCGGCTCATTGCCGAAGTCAATATCTAGTGCTTTAGACGCTTCTATTGTAGCAGAAACAAGGCGTTTTGGCAAGGGACATTTGCGGCGTGTGGGTGGTGGGAGAACGGTGAAGCCGGATGAGCGGCTTGGGCCTGATGTAGCGCACCTGGTTCCGCATCTCGTCCGCCGCAACAGCGTTGAGGATGATCAAGATGCGCTTGGCGAGTTCATAAACCGGTCGGCGCACGGCGATCATACTACCCGCGCGCCTCTCTTGTTCAGCGAAATACTGCTGCGTGAGCTGCTCAAAGTCAGCGCGGTTGTGCGTCAGCATTACTTGTTGATGGCTTGCGGCGAAGACGAGTTGTTGCGGAATGAACAAGCCGCTCCTGCATCGCGTACCAATGGGTCGAGCATCTCGTTGGAGATGCGATTACGCTCCTCAGCAGACGACCTGGAAGGGCTGGGTGCTGGCGGCGATGAGTTCGTTGCCTTCGTCGTCGGTGAGCAGGAGCAGGTGGACGCCGCGCTGCTCGGCGAGCGCCTTGATCGCTTCCAGGCCGCCGTGCTTCTCGATGGAGGAAAGTCGGCGCTGGCTCATGGTGTTCGAGCCGTCGGCGACGGCGTCCAGCCAGGCCGTCGCCCATTCTGTGGTGTCGGTGTTCATGATGATCAAAATCTCCTCCCTTTGTCAGCCCGTACAGATAGGAGATATTATACACCGTGCGCCGCGTGAAGGCAAGGGGGGCGCGCTGGGGTATAACGAAGACACCAAAATTAATCGCGGCGCGGATTGAAGGCGCGGGGCAGGGGCGGTGTCAAAGGAGACAGAGAATTCTCACCTGGGTGAACAGATGCAGGGAATCATGCCCCGTTGCGATGACGGCGTCGGACCCATGACCGGGCGACGCCTTTCTGCGGACGCGACTTCCGACGACGAAGACGCGGCGCTCGTGCGCCGGTGTCGGCGCGGCGACGTGGCGGCCTT
>CAZZVX010000407.1:3512-4120 GCA_964657535.1 Armatimonadota bacterium | reverse complement strand
ATGACGCATGATCTGCACCCGATTGTCGACCTTCTTTGGGCCGTCTTCGCCGTTCTGCTGCTGGAAGCGCTCCGAAACTGGCACGACTGGTGGAACCGGCATCCGCACTTCACGCGCAAGCGCGCGGGCGGAGCCAAACCCGGCGCACGGACGGCCCGCGTCGCCGACGGCGTCGGTACCGGTTTCCCCAGGAACAACGCGCACCGATGAAACACACTGTTGCACTGATCGTCGTTCTCGGCTGGTGTGCCTGCGCCAACAACCTTCTGCAGCGCGCCCTCGCCGCCCAGGTTCACCACATTGACCCCATGAGGCGTGTGTGGTGATTGTTTATCGTCCTACGGACACCGAACGTCCCAATTTCACCGCGTGAGACGTGCGCGAAGGCCGGTGCGGCTCACATTGCCAATCCCGGCCGCGCGGTGAAAGCGCCTCAAACCACACCCCTGAGACTGATGAGTATTCAGACAGTTCGATCCCAGGAATGTGGCTGACGAAGTTCCCCTGCGGAGCGTGGCGACACGCCTGCGGGGACTAAACCCAGGGCGACCGTGCTGCCGACCGGCGGCGCGGCCACCATGCCCTGACACCGATCCCGCCGACGCGCC
>CAZZVX010000407.1:0-3502 GCA_964657535.1 Armatimonadota bacterium | reverse complement strand
CGCGCCTCCACGGGTGACGCGGCGGCACCGGGAGGAGCCGGCCGGCTCCTTTCGCACGACCCCCTTTATACTGCCGGGCGGCGGTTACAAATGACAAGCAGCAGCACTACGTCTCTGACGTCTCTTTCGAGTCTGAAACAGGACGCGAAGAACGCCAACCTCGGCACCGTCCGCGGCCTGGAGATGCTCCAGGCCAGCCTGGAAAAACTGGGCGCGGGCCGCTCCATCGTTCTGGATAGGGACGGGCGCATCGTCGCCGGCAACAAGACGGCCCAGGCGGCCGCGCTGGCCGGCATGGACGATGTCATCGTCGTGAGGACCGACGGGAGCAAGATCGTCGCGGTGCAGCGCACCGACCTGGACCTGGACAGCCCGGAAGGGCGGGAACTGGCAATCGCGGACAACCGGACCGGCGAGGTCGGCCTGTCGTGGTCGGCGGACGTGCTGGCGGATCTTCAGGGCGACGGGCTGGACCTGTCCGGCCTGTTCGACGGCGGAGAGATTGACGCGCTGCTGGGGGAGTTGAGTGCGTCGGCGCCCCTTCTTGCGGCCTCAGGACCGCATATCGAGGACGCGGGCGGCTTCGGGATCGGTGCGCCGGAATTGTTCCCGGCAGGAAGCGAGGAGGGGCCGACTTCGGCCCCGACCTCCCGCCCGGCCCCGGTCACGCGGCCCCTCGGCCCGCAGGGCGCCCCGCCCAGTCCCAGCCCGGCCCCGATCCACGCCGGGAACGAGCCGATCAAATTCAAGGAGTTTGACGAAAGCGTCGCCGAGGGCGTCACGATCCGTCAGTGTCCGGCGTGCGGGAACAGGTGGGCCGAATGACCCCCTCACGGCCCGCAGGAATGCCCCCCTGTCTCAACGCAGATACCGATCTCAGCGCAGACGCCGAACGATTACACACGTGTGTAATCCCGGCCGCCGAACCCGCCTTCCCCCGGCCCGCGCTGGACTTCATCGACCGGCCCATCAACCCCGATTCGCCGCGCTGCTTCAATGTGATCAGCACGTTCGCAGGCACGGGCGGCTCGTCGCTCGGCTACAAGTGGGCGGGCGGCAGGGTGCTGGCCGCCGTCGAGTGGGACAAGGACGCGGTCGCCACCTACCGCCGCAACCACGAAGGGACGCCCGTCCTGCAGAGGGACATCGCCGGTGTCACCGGCGCCGAACTCCTGGAGACGGCCGGCGTCGCCGAGGGCGCGCTGGACGTGTTCGACGGCTCGCCGCCCTGCCAGGGCTTCTCGACCGCCGGGCGGCGCAATTTCAGCGACCCGCGCAACGACCTGTTCCGCCAGTACGTGCGCCTGCTCAGGGAACTGAGGCCCCGGACGTTCGTGATGGAGAACGTCAGCGGCATGGTCAAGGGCGGTATGCGCGCCATCTTCGCCGAGGCGCTGAGGGAACTGAAGGCGAGCGGCTACGTCGTCAGGGTCTGGCAACTGAACGCGATGTATTTCGGCGTCCCGCAGTCCCGCGAGCGCATGATCTTCATCGGCGTCCGCCGCGACCTGGCCGACGCCTACGGCCTGACGCCGACTTGCCCGGAGCCGCAGACGCGGCCCATCACCTTCGCCGAGGCCTGCGCCGACCTGCGCGGGAACACTGAAGGCGACCGGATGCTCGGCGAGTTCCTGCTGCGCTTCCGGCACGCTCAGCCCCAGCAGTGGAGCACCGACAGCGACAAGTTCCTGGAGATGCGCGGCAAACTCGCCTCCAGCCTGTCCCTGCAGTGGGCGCTTTGGGAGCGGGTCTGCGGCACGATCCTGAAGTCCGAGTTCAGCCTCGCCGGCATCGTCCACCCGGAGCGGGAACGCTACATTTCGCTGGCCGAGGCCAAACGCTGCGCGAGCTTCCCGGACGCCTTCGAGTTCACCAACCGCTCGAAAGGCATTGAGCGGATCGGCAACAGCGTCCCGCCGAAATTCATGGAGGCCATCGCGTCTCACCTGTTCCAGACGCTTCTGGCCCCAGTACACTGAGGAAACCCATGCCTACGCCGCCTCGCATCCTGAACGTCAAGTCTGAGGAAGTCGAGATCGGTCGTCTTGTCCCGCATCCGTTAAACATCAACCAGGGGGACTTTGGGGCGATTGAAGCCTCGATGAAGCAAAACGGCTTCTACGGCTCGCTGACGGTCCAGGTCGGCACCTGTCACATCCTCGCTGGCAACCACCGCTATTATGTGGCGAAGCGGCTGGGCTACCAGGCGCTCCCTGTCGACTGGGTGGACTGTACGGATGAGCAGGCAATTCGGGTGATGTTGAGCGATAACAGGTCGGCGCGTCTGGGAACGGACAATCCTGCCTCGCTCGCCGAACTGCTCAAAGAACTGGCCGAAACTGAGATGGGTTTGCTCGGCACCGGCTATGACGGCGACTTCCTGGACGACCTGCTCAGTGACCTGAACCGACCCGCCGACTTTTCCGGCATGGCCGCGCCCCCCACCCCGCCGGACCGTATCGAGCGGGAGAAACAGCCCCGCATCCCCCGCGAGGCCGACAAAGACGGCACCCGTAACAAAGACGGAGAAAGAGATGGTCAGGAAGAGCGGACGCGGCTAGGCGTCGTAATTTTCTGCGACAGCGAGGCCGACCAGGACTACGTCTACCGCAAGAACGTGGAGATGGGCTGGTGTCCATCCAAGACCACTTTCAGCGAGCAGTCCTATACCCGGCTCCGGGAGGAAGCGCCTTAGCGGGGTTCAGACTTTCATTTTGCGGATTTTGCGGATGATTTGGCACTGCTTACAGTGTTTTCATCATCCGCATTATCAGACGATCCCGAAAAGCCGTTATGCGAGCAGGACGCCCCACCAAACTGACGCCAGAGGTGGAGAAATCTATCTGTGACCGACTCCGCGCAGGCTGCACACGACGTGCAGCCTGTCTTAGTTCGGGGGTCAGCGAGGATTCTCTGGCCCGGTATCTTCTGAATGCTGATTTCGCCGCCGCCGTCGTCCACGCCGAGGCCGAATGCGAAGTCCGCAATACCGCCATGATCGAGAAGGCGGCGTTCGGCTTTGACGCCACCCGCACGACCCGCACCGTCAAGACCGTCGTCAAGACCCGGAAGATGCACTTCCCCTCCGGCGGCACCGTCCGCACCAAAGGGCCGGGCGGCCAGGTCACGGAGACCTACTACCCGCCCGGCACCCGCATCGAGGAGCCGGTCGCGCTGGAGGAGGTCTCCGAGCAGACGACGGTCGCCTGGGAATTCGACTGGCACGCGGCGCTCGAATGGCTGCGCCGCAGGAGCCGCCTGGACTGGGGGGACAAGGCCGAGATCGACTGGAAGAAATTGACCAGTGAGCAGATCATCGACATCCTCGTCCGGTCCGTCCCGCCCGAAACCGCCCCTTCCGCTGCCGCCGGAGGCACGGGCCGTCGTGGAAGAGGAGGCGCTGAAGCGGGGCCTGACCCTGCCGGGTCAGGCGTCTAACCGCTACGAAATCTGCCAGACGGACCCCATCGGCTATTCCGAGCAGGTCCTCGGCGTCGTCCCC
>CAZZVX010000406.1:0-4134 GCA_964657535.1 Armatimonadota bacterium | reverse complement strand
ATTGAATGGGGTGTCAGTGGGGGATGGTGGAGGCTGAAGAAATGGCTACCGTGATGCAAACGACGCGGGAATTAAGGTAAAATGGCGTTTGGCGCTTTTGCCATTCACTGTGTGTCTTCGACTAGCAAGGAAACTGCCATGTCTCACCCTATCTCTCGCCAAACGGGGCGCGCGCTGCTGTGCGCCGTCGGACTCGCCGCGCTGAGCTGGACGCCCGCCCGGCCTGCCGCCGCGCAGGTCGCCGTGCTGACCCAGAACAACGACAATGCCCGCACGGGGGCCAACACCGCCGAAACGGCGCTGACGCCGTCTGCCGTCAAGAACGGCAAGTTCGGCAAATTGTTCACCATCACGGGGCTGAACGCCAACGTCAACGGGCAGGTGCTGTACGTGCCGAACCTGGCGATCCGGGGGGCCAAGCGCAACGTCGTGTACGCCTACACGTCCAACAATTCCGACGGCTCGCCCTGCGGCCTCTACGCCTATGACGCCGACAGCGGCGCGCAGCTCTGGTTCAAAGAATTCCCCGACTCGGCGACCTACACGACGGCCACGCCGGTCATTGACTCGACCACGAACATCATCTATGTCCTGACCAAGTCCAGCAGCGACGACACCGGGGCGACGTACCTGCACGCCATAGACATCGTCAGCGGCCAGGAAAAGACCGGCAGCCCCGTCCAGGTCACGGCCAGCGTGCCGGGGACGGGGGCGGGCAACGTCAACGGCGTCGTGTCCTTCGACGGCCCGGCGGCCAGCGGCAATCGGTTCCACGCCAACGACCGCGCGGCCCTGCTGCTCGTGGTCGGCATCGTGTATCTGAGCTTCGCGCACAACACGGACAGTTTTCCCTACCACGGCTGGGTGCTGGCGTACCGCTACCAGAACAATCAACTGTCGCAGCAATTTGTCTTCTGCACCACGCCCAACGGCGGGGACGGCGGTGTCTGGCAGTCGGGCAAAGGCCTGACGGCGGACAAGACCGGCAACCTTTACCTGACGGTCGGCAACGGCACGTTCGACGCCAACACCGGCGGCTCAGACTACGGGATGTGCTACCTGAAGCTCAGCCGCCGCTTGCAGGTGCTGGATTACTTCGCGTCGCACGACGAGCAGAGCCTGAGCAACCAGGACCTGGACACGGGCAACATCGGCCTGGTCGGCATTCCCGGCACTACCCGACTGTTCGGCGGCGCGACCAAGTTCGGCACCGGCTTCCTGGTCAACTCCGTCCACCTGGGCGGCTTCACGCCCACCGCGCCGGACAAGGCGCTGGAGCGGCTCGACCACATCTCCCCCAATGACTCGGTCGGCCAGAACCCGATTGCCTGGGACACGGGCAATAACGCCTTCAAGTACGTCTACCTGTGGCCGCACGACGCCAACCTGGAGCAGTTCCGCTACGACCCCGCCGCCGGCGCCCCGGACGTCAACGGGCAGACCGGCGTGATCAGCCCGGCGGGCATCTACCGGCACACTTCGAACCTGAACTCCGGCGGCTCGCTGGCGGTTTCGTCCAACGGCGCGACCAACGGCATCCTCTGGGCGGTGGACAACGGGGGCGTGCTGCGCGCGTTTGCGGCGCAGGACATTTCGCAGCCGGAACTGTGGGACAGCAACATCAACTCCGGGCGCGACAGCCTCGGTTCGGTCGGCCACTTCCAGTTCCCGACCGTGGTCAACGGCAAAGTCTACGTGCCGACCGGCTCGTCGAGCATTGCCGTCTACGGCCTGCTCAAGTGACGCATAAAGCCGGCGGCTAAAGTCGCGCCAACAAAAGCACAAAGTCGGCCTTCGCCGACTCAAGTCTGAGTCCACGAAGGTGGACTTCGTGAACTTGTTGCCGCGATTTCAATCGCCGGGCTTTTCGGCCTGACGTTTCGACGTGTTCTTTCCGAAAATGGATACCATGCGAATCGTATTCTGGCAGAAAGAACTGTCGTTCCATCAGGCCCCGCACATCCGCGCCCTGGCCGCGCGGCATGACGTGGTCTGGGTCGTCCATGAGGAACTCGCGCCCTACCGTCAAAGCCTGGGGTGGAGCGTCCCCGATTCCGGCGCGGCGACGGTGTTTGTCGCGCCGGACAATGCTCAGATCGAGGCGATCCTGGCCGAACGCCCGGACGACAGCGTTCATGTCTTCGCCGGCATCACGAATCACCCGACGATCAAAGAAGGTTTTGAGCGTTGCTTGGCACTGCCGCTCAAGATGGGCCTCTTGACCGAAAGCCGGGACGGAACGGGCTGGCAGGGCGTCGCCCGCTTTCTGGTCAATTGGCGACAGCGGCGGCAGGCCGGGGGCCGGGTCAGTTTCGTCCTGTGCATGGGCTACACCGGCCCCCACGGCGGCAGGCGGTGGTTCCGGCGCTGCGGCTACCCCGACGCGAAACTTTTCCCCTACGGCTACTTTATCGAGCCGCCCGCCCGCTCCCCAGCGCCGACGACGCGCCCGAACGGCCCTGTCCGCTTGCTGTATGTCGGTCAGTTTGTCCATCGAAAAGGCGGCGACCTGCTCTTGACGGCCCTGCGGACGCTTTCGGACCTGGACTGGACGTTGACTCTGATCGGCGACGGGCCGGAGAAAGACGCCTGGGCCGCACTGGCTCAAGAAACTGGGATCGCGGGGCGGGTGGAGTTTTTGCCGGTGATGAAGAACGCCGAGGCGATGGAACGGGTCGTTGAAAGCGACCTATTCGTCCTGCCGACACGGTTCGATGGCTGGGGCGTGGTCGTCAACGAGGCGCTGATGCGCGGCGTCCCTGTCGTCACCAGCGACCGGTGCGGCGCGGCTGACCTGCTGCAAGACCCCGAACGCGGGGAAATCTTCGCGTCCGGTTCCGCGCCCGACCTGGCCCGCGCGCTCCGCCGGCGGATTGCGCGCGGCCCGAAGTCGCCGGAACTGGCCGACCGGATCCAAACATGGTCGCGCTGCATCGAAGGCGACGGCGCGGCGGATTACTTTCTCCAAGTCCTCGCACACTGCTTCGAGAATGGCCCGCGCCCCACGCCGCCCTGGCTCTCGCCGGCGACCAAAAGCCGCCCCGCTCAGGAACTGACGGCGTGTTGATCGTCGCTCCGCGCGAACCTCAGATGGTCCGGCTCGCGGCCCGGCCCGTGTTCGGAAAACCCCAGCGTCCGCAGCAGGCGCAGCGACGGCGCGTTGCCTTCGTGGGTTTCCGCGACGACCCGCCGCACGGCAGGCCGGGCGAAGGCCCAGGCGGTCAGCGCGCCGACCATCTCTGTCGCCAGCCCGCGCCCTTGAAAGTCCGTCAAGACGGAGTAGCCGATTTCCACGGTCCCGTCTTCCGAGGGCGGACCCGTGAAGCCGCCGCTGGCCGCCAAAACAGACGGCTCCCAGTCGTTTCCCCGGACGACGCCGTACCAGCACAGCCAGCCGACCTGTGCCCTGTCCTCCAACTGCTGTGCGAACCAGGGCAGCGCGTCCGCCATCAGTTCCGGCGGCCAGTCGGCGGGAATCTCGGCCTGTAAGACCTGTCCCAGCGCCGCCCGGTCACCCAGTTCCAGCCGCACCAGTTCCGCCGTCGCGGGAACGAGCGCCATTCTCGGCGTGTGAAGTGTGTCCATCTGCGTCCTTTATCGCCTGACTCCGACATTTCGCTAAAGGCCCCTCCGGCAGTATACTTTTTTACGCCTGATCGCCTGTGGTTTTACGATACTTTTACGAACCTATGTTACAATACCTTCAGTCCTGGGAATCCGGGCCGACATTTCGGCCCGCGACACGTTGTTGCAAGGAGAGCCGTCCGTGAAAATCTGGAAGAACCCGCAGGCGGGACAAGGGTTGTCCCGCCGATTATCCTCTGTTGCTGCGGTGTTTTGCGCCGCCGTTGTGTTCTGCCTCTGTCTCGGCCCGGCGGCGCAGGGGCCGGCGCAGGCCGCGCCGCAGAACGTCCCCCTCCGAGATGGCGGTCTGACGCCGAGCGCCCTGGCCCAGATCGAATCGCTTGAGCGGGAGAAGGCGGCGCGCACGCCGGCCCAGCGCAAACTCAACTCCCAGTTGTGGTATGCGGAGAAGATGAGCCTGGGCCTGGCGATCACCCGTGAGGTGCCGACCCTGCGCACCAGCATCCGGCCCGATGCGCAGGGCTTGATTCTCGTTGACATCACGGCGGA
>CAZZVX010000405.1:0-4138 GCA_964657535.1 Armatimonadota bacterium | reverse complement strand
CTCATCACCCGATGCGGATACCCCCTCCCCGGAGACGCGCCGCGCCGGCCCGCCGACGCCCGGCGGGCGCCGCGAGCGGCACCAGCGCGAGCAGCGGCTGCTGAAGCGCAAGGCGCTCGCGCGCCGCATCGCGTTCTTCATCGGCCTCATCATCCTCGGCATTGTTCTCGCCAAAGTAATGAACCACTAGCCGTCTCCTGAGCCGCGTTCTTGCTTTGGCGGCCAATTGGACGATAAAATAATTTTCCCGTTTATGTGGGAAAACTGCGAAAAGGTGGTATAGTGATAATAGTTTAGACCGAGAAGGGAACCGCTTCGTGACCACGCACACCGTCCTCTGCGAACTTGCTGCGTTCGCCGTCTACTTCCTGTACGGCAGCTACTTCGAATGGATATTCCACCGCTACCTTTTTCACTCCCCCAAATATGTCTACCGCACGTTCCGCGCGCACACCCTGGTGCATCACCAGCTGTACAAAGGCGACCACACATATCACACGCACGATGAACACCCGGAACACGTGCCGATGGACTGGTGGGCCATGGTCGCCATGGTCGCCTGGCACCTGCCGTTCTTCTGGCTGTTCCAGCGCCTGACCGGCATCCCCAGCCTCTGGGGCGGCGTGGCGGCGATTGTGATCTATTACAGCATCTACGAGAGCTTCCACTGGGCGATGCACGTGCCACGCGCTTCCAAGTTCCTGAGCCGGTTCCGGTTCTACCGTTTCCTGGACGCCCATCACCTGGTCCACCACAAGTATATGCTCAGCAACCTGAACGTGATCCTGCCACTGGCGGACCTGACGTTCGGCACGCTGCGCGACGCACAGGGCCGCAAAGTCTACTTCTGGGGCCGCGAGAAGGTCGCTTCGGGCAGGCTGACGGCTTCGGCCAAAGCGAAAGCGGCGGAGGCGACGCAGGCCGCCCCGACGGTTTCCGCCCTTGTGGCGGACGTGGAAGCCGCGCGAAAAGCCAAGACTCAGCCCGCGCAGTAGACTGGCCGCCGGGCCGCAGTTCCCGGAGGGACGACGTTGCAGGAAGCCTGGTCACGTCTGAAATCGGTGCTGGATCGCCAAGGGCTGACGACCGCTGACCTGGTCCGACGTGTGTCGGACCAGGGGGACCGGGTGAACGCTAAAAGCCTGTACCGGCTGGCCGACCCGCAGGAACCGCTGGAAAAAGTGGATATGCGCGTGATCGGGGCCGTCTGCCAGGCGCTGAACGTGGAGATCGGTGATTTGCTGACTTTTCAAGAACCCACCATCATCGAAGAGTTCGACCCCACCAAGCAGGCCCGCATGGACAGCCTCCTGGCGCTGCACCACGACGCCAGAGCGTTCACGCCGTCGGAACTGTCCGAACTGCAAGGGCTGGTGGAAGAAGCGGAAACCATCGCGCGCGGCAACGCGCGGCGGCTCGCCAACCACAAGCGGCGCCTGCAGCGCAGTCAGGGACGGCGCGGGCAGACGGTTGACGGAACTGGGGAAGGTAATTGACGGCCGGGCGTGGAATGATTATGAGACGCTGGGCGAAACGGGAAAAAGCATGACTCTGGAAGACACACTGAAGAATCACACGATTGGCGGCCTGGACATCGCCCTGGAGACCAGTCCGACCGTCTTCTACCCCACCTCCACCAGCAACCTGATCGCCCAAGTCCTGGAAGTCCCGACGGGAGCGAGCGTGCTGGATGTCGGCTGCGGCGTCGGCGTCCTGGCGATCTACGCCGCGCTCAAGGGCGCCGGCTCTGTCGCCGCCGTGGACATCATGCCCGAAGCGTGCGAGTACGCCAAGAAGAACGCCGCCAAGAACGGCGTCTCGGATCGCGTCGAAGTCTTCCAGGGCGACTTGTTCGAGCCGCTGCCGCCGCGCCGATTCGACGTGATCATTGACGACGTCTCCGGCATCGCCGACGAAGTGGCGCGTCTGTCCTCCTGGTTCCCGGACCCGGTGCCGACGGGCGGCCCCGACGGCACCAAACACGTCGTCGCCATGCTCGACCACGTCAAAGACTTCCTCACCGAGAAAGGCGTGCTTTACCTGCCCATCGCGAGCCTTTCCAACGCCAAGCGCATCCTGCAGGCGGCGCGCGAGATATTCGGCAGCAAGATCGAGCAGTTGACCCGCGTGGACTACCCCTTCGGCCCCGGCCTGAAGGAACACGTCGAAAAACTGGACGACCTGCGCGCGCAAGGGATCATTGACTTCACCACCCGCAAATCGCGCCACTTCTGGAGCCTGACCATTTACCGCGCCTGGCTCTGAGGCAGAACGCCCTTCCTCGACCTGCCGCCCGCCGGCCCGACCCCAGCGTTCCCACGCCCAGCGGCAGCCGCTTAGCCTACTCCAGCGCCACCGCCCGCCCCGACGCCGAAAATGTTAGGAGAGTTACGGGAGTCACGCCGTCGGCAGAGGGCGGCCATGCGGGCGCAGGCGGCGCCAGAAGAGGGCGCGGCGGGCGCGACTGGCGGCGCGGAGGAACTGGGACAGAGAGAGTCGGAGGCGGGAGTCGTCGGGTTCGGGCTGGGCGCCGTAGCGGGCGGCGATGAACCGGGCGGTGACCAGGCTCAGCGTCTCCGGGTGCAGCGGCAGGCCCAGGTCGCTTTCCAGGGACGCCAGGAACGGCACGGCACGCGCCTCGTATTCGGAGGGCGTTTCCGACAAGCGGCGCGGCAGACCCAGACGCGCGAGGCTGCGCGTGAGGCGCGCGTATGACACGTCCTCACGGACGGGGGCGACACGGCGCGGCGAGCCGGCGCGGCGCCGGTCGGCCAACTCGGTCGTGACGATGAAGGCCAGCAGGGCGAGGATGACGACGCCTAAGACGGCAGGGATCGGGCCATTGTGCGTCAGCGCGTCCTGGAGGCGGAGCCACAGGCCGGACGCCGCTGTGCGGCGCACCGGCAGCGTGCCGTCCGTGCGCGACCCGGCGGTCGGGTCGAAAGTCTGCCAGCGGTCGCCGGGGAAATACACCTCCACCCAGGCGTGCTTGTCCATGCCGCGCACGTTGTAGCCGCCGCCGTCCCGGTCGCCCGGCGCGAAGCCGGTCGCCATCCGCGCCGGGATACCCGCCATGCGGCACAGCACCACCATGGACGACGCGAACATATCGCAGTAGCCCTTGCGGGTGTCGAACAGGAAACTGCGGACGTGGTCGTCCGCATCGGGCAGCGGCGCGACCGCCAGCGAATAGACGCAGCGGTTGGCGACCCAGTCGCGGATGGCGACGGCTTTATCGAACGGCGTCCGGCGGTCCGGCGGCAGGCCGCGCAGGGCCGAGGCCAGCGCGCGCCGGAACAGGGCGATGTCGGACGGCGTCGTGACGGTGTTTTCGTCGTTGGTCAGGCCGCCCAGGTAGAGCCGGGCGACCGAGGGGGGATAGCGGGTCCCGTCCCGGCGCAGGCGCTCCTGCACGTCTGGGTCCGCCCAGTCCGCCGGGGGCAGGGAAGAGACCGTGTAAACGGACGAAACCTCGTGTCCGTCCAGGTCCATGTGTCCGTCCGCCTCCGCGTGCAGCGGCCCCGTGTTTTGAGCGTCCACCAGGAGGCTGCGCGGCTCGTCGGCGTAATAAAAGTCGGTGGTGCTGCCGCGCACCTCGAACGAGGTCAGGAGGAGTCGGCGCGGGACGCCGGGAGCGTCCGCCGTCCCCTCGCCCGGCATCGCCCCAGTGGCGATGCCGTACAGACGCCCGTTGTCCGACGGGCCGCGCGGTGTCACCGGGATCGAAGCGTTCTGCGTACTCTGCCAGCCGTTCCCCAGGTACAGGTCGTAGGTGCGCCCGCGCCAGTAGTGCGGCTGCCCGTCGCTGGGGGTGACGTACAGCAGCACGTCGGACGACGTCGGCCAAGACGACCCGCTGCCGATGGTCAGGTCGCGCGAATCGGAGAACTGCTCCGCCGCAGAGGACGCGCCGGCGTCGGGCGTGTGGCCCGCGCCGACCACCAGCCCCCGAATGGCGCTCGCCAGGGAGACGTTGGCGAACACGACCTGCGCCGGCACGATCAAGGACGAGCCGAGGCCCAGCACGAGCAGGCCGCACAGCAGGGTCAGTCCGATCTGCGCGGGCAGCACCAGCGCGCCCGACCGCGCCCGCTCGCGCGGCGCCGCCAGGGCGCGGCTGTGCAGGTACTGCTGATGA
>CAZZVX010000404.1:0-4140 GCA_964657535.1 Armatimonadota bacterium | reverse complement strand
CTGGCGGAGTCGGTCAGCAGCAGCACGGAGCAGGAGTGGTAAGACAGGTCCAGATCGGGAACCGCCCCGACACTCGCGCTCTGGGGAACCACCTGACCGACGAGCGCCCCGTTCGGTCCGAGAACGACCGTCTGGGCGCGGACGCCGTCGCTCAGGCCGCGCGCCAGGGTCATGGTGTCAATCTCCGGCCTGGGTTTGAGGGCGACCACTTCGGCGGCGAGCAGGGGGCGCGGCGACTTGTCCTGAAAACGGAGCAGCGCGCGCAGGCGGTGGTTCTCGGCCTGGGCCATCTGCAGCTGCTGGTTCTGCAGCGTGAGGGCGGCGACCTGCGCCTGCAAAAAGGCGTCCCGGCGGGCCAGGCGGGGGCCGGCGACCAGAGACGCGACATTGACCTGCCACCAGCGGCCGAAGCGGCCCAGGCCGAGCTGCGCGGGGACGAGGGCGGCGTCGCGGACGACCCCGGTGACGGGGTCACGGCCCGGCGTGCGCCCGGCCTGGCGATGGACGACGCTGAGGACGCCGCAGAGGAGCAGCGCCGCCAGAAGTGTCATCCCCCCGCGCCGCCCGCCGCGTTCCGGTCGTGCCATCGGCCTGCTCCCCTCCCGTCAATGCGAGCCGTTCCCGTTGGAGAGGGGCGCCCGGTACCGGCCCAGACGCGCCTCGGTGAGCAGGACGTCGCGCAGGTCGGAGTTGGCGGCGATGCTGTCGAGACACTTGCCGGTACCCAGGACGACGCACGAAAGCGGGTCGGGCGCGATATGGACGGGCATCCCCGTCTCGCGCGAGATCAGGCGGTCCAGGCCGCGCAGGAGCGCCCCGCCGCCGGCCAGCGTGATGCCCCGGTCAATGATGTCGGCGGCCAGTTCGGGCGGCGTGTCTTCCAGGGTCTCTTTCACGCACTCCACGATAGCATGGACGGGTTCCGCGATGGCCTCCCGGATCTCGACGGACGAGACCGTCGCCGAGCGGGGCAGTCCCGAAACGAGGTCGCGCCCGCGCAGTTCCATCGTGACTTCCTGCTCCAGTGGGAACGCCGACCCCATGGTGATCTTGCACTCCTCGGCGGTGCGGCTGCCGATGAACAGATTATAGACCGCGCGGACGTAGGTGATGATGGCGTCGTCAATCTCGTCGCCGGCGATGCGAATAGAGCGGGCGGCGACGATGTCGCCGAAGGAGATCACGGCCACCTCGGACGTGCCGCCGCCGATGTCCACGATCATCGTGCCGACCGGCTCCGTCACCGGGAGGCCCGCGCCGATAGCGGCGGCGCGCGGCTCGTCTATCAAAAACGCTTCTTTCGCGCCCGCTTTCTTGGTGGCCTCGATCACGGCCATGCACTCGACCTCGGTGATGCCCGACGGGATGCCGACGACCACCTGCGGGTGGACAAAGCCTTTGCGCCGGTGGACCTTCTCGATGAAGTAGCGCAGCATCCGCTCGGTCTGGTCGAAGTCGGCGATCACGCCGTCCTTGAGGGGGCGGATGGCGACGATGCTGCCGGGCGTCCGCCCGATCATGCGCTTGGCCTCCTCTCCGACGTGCAGGACTTTGTTGGTGTTCTTGTCAATGGCGACGACGCTCGGCTCGCGCAGCAGGATGCCCCGGCCCTGCACGTGGACCAGGGTATTGGCCGTGCCGAGGTCTATGCCCATGTCCCGTGAAAAACGACCGGCCAGACGCCGGATAATATTGATCATGAAAGTGTTCGAGACCCCATCTTCCGAGGCGCAGGAACAGTTTCCGCAGCGCGCCCGCTACATTATAGCATAAAAACGGGGAGTCCTCGGCATCGGCCCCAATGTCTTTATGCTCTCCTGTCTGAAAGTCAGGACGGGACAGCACAGGTTCGCCGCGCGCTTTTATTGTCATACGGAAAAATAAGGCTTGACAATTCCGGGGCCGTGTGTTAAAGTAGGTACGCGCTGAACTGCCCCCTGTTGCCGAGTTCGCAAAGCCGCGATTGCCGGCACCCGGCGTCAACGCAGTCACAATCCGACTCAGCATATTTACGTTTACGCGGCAGGCAAGTTCACACAATCCCGTTTGGAGGCGTCCTTGATGAAATCTTCGGTATCCAGCCTGACAGCCCCGGTAGTGGCACTGGCCGCCGCCCTCGGCCTCAGCCTGAGCGGCATTCACCGCGCCGGCGCGGCCCCCCTCGCTCCGGCCACGCAGGCTGACAACGGCCCAGCCGTCACGATCCTCAGCCCCGTCCCGCGCACGTCCTTCAGCGGCATCAAACCCGTGGAGATCTCGGCCTTTTACCAGGGCAGCAGCACCAACCAGATCGTGACCCTGGAACTCTATGTGGACGGCATCAAAGCCGCGCAGAAAGTGCTGGACGCCCCGGAAACGCGCGGCGTTGTCTCGTTCCTCGTGGATGCGTCCGCGCTGAACGGCGGCACGCACCGGATCGTCGTCCGCGCCACCGCCGCCGACGCCGAGGTCGCTTCGGCCAAAAGCTCGTTCCTCTTCGAAATCCCGACGCCGGAACAGCCCGCGCCCGGCGTGCCGAACGTGACGCCGAGCCAGGGTGCGCCCACGCTGAGCATTCAGAACCCGGCGGTGAACGGCCAGGTGCAGGGCAAGGTCACGATCCGTGTCCAGGCCTCCGACCCCAGCGGCAAAGCGCCGTATGTCTCCCTATTCATTGACCACAGTTTCAAGACGCTGCGCAACTACGCGCCTTACGAGTTCACCTGGGACACGTCGGACTACTCCAACGGCTACCACACTATCGAGGCGTTCGGCTACAACGACTCGCAGGACGTCGGCCATGCCGCCCCGATGCGCGTCTTCGTGAACAACCCCGGCGGACGCACCGAGCGCCGCACCGACCTGCAGGACGCGCCGAAGCCGACGCCCATCAAGGCCGTGAAGTCCGCTTCGGTCAAGTCCGTCATCCATGCCAAAGCCCCGGCCAGGCCCGTCGTCCAGGCCCTCGCACCGGCGAAGGTCACGGCCGTGAAGCCGCTTCCGAAGGCGCTCGCCGCCGTCCCCACGCGGGCCAAGAGCGCCCCGATCCCCCGCCGCCCCGCCCCGGCGGTGCTAGCGGCGGCGTCCGCGACGGCCCACGACGCCACGAAGCTGCAGACGCAGATCGCGAGACTGCCGGACTTGGCCCATGAGACACTGGCGCTCACGGGGATGCCCGGCCTTTCCAGCCCGTTCATCGCGGACACGGCCGCAACCGTGCGTCCCAAAGCCGCCGCGCCGACGAGCGGCTTCAAGCCGCTGCTCCCGTCCGTGAAGGCCGTCAGCCCGGCAGACGCCGAATTGGCCGTCACGCCGACGGCCGGCGCGTCTTCGACTGTGACGAGTCCCGTCCACCTGCAGCGCATGGCGAAAGTTCTGCCGCAGGAATCCCTGACCCTGGGCTTCCTGACCGCGCCGACCGTGCCGGGAACGAAGCACGCTGTGCGCCTGCTGACGGTCCACCAGTCCCAGCCGACCGTCAGCGTCAAGACGCTGCATTTCGCGCTGCCCGAAGCGCTCCGTATGCGCCACTTCGGCATCCACGCGCCCCACATCTCCAACCTCACGGCCCGACTGGACTGGCTGAAGACCGCAGGACAGAGTACGCTGATGTTCAACAGCAGCCGCCTGCCGCTGGAGCGGCCGCTCACGGACCGGGGCAGCGTGCTGTTCGGACCGCTGCGGCAGATATTCCAGAGCGATGGCGGCTCGCTGACATGGCAGGCGCGGACGGGAGTCGTCACCGGCCTGGCGTCGGGCCGAAGCATCCAGTTGACGATGGGGCAGAAGAAAGCCCTGGTCAACGAGCAGGTCGTCCTCCTGGACGGCGCCCCCTACGTCAATGACGGGCGAACGATGATCCCGGTCTCGTTCCTGCAGAAAGCGCTCAATGTCGCGGTCCAGTTCGACGCGGCGACGGGACACCTGCTGATCACCAGCAATAAGTAAGTCCCAGCCACCGCCAGACATGAAAACCCCGCGCCGTCTGGCGCGGGGTTTTCGTTTTCCAGAGACAGCGCCCACGCCCTGAAAGGGCGTGGGCGGTCAGGACGGGCAGTTGAAGATGCGCACTATGCGACGGTAGCCGCCGGAGCCTTTTCCGTTTTTGTCTCGGACTTCGGGGCCTCGCTTTTCGTCTCCGCTGCAGGCGTCTCGCTCTTC
>CAZZVX010000403.1:0-4145 GCA_964657535.1 Armatimonadota bacterium | reverse complement strand
GTAATCAGTTGGGGGTGGTCGGGAGGGCCGAACCATCGCGTCCGTCGGAAACCAGCCAGATATTGTCCTGCGGGTGTTGCGTGATGTCGTAGCCCTGCTTCTCCGGGGCACGCGCCTTCACATGGCCGTCGCAGAAGAGGTAGTTGTTGACTGTCTTATGACAGGGAACATCCGGGGTCACGGCAGCATCCCAATAAGCAGATTCCGCCGTGTAGCTGTTCCAGAAGCCGCGCGCCATCATCCACGTTCCCATGGGGGACGTAGAACCGATGTATTTTGCCGTGTTGGTACTGTCCTCCTGCAATGCCTCGAACAGTAAACACGTTTGTGCCGGTGCGGCGATCCGGGCTTGCGACACGGGGATGTCGCTGCCGGCGAGCGCCTTGTCTGTCGGGGATGATCCCGAACTGTAGGTGGAGTACCACTTCGATCCGGGAGCCTCGTCTTTGACACGCGGATAGTAGGAGTCGGGGTCATTAATCGTATACTTAGGACTGCTGCCTTCGAGTCCTGGGCCAATCAAAAATATGTTCATCGCATAAGTTCTGGGGTACAGCAGATAGGTGGTTGTGCCGACGGCGGCGGCGGTAGGAGTCGTCGTATTATCCGGGCAGGTCCACACATTGCCGTTGCTTTGAGTGCGGTTCTTGATATACGGCTCAAGCGCGGATGTGCCATCAGGATTGGTATAGGAAAACTTGTAAGGAGACAGCCAAGCCTCGTCGTAATCCTGCTCATACTGGAGGAAGCCCAGGCCAAGCTGCTTCAGGTTGGAGGCGCAACTGATCTGGCGGGCCTTTTCGCGGGCCTGGGCGAAGACCGGGAAGAGAATGGCGGCGAGAATCGCTATAATGGCGATGACGACGAGGAGTTCAATGAGGGTGAAGCCGGTGCGGGCTTTCGTGTTGGACATAGGGACACCTTTCTGGTACGGGTGGCGGATTGCGCAGGATCGGCGGGATTTTGTCCCGGCTTTCCCGTCGTGAGTAGTATAGCCGTGTTCGCTCTGTTTTCTCGTTAAGAGAATGTTAAGGTTTCGGGACGCCTCTCGGAAGGCGTGTCGAAGCGCCCGTCTGCGACCCGGCCGCGCCGACAGAGTCCGGCCACGGAAACGTGAAGCGGCGCTCCGCCTGCGGGGGCGGCTGTGGGCTTCACCGTGAGAAACGCAGCGCTGCGGGAAAGAGAGTGAGGAAAAACTCCGGCATTGGAGGAAGCCTGCGAAGAAGCAGGAGACGTGCGTCAGTATACCCGCTTCCTCCTCTTTTTCGACCGCCGGAAGCAGAGGCACGGCGGTTTTTTCGCGCTGACGTGCAGGTTTTTTGCGACAATCAGTGGTCTGACGGTAGGCCTGGGGGCGAACAGGACGCTGGCGTGATGCGAATACGGACTTGCACTGCCGCTGGGTATAATCGTCCTATGCTCAACGCCACGTTTATCCATGCGCCGGGAATTGGCAGCGTCACGGAGCGCGCCTTGTGGGCGCAGGGGGCGACGTCCTGGGAGGCGTTTTTGGAGGCGGGGCCGCGCCTGCGCGTCCCGCCCCGGCATCGGGAAACGCTGCGGGCGACGGTGGAAGAAAGCGTCGCGGCGCTGGCGGGCGGCCGCGCCGACTTTTTTGCCCAGTCACTGCCTAAACGAGAACACTGGCGGGCCGCAAGCGCGTTTCCCAAGATCGGGTTTCTGGACATCGAGACGGACGGCGGCATGGACGGCAATTCCGTCACGGTGGTCGGCCTGTACGACGGGTTCGAGACGCACCTGTACGTGAAAGACCAGAACCTGGCGCAGTTTGCGTATGAGTGCCAGGAGTACGACGGCTTCGTGACGTTCTTCGGGACGGGGTTTGACCTGCCGATGCTCAAGCGGCGTTTTCCCGTGCTGCAGAACGTCTTCGCCGAGCGGCTGCACATTGACCTGTGTCCGCTGCTGAGGACGCTGGGGCATCGGGGCGGACTGAAGCGCATCGAGCAGTCGCTGGGCATTGTCCGTGTCCCCGAAGCCGAGGGACTGTCCGGCATGGACGCCGTGCGCCTGTGGCGCGTCTGGCGGCGGGGCGGGCGGGACGCCGAGGACGCGCTGCGCGTGCTGCTGGCTTATAACCGGGAAGACGTGGTCAACATGAAGACGTTGCTCGATTACGCCCTGCCGCGCCTGCAGGAGCGCGCCGGGTATAATGAGAATGGAACTTATGATTTGACAGGGAAAGGAGACTAAACCATGCCTGAACAGGAACAAGGCGCGGGCGACATCGGGGCCGGCGAGGAAACGACGCCGGACACGGAGAGCGGGGCGGGGGCGGAAACGCCGCCGCTCAACCGGGAGCAGCGCCGGGCGCAGGCGAAGGGCAAAAAGGGCGGGGCGGCGTTCAGCCCCGGCGCGTCCGGCCAGCCGCATATGCGCGGCCCCGGCAATGTCGGGGGCGGCGGCATCCGCTTCCAGCGCAAGACCGGCGGCAAATAAAAGGGGGGCCTGGCACACACCAGGCCCCTTTTGTTGTGTCACCAGGGCAGCGTTTTGCCCAGGTGGAAGAAGCCGCCGGAAGGGCCGTCGGCGGGCAGCGTGGCGAGCTGGACGCTGGTCTTGGCCCCGTCCACGACTTCCATCTGCGCGCCTTCGCCGCCCATCTCCGTCTTGACCCAGCCCGGATGGGCGGCGTTGACCTTGATGGGCGTGTCTTTGAGTTCGGCGGCCAGATGCACCGTGTACATATTGACGGCGGACTTGGACGCGCCGTAGGCCGCGCCGTGGCCGGTGTTGCCGCCGATGGGGGAGTGCGGGTCCGAGGCCAGCGTCAGTGAGCCGAGGATGCTGGTCAGGTGGACGATGCGCCCGGCGTCGCTTTTGCGCAGCAGGGGCAGAAACGTCCGGGTCGTGTTGACCAGGCCGAACACGTTGGTCTCAAAGACGCGCCGCCACTCGTCGCCCGTCTCTTCCGAGGCCGCGCCCCAGGAGCCGACGCCGGCGTTGTTGATCAGAACATCTAAATGCCCGAAGTCCTGCGCGATGATCTGCGCGGCGTCGGTCAGGCTCGCCGAGTCCGTCACGTCCAGCGGCACGAAGCGGGCGTCCAGCCCTTCGCCGCGCAGTGTCTGCGCCGCCGCCTCGCCCCGCCCGGCGTCCCGCGCGCCGACCAGCACCGTCACGCCCGCTTTGCCCAGCTGCCGGGCCGTTTCCAGCCCGATCCCTTTGTTTGCGCCCGTGATCAGGGCGATTTTTTTGTCCGTCATGGTGTGTCTCCTTATCTGTCTCCGTCTGATGCGGCAACACAGGCCATTTTGGAATGGTTCCTGTTGCCGCTAGTCCGTGGGGACGATGCGGGCGGCGATTTCGGGTTCGCGGGCCATCAGCCAGGTCTCGGACTGGCCGAGAAGGATGACGTACAGCGCGCCGCTGTAGGCGGCGGCGAGCGGCAGTGTCAGCAAGTACCAGAACGGGGACAGGCCGAAGAACTGCGGCGCAAGCACCGCCGCCAGCGCGGGCAGCAGGGCGATAAAGGTCGCCGCATACGCCAGCAGATACAGGAACGCGAAGGCGCAGCCCGCGCCGTCGCCACCGGCCGCCGCCACCCCGCCGCGCGCCCAGCGCTGCCCGCGCACCAGCATCCGGTGCGGGAACCGGATGGAGACGAGGTTGCCCGCCGCCAGCAGCAGCGGGGCGGCCAGGACGGTCCAGACCAGGGCCAGCGGCCACAGGTGCCAGCGGTTTGTCAGGGCCGCCACGAGTGTCAGGCCGGCAAAGTTCAGAACAATCAGAATCACGGAATGGGCCAGGTTCTTGCCCAGCAGCAGCGCGCGCCGCCGGGTCGGGAACGAGAACAGCACGGTGATCGCCGCCCCTTCCGCGCCCCACTGGTTGAACAGCAGGGGCAGCAGCGCCAGCAGCAGCGTCCCCGAAAAGGCGAACAGCAGCCAGTCGCCGAGCGTCCGCATCATCCCCCTGGGCGAGCCGGACGTCAGGGGCAGGATGAACGGCACGGCGATAGCCACGAGCGTGTAGACGGCATTGACCGCCATGGCTTTGTACTGCGGCTCCCGGACGATATACGTGAACTCCTTGCCCGCGACGGCGGCGATGTCGGGCGGCAGGCGGCGGAGAAGAGAGGAGAGGCCCACTCCCCCTCGTTCCTCGGCACCCCTCCCCAGGGG
>CAZZVX010000402.1:0-4148 GCA_964657535.1 Armatimonadota bacterium | reverse complement strand
GCGACCGGGAACAGGTTCAGGGCGCGCAGCAGGGTCGTGATCGGGAACTTGCGCGTCTGGCCGATTCGCACGGTGATGGCGTCGGTCGCGTCGGTCTCCACGTCCACCCAGGCGCCCTCGCTGGGGATGATCGTGGCGTAGAACAACTGGCGGCCCGAAAAGTCCAGCGTGTCCTTGAAATAGACGCCGGGCGAGCGGGCGAGCTGCGAGACGACGACCCGCTCCGCGCCGTTGACCATGAACGTACCCTTGTCGGTCATCAGCGGCAGGTCGCCGAGATAGACTTCGCTTTCGATCACTTCCGCGCCGGACGACGACAGCCGGACGCGGGCCTTGATCGGCGATTCGAGGGTCACGTCGCGGGCGCGGCACTCGCTCAGGTCGTATTTCGGCTCGCCCAGCGTGAAGTCAACAAGTTCAATCGAGTGATTGCCGGTGAAATCGGTGATCGGGGAAAAACTTTCGAATAGCTCCTTCAGTCCTTCTTCCAGGAACCAGCGGTAGGAATCAAGCTGCAGTTCAACGAGGTTAGGAACGTCCACCACATGAGAGGTCTGCTTCGTGGCGTGCTGAATCTCTTTCAATACAATACCTCCTGTGCCAACACACGAACGTATATCATATCACAAATCAAGCGAATTTGTCAAGAAATATTTTGGGGCGAAATTGATGTTACCAAAAACGACGGATTGGTAAACATGGGAGCCGACAGAAGCCAGTCCCCCAGATTAAAATCCGGGGCTAACGCGGAGAAGACTGCCTGCCTGCGCGGGCGAAGAGTCATGGCCCTGCTTCTCCCGCACCCTTACCCTCGGTCAGTCCGCTCTTCGGCAGCCCAGGACTGAAGTCTTAGGGACATCGGGGCCGACAAAAGAAGCGTCTGCCGCACGGGCAGAACGCTTGTGCTTGTTATAACGCGCTTTTTGGCAGTTGAGTTCCCGGAGCGGGAAAGGGGCAGCAGGCAGGGGATTCAGTGGCGAGCAGGCTTGGGCGCAGGCATTACAACAGTGTTCTCTGGTGCATCTGCGTTCTTTCTGTCAGCAGTGACAGAGAAATCTAGAATAAAGCAAAAGTCCTCTTTGTCTTAGCAGGTATTGCGCTAATGATCCGGCTTTTATCATAATACTTGGAAGGATCAGTGGTATAGCCAAGCCCTGTCGTCAGCCCGGCTATTTGCCAAAACAGATCAATCCAATATTTTGCCTCACCAAAACAGTCGATACTATTCCGGGGGCCGTGTCCAAATGCGATTGCCCTGTCGCGGGCCGGGAGACGTGCCAAGCCCGGCACTGCGTCTGCTATAATAGCGGCATGAACGAGGAAAAGATCGCCATTCTGGGCGCGGGGAGCTGGGGCAGCGCGCTGGCGTTTCTGCTGGGGGGCAAAGGCTACCCCGTCACGCTCTGGGACCGCAACAGTGAACTGGTCGCGGGCCTGCTGGCCGAGGGGCGCAATCCACGCTATCTGACGGATGTGATGCTCGGCGGCACGGTTTCGGCGACGGATTCGATGGCGGACGCGGTGACGGATGCGGAGTGGGTGATTGTCGCCGTCGCGTCTGACGGCGTCCGGGCGGTCGTGTCGGACGCCGCGCACTCTTTGGGCGAGCGGGCCGTTGTCCTGAGCGCCGTGAAGGGCCTGGACGGGGAGACGGGCCTCACGATGTCGGAGACGATGGACGCGCTGCTGTCGGAAGTTGTTTATGCCGGGCTGGTCGTGCTGTCCGGGCCGAACTTAGCCGGGGAACTGGCGCGGGGCGTGCCGTCGGCGTCCGTGGTGGCGAGTGGCGACCCGGCCCTGGCCCGTCGCGCACAAAGCCTGCTGATGACCGAGCGGACATTTCGCCTTTACACCCACAGCGACGTGAAGGGCGTGGAACTGGGCGGGGCGCTGAAGAACGTGCTGGCGATTGGCGCGGGCATTTCGGATGGCCTGGGGTTCGGGGACAACACGAAAGCCGCGCTGATGACGCGCGGCCTGATGGAGATGACCCAGCTCGGCGTCGCCGCCGGTGGTCAGGCGCTGACGTTTCTGGGGCTGTCCGGCGTCGGCGACCTCATGGCGACGGCGGCCTCGCGCCTGTCCCGCAACTACCGAGTCGGGCTGGGTCTGGCCGAAGGCAAGTCCGTCGAGACCATTCTGGCCGAACTGCACCAGGCCGCCGAAGGCATCCACACCGCCCGCGCCGCCCAGATCCTCAGCCGCCGCTACAGTGTCCAGACGCCCGTCTTCGCCGCCATCAACGCCGTCCTGCACGAAGGCCGCTCCCCGGTCACCGCCGTGGACGAGCTGATGACCCGCGCCGCCAAAGACGAATTCGCGTTCTAAAGCGTCCTGTGCTTTGGGCGTCAGGGACGCAGCAGGCGGGTGGTCCGGCGGCACTCGCGTTTGATGTTCTGGTGGAGACGGTGGGCCTGCTGCTGATAGCGGCGCACCCGCTCCTGTGTCTGCACATACGCATCACAGGCGGCCTGGACGGCAGCCAGGTCGTTGCCCTTGATGTATTCCTTTCGGATATGGACGCCTTCCCGCCAGATCCGGTAGTAATACGGCCCGTGCTTCTCGCCGGCCAGGCAGCGACAGCCGGGCTTGCTGCACCGGATGTACTGGACGGCAATGCTGCCTTTCAGCAACACGGGAATAAGTGTCGTTTCAGTTTCCGACATGAGGTTCATCTTTCTAGCGTTTCATGCGTACACTGCATCAGCAACAGGCAGGCGTCATCGGCCAGCATTCCCTGCGCGAAGGAACGGGCTTCATCGAGAATGTACCGGCCCGCATCCGTCAAAGAGGCCTGCTCCTGAGACCGCTTGGCGGCAGCGATCAGACCGTCCAGGCCAAGGAATTCACTGCCGCGCCGCGCCTCCGTCAGCCCGTCCGTCGCCATCAGCAGGCGGTCCCCCGGCGCCATCGGCAGACAGACCTCTTCGTAGGACTGCGGGGAAGCCACGCACAGCGGCAGACCGCCCGGCAGGATCGTGTCCACGGTGTCGTCGGCGCGCAGCAGCAGGATCGGCTCCGCCCCGGCCCGCGCCAGCGTCACCTGGCGTCGGTCCGGGCTGACCACGACCAGAGCCAGCGTCACGAAAAACTCGTCGGAGGTTTCGGTCTGGTTTGGCACTTCCAGCAGCAGGTCGTTCAGGCGCATCAGCGCCGTCCTCGGCGACAGCGTCTCGCGTAGCAGCGCGCGCAGCGAGTATTTGACTTCCGCCGTGTGCGAGGCCGCCGCCAGACCTTTGCCCGATACATCCCCGACCACCAGAGCGACCGCCCCCCCGCTCACGGGAAAGGCGTCAAAAAAATCGCCGCCCACCAGCGCGTCCTGAGACGCGGCCTCATACAAAGTCGTCACGGCCAGGCCGGGGAAGGCGTCTTCGGGGACACGCCGGAGCAATTGCCGCTGCAGTGTCTCGACCGCCTGACGCTCACGCTGATAGGCCCGCTCCAACTCGGCGGTCCGCTCCCGCACCTGTGCTTCCAGGCTTTCATTGAGCGCTGTCAGCCGTTCGGCCATGCGCTTGCGCTCGGTCGCGTCCCGGAGCAGCCAGCGCAGCCGGAGGATGTTGCCTTCGCTGTCCCTTTCCGTCGTGACCATGACGGCGGCGGGAAAAGGGGGCGCATTGCGGGGCCGCAGCGATAATTCCCACTCCGGGATGATGTCCTTCTGTCGGAACGTGAGCAGTCCCTGGCGGAAAATCGGGCGGCCTTCTTCCGGGATGAAGTTGCTCAACGGCTTGCGGAGCAAAAAACGCGGCTGGACGCCCAGTAAAATAGCGGCGGCACGGTTGGCCTCCAAGATCAGCCCGGCGGCGTCGGTGACGAGATAGCCGTCGGGGGCGAATTCGAACAGGGCGAGGTAACGCTGCCGTTCCTCCTCGACGCGCAGACGCCCTTCCATCAGCGCCTCGTTCTGCTGGTGCAGTTCCTGCTGGGCCACGCCCAGTTCCTCCAGCGTCGTGTCCAGCGTCTGAAAGGCGTCCGTCAGCAGGTCACGGTAAGGGACGGGAGCGCCGGCGGCCAGGCGGTAAGTCTGGGCGAACTGCTCACGCATCGCGGTGATCTCATCCGAAAAGATGTGTTTCGGCACGGTTGGGTCACTTTCTCCATTTTACGGGGTCTCCGACTTTCCGATCCCAGTCCGTGGGTGG
>CAZZVX010000401.1:0-4183 GCA_964657535.1 Armatimonadota bacterium | reverse complement strand
ACAACGGCGACTGTTTTGACCAGCAGTGCCAGAAGCGCCGCCGGGCCGGTCAAGAGAAATTGAGCAAAAGCGTCCGAGTGCAGCTGCTGCAGCGTGTTCATGGCGTTTTCTCCTCCGCCGCGTTGTCTTCGGCGGCGCGGGCCTGTGCGATCAGTTGGGCGAGCCGGTCCAGTTCTTCGGCGCTTAAGCGCCGCTCGCGGTCCGACAGCAGCGTGGCAAAGGCCTCTTCCAATGAGCCGCCGAAGAATGTCCCCAGCACGCGGTTCAGCGCCGACCGGGCCGCGCTGACGCGGGGCCGGGTCGGGCGGTAAAGGAAGCGCCCGTCCTGCTCGCTGTGAGCCAGGACGCCTTTGGTTTCCAGAACGCGCAGCAGAGTCCGCACCGTGGAGTTGGACGGTGCGCCCGGCAGCGCGGCCTGCACGTCCGCCGCGCTGACCGGCTCTTTCTGGTAGACGACCTCCATGATCTGCTGCTCTCGCGGGTTGAGATACTGTCCGGGCGCTCGCGCCATGCCGACCTCCTGTTAAAATACTAACACTGAATGTTAGTATTTTAACATCTTTGCACAGAGTTGTCAAGCACTTGGGGAAATTATCGGAAACGACTTTCAGCGTCGTTCGTCAGGGCGTGGACAGGCGCAGGGTCTGAGCGACGCGGCCCTGCTTGTCGCGGACACGGACGACGAGCGGGCCGGAGCCGAGGGGAACAAAAAAGCGCAGGGGGCGCGTGACGCGCTGCGTCTGTGCGCCCCGGCTGACTTCCAGCGCCGAGTCCAGCGCATAGGTCGCCAGCGAGCCGAGCAGAGCGCCTGTGTAGCGCGTGGGCAGGCGCGTGGACAGACGCTGATACGCCAGCGTCGGCCGGTCGGTGACGCTGCCGAGGAAGTACGGGTCCGCCGTCGCCGCCTGCAGCGCGCCCAGCGCGAGGCTGCCCGCCGGGTTGGAGTAGTCGTTCAGGCGGCGTCCGGGGACGGCCCCGGTCAGGTTGTCGCGGTCGAACCAGCAGAGCATCTTCAGGCGCGGGAAGCGCACGCGCGCCGCGTCCAACAGATCCTCGACGCGGACGGCGGCGAACGGGTCGGCGTCCACGCCCTCGACGCGGCTGCGGCGCGTCACCCCGCACTCGGCCAGGCAGAACGGCTTGCGGGCGGCGTACTTCTGATAGAACGGCGCGATGAACCCGACCGGGCTATCCTGCCAGGCCGGGCGGCGCGGATCGTCGTCGTAGAAACGGACGAGGTACAGGCTGATGCCGACCCAATCCACGGCGTCGTCGCCGGGATAGTAGGCGTCCACGCCCGTCACGGGGACGGCGTTGGGCGCCCAAACCATCGCCACGTTTGGGGCGTGCCGCGCCATGACCGCATGCACCAGGCGAAAGGCGCGCTTGTAGGCCGCCGGGTCGCGGCCCCAGGGCGTCCAATCGCCGTTCATCTCGCCCCCAAAGCGCAGAAAGACGCCCGTGCCGCACCGGGCCGCGTCCTCCGCCCAGTGGTTCAGGTAATCGTCATCTTGGACTTGCCCCAGCCCGTTCTGCGGCTCCCAGGCGATCTGCACCAAGCGCCCGCGCGCCGCCTGCCCGCGCGCCCACTCCGTCGGGAAGGGCGTCCCGTAGCGGCTGTAGTCATACGCGACGCCGACGGAGCGCCCCAGCCGCCGCGCGAAGTCGTCGGCGTTGCCCAGCCGCCCGCCGGGGTACGCATCCAGCACGCCGAGATAGCACCCGTTCGCCGGCTCCAGTTTGGCGAGCGGGTACGCGGGCCGCGCCGCCGGGACCGACGCCGCCAGCGCCAGGTCGGTCATCAGGCGCAGGCCGCGCCGCCGCTCGACCTCGCCCCCCTGCGGGTCGCCCGTCGCCGCGCGCAACTGGGCTTCCCGCAGGTACGCCTCCCCCGCGATTTGATACTGCCCCGCCCGCTCGTGCGCCTCCGCCCACGCCCGCGCCTCTGCCGCCGTCCGAAACGTCGGCAGGGAGGATTGCGCGATTGCGGGCGCGGCGAGCGCGAAAAGACAGAAAAAGGCGAGCCACAGCCGCCGGTGGAGGAAGTTCATGGCGGGCTTCTATTCGCGGCGGGCGCGATGAATCCCTGCTTTCCGGCGAACGGCAGGTATAATGGCGGCATGAAGCAGATTGTCGTGATTACCGCCGTGGGGCGGGACCAGCCGGGGATCATCGCGGCGCTGACCGGGGCCGTCTATGACCTGGGCGGCAATCTGGACGACGCGACGATGACGCGGCTGCACGGGGCGTTCGCGACGATGGTCTCGGCGCGGCTGCCCCTCACGCAGAGTGCGGCCTCGGTGCAGAGCGCCCTCGCGCCGGTGGCGCAGCGGCTGGGGCTGACCGTGACGGTGCAGGCCGTGGCGGACGAACACGCGGACGCCCCGCCGGACGCCCTGCTGACCGTCTACGGCGCGGACCGTCCCGGCATCGTCCACGCCGTCACGTCGCGGCTGGGGGCGCGCGGCGTCAACATCACGGACATGGACACCCGCGTGGCCGGGTCGCCTGAGACGCCCGTCTACGTCATGCTGCTGGAGGCGTCCGTCGGCGATAGAGATTTGGCCGACGACCTGGCGGCGCTGCGGGCCGACCTGGGCGTGGTGATCACCGTGCAGGACCTGGACCGGGAGGCGCTGTAGGCGCATGGCCGTCCGCCCCGTCGTGCTGTACCCGGACGCGCGCCTCAAGACGCCGTGTGATGTGGTCGAGGCCGTGGACGACCGCGTCCGCGCCCAGGCCCAAGACTTGCTCGACACGATGGACGCCGGGCCGCCGCGCACGGTGGGCATCGCCGCGCCGCAGGTCGGGATCATGGAACGAATCGCGGTTGTGGACACGTCGCGCAACCCCAAGTACCCCGGCGGCCACGGCCTGCTCGTTCTGGTCAACCCAGTGATTGTCGCGCACGAGGGCGACCAGTTCTTCCGCGAGGGCTGCCTGAGCCTGCCCGACTACACGGCCAACATCCGCCGGCACCAGCAGGTCACGGTGCAGGCGCTGAGTCTGGACGGCGAACTTATCCGACTGGACGCCGAGGGCTTCGAGGCCGTCGTGCTGCAGCACGAGATTGACCACCTCGACGGCATCCTGTTTCTTGATCGCGTCGCCAACGTCAAGACTGACCTGTTCCGGCGCAAGGCGCCCGGCTAGAAGTCTAACTCCGGCCCGGCCTTTGTCACGAGGCCGATCTGTTCGACGTGTTCCCGGCGTCCGTTGTACCAGAGCAGCCACTTTTCGCCGTCGAACAGGGCGCAAGGCTTGTAGCAGGCGTCGGCGTCGAAGCCGCCCGGCGTGGGGCGGACGATGGGGTTCTGCGGCAGGCGCTCCCAGTCGGTGACGCCGTCCCGCGAACGGGCGAGGCCAATCTGGGCGTGGTCCTCGTCACGGAAGCCGACGTAGAACAGGTAGTGCCAGCCTTCCCGGACGACGACCTGGCACGCCGTCACTTTGTGCCGCTCCCAGGCGCTGCGGGGGTCGGCGCGGAATACCGGCTCCGGGCGCTTTGTCCACTGAAGGCCGTCGGGGCTGGTCGCATAGCCGATGGCGTCCGGCTCATACTGCTCGCCGCCGGAGTACCACATCCGGTATTGGCGCGTTTCTTCGTCCCACAGCACATCGGGACACATGACGGCGACCTTCTCCCAGGGCCGGTCGGGGACCAGGACCGGCTTGGCGTTTCTTTCCCAGTGTCTCCCGTCGCGGCTCGACGCATGGCCGATGGCCGAGCGTCCGTCGGCCTGGCCGGTGTACCACATCCGATACAGGCCGTCGTGTTTCAGCACGCCGGGCCGGTTGATGTCGTCCTCCCAGCCAGTGTCCGCCGGGCCGAGCGCGACCTGCGGCTCGCTCCAGTGGACGCCGTCGTCGCTCTCGGTCAGCGCGATGCTGGCCTGAGGCCGCCAGGAGAAATACATCCGGTACCGGGCGTCGTCGCCGAGGACGCTGATATCAAAGCACGTTCCGAGGGTGCCGCCGAGGACCGGGCCGGCGTCGTGTTTCACCCAGGGAGTGGGGAGGGCGGTCTCTTGCATGGGATGCTTTCTCCTCAGCGGTGCAGGTCGTCGGCGCTTTCTTCGGGGGACGGCGTCTCGGCGCGGCCTCCGAGGTACTGCGCGAGGAAGGCTTCGGCGGCGGCGGAGAACTTGCGGCTGTTTTCGGGGCGGACGAAGCCGTGGCCCTC
>CAZZVX010000400.1:0-4189 GCA_964657535.1 Armatimonadota bacterium | reverse complement strand
TAGTCTCCATAGATAATTCTACCCCCAGAACTGCCCAAACTGCAAAACCCGTCTCTCCCAATCGGGTATAATAGGGGGCATCATGGAACCTTTGACACTGGCGAAAACGCCGCCGAACCCTGCCTCGGAAAGTCTGGGCCAGGAGATGGACCTGTCGCAGCGGCTCGACACCATTGACCCCTCGCTCAACCTCGAAGGCGAGATCGGACGGCTGAAGCGCGAGATGAACGCCGTCATCCTCGCCCACTATTATCAGGACGCCGACATCCAAGACCTGGCCGACCATGTGGGGGACAGCCTGGCGCTGGCCCAGGCGGCGGCGAAGACCGATGCCGATGTGATCGTCTTCTGCGGCGTCCACTTCATGGCCGAGACCGCCAAGGTTCTTAACCCACACAAACTGGTCCTGCTGCCCGACCTTGACGCCGGCTGTTCGCTCGCCGACCGCTGCCCCGCCGACCTTTACTCGGAGTGGCTGAAACAGTACCCCGGCCACACCGTCATCAATTACATCAACTCGTCGGCCGCCGTCAAAGCGCTGTCAGATATCATCGTGACGTCCTCCAATGCCGTGGACATTGTCAAACAACTGCCGCCGGACCAGCCGATTGTCTTCGGCCCCGACCGGCATCTAGGGAAGTGGGTCGAGAAGCAGACCGGGCGCGAGATGGTGCTGTGGCCCGGCTTTTGTATCGTCCACGAGCAGTTCAACGCGCGGCGTCTGGCGAAACTGCGTGCCGAGTACCCGAATGCGACCCTGATCGCCCATCCCGAATGCGAGGAAGCCGTTCTGCAGCAGGCCGACTTTATCGGCTCGACATTGGCCCTGCTTAAGTACGTGCAGACCCACCCGGACGAGAAACAATTCATCGTCGCTACGGAAGTCGGCATCCTGCACCAGATGGAAAAATCGCGCCCGGACGCCGAGTTCCTTTGCTCCCCGCCCAATTCCGGCTGCAACTGCGCGATGTGCCCCTATATGCGCCTGAACACGCTGGAAAAACTCTATCTCACCATGCGCGACCGCCGCCCCGAAATCACCATGGACGAAGAGACGCGCGTCCGCGCCCTGCGCCCCGTCCAGCGGATGCTTGACATGAGCAAAGGCCTGTCGCCGGTGCAGCAGAAGGGCGACTAATGACCACTCAGCCCCTTTTCGGCGAGGCCATTGAAACCCCTGTCGGCCCGTTGCTCGGCGCGCATATGCCGACGACCGGCGGCCACGCCTGCGCCCTGACCGGCGGCCATGCTATCGGCTGTCAGGCCGTGCAGGTCTTCACGGCCAGCCCCCGCCAGTGGCGCGCGCCCAGCATCAAGCCAGAAACGCAGGTGGCCTGGCGGCAGGCGCTCGCCGAGTGCGGCATCACCAAGACCGTCGCTCACGACTCGTACCTCATCAACCTGGCGGCCCCGCCCGGCTCGGACGTTCTCGCCAAGTCACGGGCGGCCTTCCGCGCCGAGATCGAGCGGGCTGAGGCGCTGGGCATTGATTTCCTGGTCAGCCACCCCGGCGCGCACGGCGGCGACGGCGAAGAGGTCGGTATCGCGCGGCTGATCGAGAGTTTCGACATCCTCCACGAAGAAACCGCCGGCGCCAAAGTCCGCACGGCGATTGAGACGACGGCGGGGCAGGGGACGTATCTCGGAGGCCGCTTCGAGCAGATCGCCCGGATGCTCAGCGGCGTTAAAAATCCCGAACGGCTGGCCGTCTGCCTGGACACCTGCCACGTCTTCGCCGCCGGGTACGACATCCGCACCCCCGCCGCCTACGAAGGAACCATGCGCCTCTTCGACGAGATCATCGGCCTCCAATGGCTCCAGGTGATCCACGCGAACGACTCGGCCAAAGCGTTCGGCAGTCACGCGGACCGGCACGCGCACATCGGCGAGGGCGAGATCGGGCTGGAAGCGTTTCGGCTGCTGGTCAACGACCCGCGCCTCGCCGGCATCCCCATTATCGTCGAGACTCCTGACAGCGAAACCATGCACGAAGTCAACCTGCGCCGCCTGCGCGAACTGGTCAGCGTGTAGTGCAACCTTTTGGCATTGGCCGTGTCTCAGGAAGTAAACTGCTTTATGAGGAGACGACGATGACATCTGATCCGACGCCCTGGTTCGCCGGGGCCTTTTTCACCCTCTGGCTGGGCGCGATTTTTCTGGCCCTTGTCGGCACCGTGTTCTGGATCATTGAACTGGTGGACGTTGCGCGGCGCGAGTTCCCCGACCCGAACACCAAGATCATCTGGATTCTGGTGGTCGTGCTGTCTCACGGCATTGGGGCGCTGATTTACTTCTTTGTCGGGCGGTCGCAAGGCTGGCTGCCGGGACAGGGGCCGCGAATCACGTCCGGCAGACCGTCACAGGGCGATTGGCCGCCGCCGCCGGCTCTTTGAGGCTTCTATTTCTCGGTCTCGGCAGGAATATGGAGACAGGCACCGTATCATAAAAGGTGCCTGACGATACTCCTACTCCTGCGAACACTGACAGCGGCCTGTCCCGCCTGCAGATTCGACGCGCCTTGCGGATGTGGACCGTCGAAGGCTGCACGGCCACCGTGCAGATCACGCTCACGCAGGGGGCGTTTCAGACCGGGTTTGCGCTGTATTTAGGCTGCAGCAGTTTCGTGATCGGCGTTCTCGCCGCCATCCCCGCCTTTGCCGGTCTGCTGCAGCTGCTGGCCTCGTTCTTCGCCCAGCGGTACGGGCGGCGGCAGGTGATTGTCGGCTGGTTCTCGTTCGGCGCACGGCTGGTCTGGCTGCCGATGCTGCTGATCCCGTTCGTCCTGCCGCGCGGCCTCTGGGTCGGCACGTTCCTGATTCTGACGCTGCTTTCGAGCGCCCTCGCCAATGTCTCCGCGCCGCTCTGGACGGCCTGGATTTCCGACCTCGTCCCCGCCGACAACCGTGGGCGCTACTTCGGTCAGCGCAATATGTACGCGGGCCTGACCGGGATGCTGGTCTCCATCCTGGGCGGCGCATTTTTGGACGCCGCCACCAAGCGCCACCTGTACGCCGACAAAGTGGCCTTCGCCGTCATCTTCGCGACGGCCTGCGTCTTCGCCTTCCCCTCGCTCTGGGTCTGCCTGGTCAGCCCGGACGTCGCGCAGACGCCGACGAAGAGCGGCCCGACCGATCTGCGGAGCGTCGGGCGGCAGATGCGAGCCTTTTATGCCGCCCCGTTCGCGGACGCGGGTTTTCGCCGGCTGATGATCTTCCTCGCCGGTGTGGTCATCTCGCAGTCCATAGCCGCGCAGTTCTTCACCGTGTACCAACTCACGTACCTGTCTTTAAGCTACACGGCCCTGCAGTTGCTGTCGGCGGTCGCATCGCTGGCCTCGCTGGCGTCCATGCCCCTGCTGGGCTACCTGGCCGACAAGTACGGCAACCGACCCATTTTGATGCTCTCGCTCTTCCTGGTCGTCTTCCCCCCGCTGCTCTGGATTCTCGCCGCGCCGGACCACATGGCCGGACTGTGGACGACCGATCACGGCGTCCTGCGCCTGTCTTCGGCGAAACTCGACATCGTGCTGCTGAATCTAATCTCCGGCGTCGGCTGGGCGGGTGTCGGCCTGACGCAGTTCAACTTGATGCTCGGCATCGCGCCGCCGGAAAAGCGGACGGTCTATGTCAGCGCGGTCGCCGCCGTGTCGGGACTCGCGGGCGGCGTCGCGCCGCTGGTCGGCGGGGCCATCGTGCAGGGGCTGTCCCATGTCGCTTTCGCGCCGGTCGGCCCGGTGCGTAATGGGTACCATATCCTGTTCCTCGTGACTACGTTGTGCCGAATCGGAAGTCTGCTCTTGCTGCGGCCCATCGGCGAAAGCGGCAGCCGCTCGGCGCGTTACGTCTTGGGCCAACTCAAGGCGACGAAGCCCGTCGGCTCCATCGCGAGCATCCAGAAGCTGTCGCGCGGCAGCAGCGCGCAGGCGCGACAGCAGGCGGCGGAAGAGTTAGGGCGGCTGAAGACGCCGGTGGCGGTGGAGGAACTGGTGAAGGCGCTGGACGACGTCGCCCTGCCGGTGCGCGAACAGGCTGCGGTCGCGCTGGGACAGATCGGCGACCGGCGGGCGCTGACGCCTCTTCTGCGCAAACTAGGCGATCCGGCGTCGGGGATCGAAGGCCCGGCGGCGACCGCCCTGGGCCGCATCGGCGACAAGGCCGCCCTGCCGGCTCTGGCGGCGGCGGCGCAGTTA
>CAZZVX010000399.1:0-4216 GCA_964657535.1 Armatimonadota bacterium | reverse complement strand
GCGATCATCTACGCACGCGCCGTGCGCGTGCGCGACGCGCTGCTCCGGCAGTTCGCGGCGTCCGATCAGCGCCTGGTGCTGGTTTCCCACGCCGAGACGGTCGGGCGTCTGATCGAGGCGTTTCTGCGCGTCCCCCCCGACCCTGACGGTCCCCCCTGGTCCGACAACTGCGGCATCTCCCGCCTGTCCTGTCCCCTCGACCCGTCGCAAGCCGCCACGCTCGTGTACGCCAATGACACGTCCCACCTGCCCGAACCGGTGAGTTAGCGATGCCGGAGCGGCTGGACAAGGCGCTGGTCCGGCGTGGCCTTGCCCGGAGTCGCACCGAGGCGCAGGCGCTGCTGGCCGCTGGCCAGGTCGTCGTCAACGGGCGGGCCGTCGCCAAAGCAAGCGTCTGCGTTGACGAAGCGGCGGCGATCACGGTCCAGGGCGAGCGTCTTCCTTTTGTCTCGCGCGGCGGCCTGAAGCTCCAGGCGGCGCTGGAGACGTTCGGCATCACGGTCGCAGGCCGCACGGCGCTGGATGTCGGCGCGTCCACGGGCGGCTGGACGGACTGCCTGCTCCAGCGCGGCGCGCGGCGTGTGGTCGCGCTCGATGTCGGACACGGACAGATGGCGCCGGGCATCGCCGCGGATCCCCGCGTCGAACTCCGGGAAGGCGTCAACGCCCGGTTTCTTTCCCCACAGGACTTCGCCTCTCCGTTCGACCTGATCGTGGCCGACCTGTCATTCATTTCCCTCACGCTCGTCCTGCCCGCCCTTGTCCCTCTGCTCACGCCCGGCGGCGACCTGGTCTGCCTGGTCAAGCCGCAGTTCGAGGTCGGCGTGGAAAAGCTGGGCAGAGGAGGCGTCGTGCGTAACGCCGACTCGCGGCGTGAAGCGCTGCGGCGCGTTGTCGCGGCGGCGCAGAGTCTTGGGCTGAGAGAGGCAGGCAGGATAGACAGCCCCATTTTGGGCATGACCGGCAACCAGGAGGTTTTAGAGTGGCTAGTCGGCATGACTGAGGGGCATGACGGGGTAGAACGTGCAGAGAAATTCACTTCCTCCAGGGCAGAATGAGTGCGGCCATGGATACGACACGACGCCGCATTTCGGTGAGGCGGGGAAGCAGGAATAGAGACCCCGCCTGTGGAATAAGCCTGCTATTATGGCCGACCTGACCCAACTCGACGTAGATCATGCGGAACTTGCGCGCGCCCTGCACGGCGAACTGCTCGCGGCGGCGCGGGAGGCGCACGCCTCGGCGTATGCTCCCTACTCCAACTTCGCGGTCGGGGCGGCGGCCCTGCTCAGCGACGGCAGCATCTATCGGGGCTGCAACGTCGAAAACGCCTCGTTCGGCCTGACCGTCTGCGCCGAGCGGGTCGCCCTGTTCAACGCCATCAGCGACGGGCGGATGGACATCGCCGCCATCGCCGTCGTGACCAACGCCCCCAAACTCTGCAAGCCCTGCGGCGCCTGCCGACAGGTGATCGCGGAATTCTCCCAGGGCGACAACCCGATCATCGTCGTTTCGGCGCAGATTGACGGCGAGTACGTCATGGAGCCGATCACGGCCCTGCTGCCAGACAACTTCACGCTGCTTTAGCCTCATCCTCCAGCGCCTGAAAGAGAGCCTCCAGCGCCGCAAGATGCATCGCGACGCCCCGCTTCCCATCCGTCGTGCCGGGCGTCTCGAACACGTAACTGCGCGGGACGCCGCTCTGCCACCCCCACTGCGCGAGAGACGCGCCCGGCGCGGCGCGTATGAAGCCCGCGAGCTGCGCCTCGGTGGGGGCCATCAGTCCCTGACTGCCGACGAGTCCGGCGTAGAACGGGGCCGGCTCCAGCGTCTCGCCGGACGCCGTGACCGCCGACAGCAGCCCTGACGCGAGCGACACGGCCTGGTGAAGAAGTTCAAAGAGATAGAAGCCCTGCGCGGAGCGGTCGGTGTGCAGGTCCGCCAGCGCGATCATCCTCTGCGGCTGCAGGAAGTGGCGCACGGCGGCGTTGGCCGGCGTGTTGTCCGCGTGGAACTGTCGGTTGAGGTCCTGTCCCAGCGCGTTCGCGCGAGTCCCCAGCGCCAGGCCGGACGGATTCACGCAGGGCAGCACAATGAGACGGAAGCGCGCGAGCGGCTCCTCCCCTTGCACGATCTGTTCGAGCAGCCGCAGGGCCGCCTCCGTGCCTTCCGGCTCGTCCCCGTGGATCCCTGCGGCGACCACGATGGACGGCAGTTCGGGGTCGCCGTAAGTCAGCGCCGCCAGCGGCAGACGCCCCCCACCGGTGAGTTCGTGGCCGATCATCTGTGTTCGGAGACGCGGACTCGCCGCCAGCGCGTCGAGCCGCGCCTTCAAGTCGATCATGATACACCGCCCTTCGTTCTAGGGAACATTGTTGACGGCGTAATCAATCTCGAACTGGACATGACTTGGGACCGGCAGGCCGTCCTGCGTGGCCGGACGGAACTTCCATTTCCGGGCGGCGGCCAGGGCGCGCTTGTCCAGGACGGGGAACCCCGTGGACGATGTCATGTGGACGGTGAAACTGCCGTCTTTTTCGACGACGAACATCCCATGAAACGTGGCTTGCCAGGCGGAGTCTTGCATGGATTCCGGGACGGTCGGCTGGACTTGGACGAGGACGACCGCCGGCACGACGCTGGCCGTGTCCGTCTCTCCGGGGGCGACAGGGGCCGTATTGGGCGGCGGGCTGGGAACGGGCGGCGGCGCGACGGCCATTTTCTCCGGCGGCGTCTTGGCAGGCACCGGCGGCTTCGTCGGGACAGCGGCCACCGGGCGATGCCGGGCCAGCCAGGCGGCGCGTCCTGCGGCGATCTGTTCCGCGAACTGGTGTCCTTCGCGCTCCAATCGTGCGGCGCGCTCGCGCCGCGCTGCCACGACGGCAGACAAGGAATTTTGGGCCGGACGCCGGGGCGACGCCGTGGGCGCGAACTTCGCGACGACCACAGGCCGCGCCCGTTTGGACGGAATGACCGGGTGCGCGGCGGCGATGTGTACCGCTGGCAGAAGCGGTCTCGCTTTCGTGTTGGTCACGAGAGACGCGGCCTGGGCGGCCTTCAGCGGCGGCTTCTTGACGGCAACGGGAGTCGGCGGGCCGGGAGCGTGCCGGGCAGGCGCTGCTGAAGCGACCAAAACAGGCGGCGTTTTTGAGGGAACGGCGGGACGCTTGACGGGGGCCGCCGCCATCAGGACTCTGTGAGGCGGCGGGCGAGACGCGACGCGCGTCGGCTTCGGGACTTTGGCGAGCGTGTCCGGGGCTTTCGTGGGTGCGGGCTGAGACACAAGCGTGACGGGGATGAGCAGTTCCCGGCGGATGCCTGAAAAGACTCCCAGACGAATCAAGACCGGCCACAGGAGCAGGTTGACCAGGGCGGCCAGTCCCAGCATTTTCCACAGGAGGCTGCTCTTGACTCGATGACGCGGGCGTCGCATGACTTATTGTACCAGGTTCGTGGCCGGTCGTCAAATGAAACCCACCTCCAGATAGCCCACCACCTTGTTCGCTCGTTCCTCGCTCTAAGGGTCCTCCCGAAGCGGGAGGATTCGGAGTGTCACGTTGTGTTTACTTTCCTAATCCTCCCGATTCGGGCAAAGCCTTTCGCCACAGGCGAACGAGGACCCAGCGAAGCGGGGAGGTGGTCTATCGGCTCAGGTCGGGTAAAACTCGATGGTCAGGCGGCGGAAGCTGTCTATGGGCTTGCCGTCTTCGGTGGCGGGGCGAAAAGTCCAGCGGCGGGCGGCGTCCAGGGCGAGACTGTCTAGGGCTTCGTCGCCGGTGGAACTGACCATCTTGACCGAAACTGACCCGTTCGCGCTGATGGTGAACAGGGCCTGGAAGTTGCTTTTGATGTCGTCGTAACTGAGATCGTCCGGGAGGCGCGGGCGCGGCTGGGCAATGGGTTCCGCTTCGGCCAGTGTCGGCACGTGAGGCGCGGAGGGAGGCGGCGCGGCAACCGGCGCGGGCGGTGGCGCTGAGACGGGGACGGGCGGCGCGGGCGCGGGTGTTGGGGGCGCGGCGGGCGGGGCCGAAGGCGGCGGAGCGGTCGGCAATTGGCCGGGGGCGGCGGTGCCGGAGTTGTCAATCGTGGGGCCGTTCCCATTGCCGGAAGGCGACGCGGAGGCGACGACTTTGGACTGGTTCGGGTTCGGGCGGGAGGCACGCGCCGGTGTCGTCCGGGCGGCGATCTTGGACGGCGCGTGGGGCCGCGCTTTGGC
>CAZZVX010000398.1:0-4238 GCA_964657535.1 Armatimonadota bacterium | reverse complement strand
GGAAGCCACCGAACACGCCCTGCAAGTCGCCCAAGGCGGCACCCGCGCCGCCACCCAGCACGCCGGCACCATCCAGACAGCCATCGCCGACCCCTCCGCCGTCTGGGGCGACGCCCACCGCGCCCAGTTGCAGGACTTCATCCACTGCTGCCGCACCGGCGACACCCCCCTGGTAGACGGACACGAAGGCCGCCACGCCGTCGAGCTCGTTCTGGCCGTCTACGAATCCGCCCGTCGCGGCGAGGCGGTGAAATTGTGATCCTGATCGGCATTGACCCCGGCACGGCGACGACGGGATTCGGCGTGGTCGAGAAGCGCGGCGACCGGCTGGCGTTTATAGACTGCGGCACGTTCGAGACGCCCGCCGGCATGGACGCGCCCGCCCGCCTGAAGATGATCTACGACGACTTCAACACCCTGCTGGACAAGTACCGGCCCGAAGGCGTCGCCACCGAGCGGCTGTTCTTCACCAACAACGTCACGACCGGCATCCCCGTCGGGCGCGCGCTGGGCGTCATTCTTCTCGCCATTGAACAGCGCGGCCTGCCCTGGACCGAGTACACGCCCACCCAGGTCAAGAGCGCCGTCGTCGGCACGGGCCGCGCCGACAAAAAGCAGGTGCAGTTCATGGTGACGCGCCTGCTCGGCCTCAACGCCACCCCCAAGCCCGACGACGCCGCCGACGCCCTCGCCATCGCCATCTGCCACGCCAACTCCCTGCGCCTGAACCTGGCCGTCAAACATGGCGTGCGAGGATAAGGAACCGTCGGCTTTCGGGTATAATCACCAGCAGCGGGGCGCGGCCCCAAAGCATTCTGAGGAGAAGCGCACATGGCGGGAACGGTAGTCGGAGTGTTTCCAAGTCATCGGTCGGCGGAAGACGCGGCGGAGGCGCTGCTGGCGGACGGCGTCCCGCTGGCCGACATCACCATCGTCTCGAAAGACGCCGGGGGCGAGACCGGCGCTCCGAGCGTCGAAGGCAGCGCGCCCGTTGACAAGGGCGATGCGTTCCTGACATCAGCGGTGCGCGAGGTGCCGCAGCACGATGTCGAGCAGCCGATCAACACGGCGGACGAGGCCGTGGCCCGCGCCGTCGTCGGCGTGGTCATCTGCGCCCCGCTCGGCTCGCTGGCCGTGGCGCTCCTGATCTTCTTCCCCTACTTCGGCCCGATCTTCACGGCCCACCCGCTCGCGCCGCAGTTGTGGGGGGCTCTCGTCGGCGGCGTCGCCGGCGGTGTGATCGGCGCGGTCACGGCGGGCGGCATCCCGAACGAGGTGGCACGCGGCTATCATAAAGACGTGGAAGCGGGCCGCGCCCTTGTCACCGCGATGTCTTCCAGCCGCAACGCCCCGCATATGCAGGACGTTCTGCGTCAGCACGGCGGCAGCCGCCTGGGCTATTACTCCCGCTTCATTGACACCATCCAGAGCCTGGAGTCGCAGGACGCCCACCAGCCCCCCGCCGAAGCCGTTCACTGACGATGAAAAAGTCAGCCATCGGCGCGGAACAGAACGCTTTTCAGGCGGTGCAGGCCGTGCGCGCCCACATTGAGACGCGGGCGCGGCAGGCGGACGCGGAAAATCCCTATGAAGGTCTGCTGGCCCTGCCGGAACTGCCGATGGACGCGCTGGCGGAACTGGGGACGCTGACGCGGGCCGAAAGCGACGATCCCGGCGCGATGCCGTCGCTGCTGGTCGAGAACCCGTCGGGACAGGCGCAGATCGAACTCTGCCCGTTCGGGCCGCTGGCGCTGATCACGTCCGACGGCGACATGAACACCGATCCCCTTGCCCAGACTCTGCTGGACGCCGAGATCGCGCCGATCTTCCCCGGCGACTTGGACGCGGCAGGTTCCTGGCACGGCAGTCCTTTGAGCCGCTGGCTGTTCCCGCGCCGCCTGCGCGACGCGCTGACCCTGTTTGACGGCTTGCGCACGAGCGCGCCGTAGCGTCATCAGAATGAGCGCATCTCTTACTTCCCCGCTGCCGGAGGAGCAGGAACGTCTGGGAACGTGATCGTCTCCCGCTTGCCCGGCAGATGGATTTTCTGGTCATGATCCATTCGCAAGTTCCATGTCTGTGCGCTTGATGCGGGGGTGCGGAAGAAAAATGTCCTCACCCGCGCCGGATCGCCGGCGGGGGGCGGGGATGCGCCCTGCAGCGCGTCGCCCGGAACATCGCTCTGACTGTGGACTGGCCGCAGGTGACGGCCCGTGGAGTCATCGGCGGCGACCAGGCCAAACTCGAAGCGCGTTCTGCCTTTGGGGTCGGGCGGCTCGGCCAGAATGACCGCCAGGCCGGAGGGCCCGGGCGGCGCGAGACTGGAACGGACGGGGTGAAGAAAGCCGGCGGGCAGCGGATGGGCGGGCGAATAGGCAGCCACCTTTCGCAGAACCAAGTAGAGGCCCGGCGCCGCCTCCACGCGCCGATTCAAATCGAGTGTCTGGCCGGGTGCGGGGATCGGGAGTTGAGGGAAGTCCAGCAGGTGATAATCTTCGCGAAACGCCTCCACGTCAGCAGTCAGCGACAGCATTTTCGCGCCCGGCGGCGCAGCCTGAACGTCCCCGTAGCCCATAGTATCACCCGGAGCGCCGACATAAATCTCCGTGCCGCTTTCGCCCGGCGCGAGGGGCGAGCCGTCCGTCTTCCAGAAAAAGTCTTCGTCCCCGCGCGTGCCAAGCAGGGCGTTCCCATTGTCGTCTTTTCCCCGGATGCCACGCACGCGCCAGGAGACGCCGGGGTCCATGCGGTCCTTCAGCACCAGCCGCGTCCGGTAGCGGCCCCACTCGCGCCCCACCGAGTCCAGCGTCGCCGTGACATCCGCGCCCTGCACGGTCGCCAGCGCGTGAGACGGTCGCCGCGCGTCCGCGCTGAGAAGCCGCAGGGGAACGACCAGGTGAAAATGACGGTACCAGTCGTCCTGCTTGAGCTGCTCCGAGGTCTCGCTGGCGTCCAGCGTCAGGCGCATCGTCTTCGCGCCGGGGCTGGGGACGCCCCGAACAGTGACCGTGAACGTGCTTGGCCCCGTCATTGGCCCGCTGGTGCCGGAGCCGCCGCCCGCGCTGAAATCCACGCCGGTATCGTCCCGAACCTGGGTATCGGTGGAATAGTTAAAGACCAGGTCGCCCGCTTCCGGGTCGGGGAGGACGCGCAGCGCGAACGTGGTCCTGCCGCCTTTGGCATCGGGTGAGATTTTGACCTTTTCCACGATGACCCGCGTGCCGAGCGGCGTCGTGGTCTCAGCCTGCGTCGGCGTGTCCACGTCCGTCTGCGCCGGAACCGGAATGCCTGAAACCGTGACCGGCCCCACCGACCGGCCCGTCGCTTTGGGCGGCGCGGCGGGGTCTACAAACTCGACGTCCACGGCGACCAGGGACCAGCGCGGGTCGACATCGTTCCAATCTGCCGACCCCGGCCCGGCCCCGGACGAATCCAGCGGGTAGCCGTCCGGGGTGAACGCGGCAACGTTCGTGATATAGTCCCTCAGCTTCTTGCCCGCCGGCAGGGTCAGCGGTGCGCTGGTCTCCACACGGTAACTGACATGGAACGTCTTGTAGAACGCAAACGCGGCTTCGCCCGGCTCTACCGAGTCCCATTTCACCCGCGTGAGCTGCACCGTCACGCCCCGCACCGTCTGGCTGTAAACTGCCTGCGGCCCGGCCTCCGCGCCCGGCGTCTGCGCCCCCGTCGGCAGGGCCGCCAGTATCAGCCCCACCGCCGCCGGCCATTTCAAGGAAGTCGTTCTCATACCCGCGCTTTCCCCAGCCATTTTCCTGTCCAGTGCGGCCTTAACAACTGATGTTACGCGCTGATTATACCCTCACGCCCGCTCCAACTGGCGGCGCAGGCGCCTGGTGTTGAAGACGACGGTGAGACTGCTCAGGAGCATGGCCCCGGCGGCGACGATGGGGCTGACCAGGCCCAGCACGGCGAGCGGGATGCAGACGGCGTTGTAGCCGCAGGCCCAGAACAGGTTCCGCTTCATCACGCGGGCCGTCTTCTGCGACAGCGTGAACAGGTCCGCCAGCCGCCCGAAGTCGTCGCCGACGAGGGTGATGTCGGCGGCCCGGCGCGCGATCTCCGCCCCCGACCCGAACGCGATCCCGACGTCCGCCTGCGCCAGCGCGGGCGCGTCGTTGATGCCGTCCCCGACCATCGCAACAATAGATTGTCCCCGATGCGCCGGAAGCCCCCTATCCGGCTTCGCCACCTTTCCCCCATCGGAATGGGAGAAAGGC
>CAZZVX010000397.1:0-4305 GCA_964657535.1 Armatimonadota bacterium | reverse complement strand
CCTTCGGCATCGTCCAGGGTGTGAACCAGCCCCAGTTCGGGCCACGGAAGTAGACGCCGATGATGATCAGCACGACGACCACGACCACGTATAATGTCCAGAGAATGCAGGCCAGGCGGCGGCTCTTGGCGAACCAGCGCCCGATGCCGCTGTGGTGACGGTCCACATAGGGGATCGCCATCAGCACGAGGATGACGATGCCGGGGATACCCAGTCCGCCCCAGAAGGCGTCATACGCGACCAGCTCCTGCAGGCCCAGGAAGTACCAGGGCGCTTTGGCCGGGTTCGGGGGATGCAGCGGGTTCGCCTGCAATTCCAGCGGCGGCGGGCAGAACACGGACAGCGCCAGAATCCCCGCCAGGCAGAACGCGAACAGCGCCGCCTCGCGGATTAGCAGGTGCGGCCACGACGACACCATATCGTCCGGCCCCCGGTCCACGCGCGTGGACGACCCCTTGACCAGTTCCATCAGGCCGTAGGTCTTGTTGGGGTTGCGCGGAAAGATCTCTTCTTCGCGGATTCGTTTCATAATGTTACGCCGCCGCTTGATTCGAGGTGAGCGGCGGTTCGTCCTTCCTAAAGCGTCGGACGTACCAAAATAAAGCTATGCCTGTTAAGATGGGCAGAAAAAGAATATGCATCAAGTAGACCTGCATCAAGGTCACACTCAAACCATACTTTCGTGCCGTCTCAGCCAACCAGTAAGCGAGTTGGTCCCAGGGCAAAAGCAGCCCCGTAAACCAAAGTGACAGTGTCAACAGCAAGCCGAGGACACTCGCCCAGAACAATCTTTTCTGACTATGCCCACGCTTCGCAGTGAAAATCAGGTGCAGAACGTATGCAACACCAACCACCTGCGCGGCCCAGAAGTGGACACCGCGAAATAGGCCGCCCACTGACAAATCTTGGTGCCTGCGAGTGGCAGTGACTGCCGGTGTCGGGTCAGGCACGTAATAGAACATCAGGATGAGGCCCGTCAAGGTCAGCAAAGCAAACAAGAACAAAGTGACCTTGAGCGAACGCACTTTTGGCTACTCCGGCGACTCTTTAGGGCTGGAGATGCCGCCGTCCTTGCGGATGCGCCACATATGGTAAATAATGAACATCGTGATGATCACGGGCAGGATCGCGACGTGCAGCACGTAGAAGCGGATCAAGGCTTCCTGGCCGACCGTGTCCGAACCGAGCAGGCCCATCCGCATCAGGTCGCCGAGGGGCGGCAGATGCATGGACGCCGGCGCGTGCAGGGTGTCCAGCAGGTTGTTGACGTTGTCCGAGACGTAACTGGCCTTGCCCGCGATGCCCGCGCCGACCGTGATGGCCCAGAACGCCAGCTGGTCCCACGGCAGCAGGTAGCCCGTAAAGCCCAGCACCAGGGTCAGCACCATCAAGATCACGCCGACCACCCAGTTGAACTCGCGCGGCGGCTTGTACGCCCCCGTGTAGAAGACGCGGCACATATGGAAGAACACGACGCCGATCATGGCGTTGGCCGACCAGAAGTGCATCCCGCGCAGGATGCCGCCGAACGAGACCGACGCCCGCAGGTCCAGCATCCGGTTGTAGGCCTGCTCGGTGGACGGCACGTAGACGAACATCAGCATCAGCCCGCTGATCGTCAGCAGGATGAACAGGTACATGGACAGCAGGCCCAGGCCGAACGTGTACGTGAAGCGCAGGGCGTGCTTCTCGATCTTGGCCGGCTGGATGTGCAGCAGGAACGAGTTGAAGAACGCCTCGGACCGCTCGCGCTCGGTCTTGGGGAACGCCGTCGTCCGGTAGATGGACTTGTAGATGTTGTGGCCGAGCGTCGTCGGGCGCAGGTTGTCCCAGACCTCCGGCGCCTGCCGGTAGATGGCCTGGTTCAGCCGCTGCAGCGGCCCTTCGCTCAGGGGCCGCCGGCCGTTGCCGTTCGAGCCGCGCGGCGGTCCGCCGCCGGGACGCAATTCTTTGACACTCATCTTCTGCGCGTCTTTCTAGAAGGCCGGACGGCCCTCAGGCCACCGTGTAGTAGTGACCCGTGGGGTCCTGGAACTTCTTGGTTTTATCCACCTGCAGGTCGCCGCTCGGCGTCAGGCTGATGTCGAACCAGAACAACTGCACGAGCGCCGGGCCGTGCGTGACGTTGCCCATGTCGTCGTACTTGGAGCCGTGGCACGGACAGTCGAAGCCGGTGGCCGACGCCGCGACGGTGCAGCCCAGGTGCTGGCAGACCATCGAGATGGCCCCGATCTTGTTGCCGTGCCGGATGATCGTCGTCTTCTGGTCGGCGATGTTCTGCTTGGCCCCGTCCGGGAAGTTGGTCGGCTTGCCGATGGAGAACTTCGACGGCGGCCCGTAGACGACGTTCGGCCAGAAGAAGCGCCCGACCTGGCCCAGAAATCCAAGCGTCCCCAGGCCGATGACGGTCCACCCGGCCAGGGACAGAAAGTTACGCCGCGTCAGCTCCTGCTTCTCGCGATCATAATTGACGGCCATTGTGCAATCCTAATCTTCTTCGTCTTCCTCGTCGCGGAAAACGATATATTTGGCGTCCTCGGCATTCTCAAACGCGCCGCTCTTGACGCCCCACAGGAACGCGACCAAGGCGATCATGCCCATCGTCGCGCCCGCCACCAGCAGATACCAGATGCTCGCCATCTTCGCCTCCCTTCACTTCGGGGAACGGAATGAGGCTCGTTCGTCACAATCATTATACATTTGCCCGTCGCGCCTTGTCAACAAAAACCCCGCCCTTTGTGAAAAAAGTCGCAAGCTCGGTTTTATACCGGCACCGCGCCGGGTAAATCGCGTGCTTGCCCCTTTGGGGATGGTTGTTAGGGCTGTCCCTTATCGCCGCTCCTCAATGATCGTTTCGGAGACGGGGCGGCCCTGCACGACAATTGGGGAAGGCGGCGGGCCAAGCGGGCGAGTCGGCATCTCAGTCGGGAGGCCCGCATCCAACAGCCTCTGCGCGCGGTCGCGCCCCTACCGTCCGGCGTGTTCCCGCAGCAGGAAAGTCCCACTCCAACTCCCGCGTCAGAAGTTGAAGGGAGGAGATAAAATAGTCAGGGCCGGTGTGCCGATCACTTTTTGACAAGGGTTTCATCCTGCCGTCCGTTGCGCCCCGCGTCCGGCGCCTCCTCCGTCTGGGGGACTTGCATACTCAGGACGTGGGAGACGCCGGGTTCGCGCATGGTGACGCCGTACCAGATGGGGGCGGCCTCCATGGTGGTCGGGTTGTGGGTGATGATGATGAACTGGGAGCGCTCGCCGAACTCGCGCAGAAGGTCGGCGAAGCGTTCGACGTTCGCGCCGTCTAAAGGGGCGTCCACTTCGTCCAGCACGCAGAAGGGGCTGGGCTTGACCTTCAGGAAGGCGAACAGCAGGGCGGCGGCGGTCAGGGCGCGCTCGCCGCCGGACAGCAGGGCCAGGTTCTGGCGCTTTTTGCCGGGCGGCTGGACCAATATCTCGACGCCCGTCTCTAAAATGTCGTCCGGGTCGGACAGCACCAACTCGGTCTTGCCGCCGCCGAAAAGCCGTGTGAAGATGTCGCGGAAGGCCTCGCCGACGGCGTGGAAGGTGTCCAGGAAGACGCCGCGCGTGGAGGCGTCGATGTCCTTGATGGCCTCCAACAATTTGGCGCGCGCCCCGTCCAAGTCGGCCTGCTGGGTGGTCAGGAACTCGTGGCGGGTGCGCGTCTGCTCCCACTCTTCGATGGCGCCGGTGTTGACCTCGCCCATGGCGCGCAGTTCGCGGCGCAGGCGGGCGACTTCCTGGGGCGTGCCGTCCGTCACTTCGGGGTCTTCGGGCAGGGCGAGGGCGGCCTCCAGGGAGATTTCGTAGCCTTCCCACAAGCGCGCGGCGAGATGGTCGCGCTGGGCGCCGACGCGGGCTTCGCGCAGTTCGTTTTTGTGGATCGCGTCCAGGGCGGCGGCGCGGGCGTCGCCCAGGGTGCGTAAATTGGCGCTGGCTTCATGGGACTGCTGCAGAAGCGCTTGGCGGGCCGCGTTTTGTTGGGTCAGGGCCGACTGCGCCGCGTCCCGCGCGGCGGCGGCCAGACGCACTTCGGCGATGCGCTGCTCGGCCTGGGCCACGAGGGCGTCGTACTCGTCCTGGGCGGCCTGGGCCTGCTGCGCCTTGCGCCCGATCTGTCCCCGGATGGCGTCGGTCTCGCCCCGCGCGGCGCGCAGGGAGCGGTCGAGGCTGCCGACGCGCTCGCCGACGGTCGCCAAGTTGATGCGCGCGCCGGTCAGATCGCCGTTCAGCGCGTCGCGCTCGGCGGACAGGGCGGCGGCGTGCTGGCCGACTGGATCCTCGATCTCG
>CAZZVX010000396.1:0-4335 GCA_964657535.1 Armatimonadota bacterium | reverse complement strand
CGGTTTCGGGGGCAACCGTACTCATCTCGACCAGGACCGCCCCCGGTTTCGCCCCGGCCAGGACGCCGTCCGCGCCCAGAACGACCGTGTTCACCGCCTCGTCGTCGGCGAGCATGACGATGACCATGTCCGCGCCCTCCGCCGCCGCCCGGGGCGACGCGGCGACCGCCGCCCCCCGCGCGGCCAGCGGCTGCGCCTTCGCCGGGTCCCGGTTCCAGACGGTCAGCGGGTAGCCCGCGTCCAGCAGGCGCCCCGCCATCCGGCTGCCCATGTAGCCCAATCCGAGGAAAGCGATCTGCGTCTTGTTGTCCGCCGGCGCGGCTGTCGGGTCGGGTGTGTCCATATTCTCTAAATTGTACCCCAAACGCGCCCTTACGCGCCCCCTCCGACAGCCGGAGCCAAATCGAGGCGCCGCGCAGGCCCGATGCTTCCGCCCCGCCCGAACCAATCCGTCCGTTTGTGCGTTATAATGGACTATGGTCCTTTCTGCTCGCCTCTGCGCGTGGCTGATTCTGCTGCTGCCGTGCGGCGCCCTGGCCGACGGCCCGGTGACGATCACCCCCGAAGGCTGCTTCATGGGCATGGCGCCGCGCGGCGGCGTCTACCCCGTCGCCGTCTCGCTGCACAACGCGGGCGCGTCGGCGGACGGCGCGCTGATCGTCAAGAGCGAGTCCTATTCCGCCGCCCCGCGCACCTACGCCTACCCCGTCAGCCTCCCCACCGGCACCGACAAGGAGATCGTCGTCTACCCCGCCGTCAGCGACGAAGCCTCCCAGATAGACCTGTCGTTCGACGGCACGGCGCGCGCCAAAGACGTCAGCCTGCCGATGCTGGACCGGGAAGGGATGCAGGTCGGCATGATCGGCGACGAGCCGGGCGCGCTGTCGTCCCTGCGCCTCATCACGTCAAGCCAGAGTACGCCGAGCAGCGGACATCCGGGCCTGGAGCCGCCGCATTACAACGACTGTTACGCGCGCCCCGAAGACGCGCCCGACCGGGCGGCGGGCTACCAGAGCGTGTCCGTGCTGGTCCTGGGAGCGGGGGCGGAGCGCCTGCGCCCGGAGCAGTGGGCGGCCATCCGTCACTGGGTCCTCGACGGCGGCTCGCTGATCCTGACCGGCGGCGCCGGCGCGTCCTACCTGCGCGTCCCGGACGCCGTGCCCCTGCTGCCGGTGACGGACCTGCGCGACATCGCCCTGCCCTCCCTCGCACTCCCCGCGAAGGTCTTCCACGGGCCGCTGCCCGCCGGGCCGGTCGCCGTCGTCTCCGGCGCGCTCAGGCCCGGCGGCGCGGCGACGGCGGCCCAGGGCGGCCAGGCCGTTCTGTCCCGGCAGGCGCTGGGCGCGGGGACGGTGCTGCTCGTGGGGTTCGACCCGCTGGATCAGCCGTTCTGGGGCTGGGCCGGGCAGCGCGACCTCTGGCTCGCGCTGATCCGTCAGGCCGCCCCCGGCGTCCCCGCCTGGAACCTGCGCCAGTGGACCGCGCAGCAGGCCTCGTTCACGGGGGTCACGGAAGGCTACTACGCCGGCCGCAGTTACCCCGGCGGCGGGGGTTACGTCGTGCAGGCAAGTCAGGTCAACCCGTTCCGCGTCAAATTGCCGCCGATTGTAACCATTGCCTGGCTGTTTCTGGCCTATTTTATTCTCGTGATCCCAGTCACCTACGCCGTCCTGAAGCGGCTGGGGCGGCTGGAATGGGCCTGGGTCACCAGCCCGCTCCTGAGCGTCGCGTTCGCCTATGCGTTTTATCTGTTCACGGCCCAGTTGTACCAGGCGGGGATGAGCCGCCGGACGGCGGGCGTGGTCGTGGCGGCGGCGGGCGACGCGGACGCGCAGTTCGACGGCTTCAGCGAGATGTTCTTCCCGCGCGGCGGCAGCTACGCCGTGAGCGTCCCCGGCGCGGAGGCGCTGGAACTGTCGCCGTTCAGCGGCGGCGATCCGGGCTACGCCTACCGCTCGTATTCGCCGTCCGGCGGGGCGCAGTTCCAGCCGCTCGAAACGGTGGACGGCGGGGACGTGCGCGCGCCCGGATTCCAACTCGGCAACCTGGCGTTCCGACGCCTCTACCACACGGAGCCGGTCTCACTCGGCGGCGCGGTCACGGCGCGGCTGACACACGGCCCGGACGGCGTGGTGACCGGGAGCGTCCGCAACGGCACGGCGCAGACGCTGACGCAGTGCTTCGTCTACGCGCCGGGCTACGGCAGTCTCGCCGTCGGCGACCTGGCCCCCGGTGAAAGCAAGGCCGTGGGCCGCCCCGGCAGCGTCGGCCGCGACGCGCTCCAAGCGTCCCCGTTCGCGCCCACGGCCCTGCTGCCGGCCGCGACCGGCGCGTTCCTCATCGCGCGCACCGGCGGCGCGGCGTTCGGCCCGGCGGCGCTGGGCCGGGACGTCGGCGGGCCGCAGAGCGTGGCCGTGCTGGTCAGCCTCCCTGTCACGGCGGGAGGGAAGCCATGAGCCTCGTCCTGCGCCGCCTGTTCGTCGCCAACCCCATTCTCGAAGAAGCGACCCGCGCCTGGCGGAAGTTCTTCCGGGTGGCCGGCGGCCCCGGTCGGGGGCTGTCCTACGCGGCGGTCCTCATCATCGCCCTCGTCTACCTCTGGCTGCTGGGCGAGATCATGCTGGCGCGCGGCGGCTCCGGGATGACCACGACGATCCTGTATTTCCAGTTGATCGCCGTGACGCTGGCGATGCCGATCTCCGTCTACGGGGCCATCGCGGGCGAGCGGGAGCGGACCACCTGGGAGGCGCTGATTTTGACGCGCCTGACGCCGGGGCAGATCGTCGTCGGCAAGATAGCGTGGCGGCTGGGCGGCCTGCTGGTCCTGATGGTCGTCTTTCTTGTGCCGCTGCTGGTAAGTGTCAACAGCAGCCTTGACGCGATGGGCTTCGGGCCGTACCGTCCTACGGCGGGGCGGCTGTTTCTGGCCGAGCTGATGACCTTCGCCTGGGGCTTCGTCCTGTGCGCGTTCGGGCTGTGGGTCTCGGCCAACACGCGCCGCAGCGTCACCTCCGCCGCCCTGATCTTCATCACGCTGCTGACCGTCCTCGCCCTGCTGCCCGCGCTGCTCTCGATGATCGGCGGGCCGTCCGTGGACCAGGCCGACTACTCCGGCAACTACGGCGCGTGGGTCCTGATGCACGTCAACGCCTTTTATGCGCTCGGCAGGCTGACGGTCGGGTACTATAATTACAACAATCAAGACGGTGACCCCTTGTTCGGCGCCGAGTGGGGCCTGCTCCAGATCGCCGTTTATCTGATCGGCGCGGCGGTCTTTCTCTACGTGACCTACCGCAGTTTGAAGATTTGGGAAGAACCCAAGCACAGAATAGGGTAGAGGTCTCTCGCAATGCTCCGCCTGGAAAACCTACGCAAGACCTACGGCAGTTTCGTCGCCGTCGAAGGCACCACGCTGGCGCTGGAGCCGGGGGACGTCTTCGGCTTCATCGGCCCGAACGGCGCGGGCAAGACCACCACCATCAAGATGATCGCCACGCTCATCCAGCCGACCAGCGGCACGGCGAGCATTGACGGCATTGACGTGGTCAAGCACCCGCTCGAAGTCCGCCCCCTGCTCGGCTATATGCCCGACTTCTTCGGCCTGTACGACGACATCAAGGCCTGGGAGTATCTAGACTTCTTCGCGGCGGCCTACTGGATCCCCAAGTCCGAGCGCGCCGCGATCATTGACAGCGTGCTGGAACTGACCGACCTGACCGAAAAGCGGGACGCCTACGTGCAGACGCTCTCGCGCGGGATGCAGCAGCGCCTGTGCCTCGCCAAGTGCCTGGTCCACGACCCGAAACTGCTGCTGCTCGACGAGCCGGCGTCCGGCCTCGACCCCCGCGCCCGCGTCGAGATCAAGGCCCTGATCGCCGAACTCGGACGCATGGGCAAGACCGTCATCGTCAGTTCGCACATCCTGCCCGAACTGGCCGACTTCTGCAACAAGATCGGCATCATGGAGCGCGGGCGGATACTGGTCTCCGGCGACGTGCAGGGCATCGTCCGGCAGTTGCAGCCGGCCCGGCGGCTCGCCATCCGCGCCGTCGGCCCGCTGAACGGCCTGCGCGCCGCCGTCGAGGGGATGCCGCACGTCAGCGGCGTGGACGGCGAAGGCGAGACGCTGCACGTCAGTTTCGACGGCGGCCTGGAGGAGCAGGCGCAGATGCTCGAAACCCTGATCGCCGGCGGCCACCGCGTCTGCTCGTTCAGCGAGACCGCGCTCGACCTGGAAGACGTCTTCATGCGCGTCACGACGGGACTGGGGAGGACCCAGGGCTGAACCCCTGGGCTACGGGGGAGCGGACTGCCCGCCGGCGTGGGCGAAGACGA
>CAZZVX010000395.1:0-4347 GCA_964657535.1 Armatimonadota bacterium | reverse complement strand
ACGTCCGCGCGCTCACCGGGCGGTCACTGGCCGTGCAGCAGAACTCCAAGCCGTTCGACCGCGCATAGGCCGTTACTGTAACACCGGAATAGGTCCATGCTACCGAGGTTCTTCAGAGATAGAGCGCAGTTCCTTATCCGGCAGAGCGGCATACTCGCTCTGGTGGCTTTGCTCTTTGCCGTGACCCAGGCGGCCCGCGTCATCTCTGCCCTCTGCCACGGGGTTGGACTACATGGGGCTTATCTAGAGACGTACACCGGCAAGACCTACGTGGTGCTGCTGCCGATGTGGGACACATTCCTACAGGCCATCACAGCCGCCGTGGTCGGGAGCGTCTTCCTGTTGATCGCTGTACAAAACCAGAAGCGGGCGCGGTCGAGTATGCGCTTCAGCCGACGCCCTACAGAGTACACCCGTCGTCATTAAGGGCTTGCCGCCGCTACACCGCTCTGCGGGCGCGGCTGAGCGTGATTGTTAGGCCACGCAGAACCTCATCATTCAACTTTGGGAGCACAAAAACAACCATGAAACGTGTCACCGGTATCGGCGGAATATTCTTCAAGTCCACAGACCCAGAGGCGCTCGGCGCGTGGTACAAGGAACATCTCGGAATCGACGTACAGGAATGGGGCGGCGCGGCGTTCGACTGGAAAGGGCCGGACAATCCAGAAGGCGCGGGGACAACCGCCTGGAGCCTCTTCGCCGCCGACACGGACCACTTCGCTCCCAGTGCGGCGCCGTTCATGATCAACTACCGCGTGGACGATCTGCCTGCCCTGCTGGCGGCGCTGCGCGAGGAAGGCGTACAGGTCGATGAGAAGGTCGAAGAGTCCGAGTTCGGCAAATTCGGCTGGGTGATCGATCCCGAAGGGAACAAGGTGGAGCTTTGGCAACCACCAGACGGCCAATAAGGGTCTTCTCCCGAACGCCCATCGGCCTAACAACGCGCTCCAGCGAACGCCGGGGGAGCGTCTGGCTTTGACTTTCGCCTTTCTTACCGCCGTCGCTGAGATTGGATTCGTTACGCCGCAGAAAAACTCCCAAGACACCCGCAAGAAACCCCGTAAACTTGCCGAAAGCAAGCAGGACGGAACCAACCACGCTCACACTCGTCAACGGCAGCGCCGCCCCCCGCGCCGCCACTGACAACAACGCACAATGCCATAGCGCGTCGGGTATAATGGCGGCATGACGACTTTGACCCTGCACAACACGCTGACGCGCGAGAAGGAGCCTTTTGCGCCCGCCGACGGCAAGACGGTACGGATGTACTGCTGCGGCCCGACGGTCTACAACTACGCGCACATCGGCAACCTGCGCACCTACATCTTCGAGGATCTGCTGCACCGGACGCTGCGCTTCCACGGCTGGGGCGTCCAGCACGTCATGAACATCACCGACGTGGGCCACATGACCAGCGACGCCGACGCGGGCGAAGACAAGATGGCAATCGCCGCCTCCCGCGAGCAGAAGTCGCCCTGGGAGATTGCCCGCTTCTACGAAGACGCCTTCTTCCACGACAGCGCGCGCCTCAACATCATCAAGCCCGACGTGACGCCGCGCGCCACCGAACACGTCCCCGGCATGGTCATGCTGATCGAGCGCCTCCGAGATCAAGGCTTCACGTATGAAACCGCCGAAGGGATTTATTTCGACACCGCCAAGAACGCCGACTACGGCAAATTGGCCCGCCTGAATCTCAGCGCCCAAAAAGAAGGCGCGCGGGATGACGTCAATGTAGACCCCGACAAGCGCCACCCGGCGGACTTTATCCTGTGGTTCACCAACAAGCCCAACCACATCATGCAGTGGGACTCGGCCTTCGGGCGCGGCTACCCCGGCTGGCACATTGAATGCTCGGCGATGGCGATGCAGTATCTCGGCGAGACGCTGGACATTCACTGCGGCGGCATTGACCACATCCCCGTCCACAACACCAACGAGATCGCCCAGTCCGAGTGCGCCACCGGCCATCTGTTTGCCCGCTTCTGGGTACACGGGGCGTTCCTGGTCGTGCCGAAGGAAACCGAAGACGCCGATGACGAAGGCGGCAGCGTGACGGGCCGCTCGGCGGCGAAGATGGCGAAGTCCGGCGAGAACTTCTTGACCGTGGATCTGCTGGTGAAAAGCGGGTATGACCCGCTCGCGTATCGCTACCTCTGCCTGACCGCGCACTACAGTTCCGAACTGCTGTTCCGCTGGGACAAAACAAGCAGACGTTCCGCCTCGCTGGACGCGGCCACCAAGACGCTGGGCAAGATATACGAGCTGCGGGCGCGCACCGGCAACGGCGAGATCGAGGACCTGTCGGACGCCGACTACGCCCCCGCGCGGACCGCCGTCTGGGAGGCCATCAACGACGACCTGAACGTGCCGAAAGCCGTCGGCCTGCTGCACGAGTACAAGTCCTACCGATTGTGGCGCGAGTTCGACTCCATCCTGGGCCTGGACATCGAGACCCGCTCCCGCGAGTCGCTCCCCACTGCCGGGACGGGCGAACTTCCCGACGACGTCGCCGCGCTTGCGACCCAGCGCGACGCCGCCCGCAAGGCCCGCAACTGGGCCGAGTCCGACGCCCTACGCGCGCAGATCGAGTCGCTCGGCTACACCGTCGGTGACTCCCCGACCGGCACCGTTGTCAAAAAGAATCTGCTGTGAACGCAGGGCAACCACAAGAAAGAAGGGCAACCACGGGGGGTTGCCCCTACGGGGTCACACAGGCCGCCGCGCGTAGGGGCAGGCCCCCGCGCCTGCCCTGTTCCTTTCGTGCCTGCCCGTCCTTCATCGTGCTGCCTCGGCGCCGACGCCACAAGCGAATGCTCTGGCTGTAAACGCGAAAAGGCCCTGGGCAATCTGCCCAGGGCCTTTTCCGCGTTAGCGGCGATAGCTGAGTTCCAGCCCCTGCCCAATCGGGACGGTGACAGTGTCATAACGGGAGTCGGCGCGGACGGCGTCAAGATAGGTTTGTAAGTCGTCCGCGTGGGAAGTCACGTTGTCGGCGACGACGAGGCCGCCGGGACGGACGGTGTCTTTGAAGCCGTGCCAGGCGTCCAAATACAGTTCTTTCTCCACATCCAGAAAAACTAAATCCCAGGGGCCGGGCAGGGTCGGCAGGAGGGCGAGCGCATCGCCCTGGTGCTGAGTCACAAGTGCGCTCAATCTTGCCCTCGTCAGGTTGGAGTGGGCGACGTCGTGCTTGGCGGGCAAAAGTTCCAGGGTGGTAACGTGCCCACCGGTTTCCTGAACCGCCAGCGCCAGATGGATGGTCGAATAGCCGACCGACGTGCCGATTTCGAGGATCGACTGAGCATACATGGCGCGGGCGAGGATGGCAAGGAACTGGGCCGAGTCAGGCTTGAGGGAGCGCGCAAGCAGCCACTTGTCGTCGGTTTCACGCGCGGTCTTTTCGGCAGTGGCTTCCATGTCGGCCAGCACCGAGGCGATGTGTTGCGGCAATGCCATCGTTAGCTCCTTTAAAATGACAGGCCCGGAATTTCCGCGCCTAGTCCGACGCTCCGGTTGCGGAAGTTGTACGAGAAGACGGGGGTGACGCCGTTCAGTCCGGGGGCGAAGGCGAGTTTGTAGTCGTAGATGCCGCCGTGCGACAGGTCGAAGCGCACCTGTCCGCCGACGGCCAGACGGCGATTCCCCAACTGCAAGCGGACTTTCAGCTCCTGGGACGTGTCCAGCACGTCAAAGTTGAACGGCGAGTCGCCGCCGGTCGTCGCCTGCAGGTACTGGATGCTGAAGGCGCTGTACGGCGAGTAGTAGTGCGCCACTTCGGCACTCGCCTGCAGGAATCGGTACGACCGCGACGGACTGCGCTGGCCGCTGTAAAAATTGGTCGTGTACTGGACGCGCGGCAGAAACAGGGTGTTCGGGGCGATCAGCAAGGGGCGCGTCGAAAGACCGAGGCTGTCACGCTGCCGAGTCGCGTGCAGGTGATACGGCTGTTCTTCAAAGTAGCCGTAGTCAACGGTGGCGTCGGCGACGAAAACCAGGCGGCGCAGGGAGGTCCGCAGCGCCGCCGGGTCGCCATACGGCGGCGCGGGAGGAACCGCAGACAGGGGCAGCGAGCCGGACAGGCCGACGTCCGGCAGGCGAGAAACGTACAGGTTGGTGAGACGCCGCCCGGACGCTTCCTCGTGTGTCGCGACTTCTTCGTTCAGGGACAGTCCGGCCGTCGGCGGCCCTGCCAGCGGGCGGATGTTGTCCGGCTCCGGCAGATAGCTGTGAAACAGCAAGGGGTCGTCTTCCGGTAGCGGCGGTTTGGGCGCGGCGGCGAAAAGGCGGAGCGCACCCAGGTAGTCGTGTTCTTGGAGTGGCGACGGCGCGGGCGGCGACGCG
>CAZZVX010000394.1:0-4350 GCA_964657535.1 Armatimonadota bacterium | reverse complement strand
CTGGGCCGCCGCCTGGGCCGCCTGCGGCCCGACCTGCGATGTGTCCAGTCGGGCAACGACCTGGCCCGCGCGCACGGAGTCGCCGGGATAAACCGAGAGCGACAGCAGAGTTCCCGTGATGCGCGGGCTAATGTCCTGCTCATTGAACGCGGCGACCGACCCGGTGTAGGTCACCGTATCGCTCAGGCCGCCGCGCCGAATGGCGGCGAGCGCGACCGGGGCCGCGCCTGTCGGCGGACGCATGGCGGACATATCCATCGCCTGCGCGGAGATGACATCAGGCTGTCCCGGCCTGTGGAAGCGATGCACGGCCCAGCCCGTCACGACAGCCACCGCGACAACGGTGAACAGTGCCATAAAATTATTGCGAGACGAAGTATTCATAGCGGCGGTTTCAAGAAATCCAGGCATCATGCCCGGCGACTGAAGTACCTTCGGTTCAACTTCGTTAGCGCGGCTAAAAGATCACGAAGCCCACCTGCGTGGACTCGGACTCAGCCTGCGAAGGCAGGCTTTGTGCTTTTGTTGCCGCGCTAACGAAGTTGAACCGAAGGTACTTCAGTCGCCGGGCATGAGAAGTTCACGACGCGGCGGAACGCCTACTTCTTGATGCCGCTGACAGGCTTGCCTGTTCCTGCGGCGTAATTGACGGGAACGAATTTGCCGCCATCCATTGCATCTTTGTAGTGGTCCTTTTTGGCGACCGCCGCCGAGACCTTCATGTGGCACTTGCTGCACTCGTACATAGCCGCTGTCGGTTTGGCGGCTTTGTGCGTCTTGGCCGGCGCGGCCAGGACTGTGACCGGGAGCAGGACGAGGGCCAGCCCCGCGAGAGCGAGTGATGTTTTCAAGGGTTGTTCTCCTTGTTCGGTGGGTTGTTTACGACGGCAGGCCCCGAACACAGCCGTGCCGACAGGGCGCAAAATGGGAGACGTGACAAGACGGCGCGGCGACGGCACAGGGCCGTCAGGCGCAATTAAAGGGAATAATCAGGCACAAGGAGGCGCCCGCAGGCCGTGCGAGGTGATCGGAAGCGCTGGCGGAGGCGAATCAAAAGGCAGTGGAAAGGCGAAGAGTGAAGCAACGGCAAGGGGGACAGACAGGGAAGCGAGGGCGGGCGGCGCGAGGGCGGGAGCCGCATGGAGCAGCCAATGATGACCGGCCGGCGTGACACAGGCTGTGTCCCGCACGGTCAACGGGGTGATGGAAACAAGACATTCCGGGGCAGAGACAGTCACGCGGGACGACGGTACAGGCGACGCATGAACGCAGGCGGACATCAAGGCAGGCCGCATCCGGCAGTGAGGCATGGTGCGGCAGCAGGACATTTCGGCGGTGTGCAACGTCGCGGAAACGCCGTCAGCAACCGGCAGGACGGCACGGGCGCAAGGCATGGGGGAAGACGCGCCAAGACACCGCACGCTGACTTCAGCGAGCGCGGCCATCGGCGACAGCGCCTGCGCCAAAAGGAACAGGGCCGTCAGCAGCCAGAGATTTCGATAACAGCGGCGGCGCAGAATGACGATGATGCTTCCTCTCGTTCTGTCATTGATAACGGATACGACTTTGGAAAAGTTCCTTCCGGTCATTGACAGCGGCTTGACGATAGGCAACGGATTTCTGTATAATAACAGGGAGTCGCAAGCAAAGTTTTCAATATCCGCTGTTGTTAAAGGAAGTTTTTCATGTCAGGACATAGCAAATGGCACAGTATCCGCCACACCAAAGGCAAACTTGATGCCGACCGGGGCAAGCTGTTTACCAAGCTCGCCCGCGAAATCATCGTCGCCGCCAAAGCGGGTGGCCCGAACCCCGACGCCAACATTACCCTCCGCGCCGCCATCCTGCGGGCGCGGGAGGCGTCCATGCCCCAGGACAACATCAAGCGCGCCATTGACCGGGGCGCCGGCACGACCGAAGGTGCCAACTACGAAGACCTTACCTATGAAGGCTACGCGCCAGGCGGCGTGGCGGTTATGGTCTCCACGCTGACGGACAACAAACAGCGCACCGTCTCCGACATCCGCTCGTACTTCAACAAGACCGGCGGGAGATTGGCCGAGGCCGGCAGCGTCGGCTACCTGTTCACGCCCAAAGGCGTGATCATCGTCGAGCCGGACATCGCCACCGAGGACGCCGTGACCGAGGCGGCCATCGAGGGCGGCGCGGAGGACATCCAGCCGACCGACGACGGCGGGTGGGAGATCACCACCTCGCCGAGCGACCTGACCGCCGTGCAGCAGGCGCTGGAAACGGCCAAGATTCGGTACTCGTCCGCCGAGCAGAGCATGATCCCGCAGACGACGGTGACCGTGAGCGGCAAAGAGGCCGGCCAGGTGCTGCGCCTGATGGATATGCTCGAAGACCACGACGACGTGCAGAAGGTCTACGCCAACTTCGACATTCCCGACTCGGAGATCGAGGCCGCCGAGTCGGGCCGATGAGCAGAAAAGCAGCACCATCATGGCGTTGATCAAAGTCGGGATTCTCGGCTTGTCCCAACGGATCGGGCGCTTCAACGAACTGGGTCTGCGCTCCTGGGAGGAGGCGGGCTGTGCGGAAGTCGAGCGCCGGCTCCAGGAGAACGGCGGCGAAGAGGTTTTCTACATCCATCGCCCGCTCGTGATTCGGGGCGGGCAGGCGAATCTGCAGCGTCTGCTGCGCGAATGGTGCGACGCTCCGGACGCCGCCTCGCGCTGCGATCTGATCCTGACCGTCGCCGGCACCGGCCCCAGCCACGACGACGTGATGCCGGAGGCGACCCAGGCGGTCATCAAGCAGGCCCTGCCCGGCGTCGCCGGCTTCGTCCGCTACGCCGGGTACCTGTCCGAGCAGCCCGACGCGGTCCTCTCGCGGGGCGTCGCGGGAATCCGTAACGGCACACTCATTGTCAACCTGCCTGGACCTGCCAACGAGATCATCAGTCCGGTCATGGAAAAACTGACGCCGATGCTGCCCCGCTTCGTCCAGGCCGTCCAATCGGGGCGTTCCCGCTAGAGCCTCAGCCATTGGCCGGCGACTGAAGTCGCGCCAACAAGAGCACAAAGTGTCCCTGCGGACACTCAGACTTAAACTCTGAGTCCTTACCCTCGGACTTCGTGATCTTTTTGCCGCGCTAACGAAGTTGAACCGAAGGTACTTCAGTCGCCGGGTTCAACTTATGGATTCAGCGTGAGCGTATCGAGATAGGCGCTGAGGCTGCGCTGGGCGTCGGCGGCCTGCGCTTTCAGTTTCTGAGACTCGGCGCGCAGGGTCTGAATGCGCGTCTCCTGGTCGTTGAGTTCCCCCACATAGCGCTTGTACAGGTCAGAGGCGTGATCCAGCGCGCCCATATTCTTGCGGATGCGCTCCTGCTCCACGCCGATGGAACTGATTTCCACATCGCGCTGGCTGGTCTGACTGTTGAGGTCGTCAATGGCGCGGCGGCGCGTCAGCACTTCATGCAGGGCGGCGCGGGTCTGGTCGGAAAGGTCGGTGCGGCCCGCAAAAACGGCAATCTCGTTCAGGTCGGCGTCAACAAGGCCAATGGTGGTGAAGATGGGGCGCTCCACGACCACTTTTAAGGTCTTGGACTCGCCGGGCGGGAGGGAAACGGCGAAGCGGTACACGTCCGCCGTGCGCTCGTCGGCCTTTGTGGGCATCACCAATGTATATTGGGCGTCGTAAGGGTGTTCTACCAGGATGGTCTTGGTCTCTTTCGCCTGGCTTTTCAGCGTGTAGTCGGTTTCCTGCCGTTCGCGCCGGGTCACAGTGAGGATGCCGCGCTTGATACTCAGCGCGGTTTCGGTGCTGTGAGGGTCCACTTGCTCCCGGTCGCCCTGCACGGACAGGTCAACGGCGTAGGAGATGAGTCGTGTGGCTCCGGGCTGTAAGTCTTCCATGCGGGCATCACCGGCGTACACGCCGTCATCAAACAGCGTCACCGGGCCGCCTTTCAGGTGCAGCGTGGTCGTGTTGCGGAGGCGCACGGCGTCCAGGGGGAACTTGGGGTCGTTGTCGGCGTTGTAAAGCAGCACTTTGTCGCCGTCAATGTCCTGCGCAACGACGGGGATCATGGCCGCCTGCTGCCGAGGCAGCGTGATCGGCGTCGTGATATCGTACTCATACTGCTCCCCCGCGTCCGCCCCCGTTGCTTGTGCCGTCACGGATTGCTTAATGTACGGTTCATTGAACGGCGTGGTGTCATTTTTCCCAGCCATACCCAGCATTTGTTCGGTTCCCCGCACTTGTATGGAACGGCGCGACGGTGAACTGGCATCTTGATATTCGGCCCTAGGAGCCGGCGGCGGGGCAGGAGCCTCCACCGCCGGCGCATTTACGCTGGAGGTATCGGCAGTCAAATCGTCACTG
>CAZZVX010000393.1:0-4358 GCA_964657535.1 Armatimonadota bacterium | reverse complement strand
GAACAAATACAAAAACGACAAGGAGCAGCAGGGCCGCAAGGTCATGGAGTTCTACAAGGAACACGGCGTCAACCCCGCAGCCGGCTGCTTCCCGATGCTGGTGCAGCTGCCGATCCTGTATATGCTCTACTACATGATCCGGCTGTACCAGTATCAATTCTCCAACGGCCAGTTCCTGTGGATCGGCAGCCCGCTCGCCCATTCGTTCCCGAACTTTTTGGGAGTCAACTTAGGTCAGCCGGATATTCCCATCCTGCTCCTGTATGCGTTCTCCATGTACGTGCAGCAGAAGATGATGGTCTCGCCCGACCCGCAGCAGGCCGAGCAGCAGAAGATGATGGCGGTGATGACGCCGTTTATGACCACGTTCTTCTTCCTGCAGTACCACCTGCCCTCCGCGTTCGTGCTGTACTATCTGGTGTTCAACATCCTGTCCACGGCCCAGCAGCGGTATTACATGAAGGCGCGTGCCACGGATGCGCCCGGCGGCGGGGACGGCGGCAGCAAACGGCTCGTCACGGACATTCCCATCGGCCCCAGCGGCGGCGGGAGCGCTAAAAGCCTTTCCAGCGACGGCAATGGAAACGGCGGCGGCCGCCGCCGCCTCGGCCCTGGGCGGGACGTTCCGCTGGCCGAAGCGCGGGATGAGAGCGCACCGGCCGTCCGAACCGGCGACAAGTTCTCCCGGCCCACCAATGGCGCGGCGCCCACGGCGCGGGGCGTGATCGCGCCCACGAAGATTCATCCCAAGAAAAAGCGCCGATAAAGGACACGATGCCGTGACGGATACTATGACGGACAACGAACAACTCGCGGGCCGCGCCTTGCAATTGCTGCAGGGTTTTCTCGCCGCCGCCGAACTCGACGCGGAAGCGCAGACCGAAGCGCTGCAGGGCGAAACCGCGACCTACGCCGTCACCGGCTCGGACGCGCGCCTGCTGATCGGCCCGCACGGCCAGGCCCTCGATGCGCTGCAATACCTGCTGTCCCTGATGACCAACAAAGGCGGCGGCTATCGCCTGCGCATCACGGTAGACGCCGACGGCTACCGCGCCCGCCGCGCCCAGACGCTGACCAAGTTCGCCCAGGAACTGGCCGCGCAGGTCGCCGCCAACAGTGAGGAAGCTATCACCGACCCGCTCAACGCGATGGAGCGGCGCATCATCCACACGGCGCTTGTAGACCACCCGGACGTGGAAACCTACTCTGAAGGCGACGACCCGAATCGCTACGTGGTCATCTCGCCGCGCCGCGCCGACGATTAACAATTGCCCGACGATTAAAATCGCGGCAACAAGAGCACAAAGTGTCCCTGCGGACACTCAAGACTGACAATCTTAGTCCGCGAAGGCGGACTTCGTGCTCTTTTAGCCGCGATTTTAATCGCCGGGTATTTGTATTTTTCGTCTTGACATTGCACCAATACCCCCGTATAATGACGGGAAGCCGACAAGTGATACGAGATATTGAGTCAGGACCCGGATGCCGGTTAATATTCAAGCGCAGAATGACGAGGACACGCAGGAAGAAATTGGCCTGTCGCTGGACGACGCGGTGACGCAGGTCCGCGGTGTCAATGAGACGTTCGGCGCAGCGCTCGGCAAAGGCCTGAACATCCGCACCGTGCGCGATTTGCTGTTTCATTACCCGCGCCGCTATGAAGACCGGACGCACTTCAAGCCGATCTGCGACATTCGGCACGGCGAATCCGTGACCATCAGCGGCAAAGTCGTCGGCGTGGAGAACGTGCCGACCCGCAGCCGCGTCACGCTGACCAAGATCGCGGTTGACGACCGAACGGGCATTGCGTTCCTGGTCTTCTTCAACCAGTGGTTCCTGAAGAAGCAGTTTGACAAACTGCGCGGCCAGAAGATCGTCGCTTATGGCAAAGCGTCCCGCTCCGGGCGCGGCGGCCTGGACATGACCGAGGTGGAATGGGAGGCCTGGGAAGAAGACAAAGACGCGCTCGCGGCCAACCGTATCGTCCCGGTCTATCCCTTGACCGAAGGCATCGCCCAGCCGCGCCTGCGCCGGGCCGTTTACAACGCCCTGCAGGACTACGCGGGACTGATTGACGAAACTCTGCCCGAAACTATCCTGGACTGCCGGGACTTATTGCACCGCGAAGACGCCCTGCGCGAGATTCACTTCCCCACGAGTGAGGAGAAGCGCGTCGCCGCCCAGCGCCGGTTCGTCTTTGACGAGTTCTTCGGCCTGCAGTTGTTACTGGCTGCCCGCAAGCGGCAGGCCGACAAAACACAGGGGACGGCGTTCGCCGACACGGACGGCCCCATTGCCGAATTAAAAGCCGTCCTGCCGTATCCGCTCACGGACGCCCAGGCGCGCGTGATCGCCGAACTGGCCGCCGATATGCGCTCGACACGCACGATGAACCGGCTGGTACAGGGCGACGTCGGCGCGGGCAAAACCGTGGTCGCCATGTCCGCGCTGCTGGTCGCCGTCCGCAACGGATATCAGGCGGCGCTGATGGCCCCGACCGAGATTTTGGCCGAGCAGCACTATCTTGGCATACGGCGCACGATGGAGTCGCTCGGCATCACCGTCAGCCTCCTGTCGGGCAGCCTGCCGGCGAAGGAAAAGCGAGCGGCGCTTGCCTCGGTCGCCTCCGGCGACACACACATCGCCGTCGGCACCCATGCGCTGATTCAAGACGACGTGGCGTTCCATAAACTCGGCCTGGCGGTGGTGGACGAGCAGCATCGGTTCGGCGTCATGCAGCGCTCGGCTCTAGGCAAAAAGGGCAACGCCCCCGACGTGCTGGTGATGACGGCGACGCCCATCCCCCGCACGCTGACGCTGACCGTCTACGGCGACTTAGATGTGAGCATCATAGACCAACTGCCGCCGGGCCGCAAGCCGATCAAGACGCACTGGAAGCGCGGCGGCGAGCGCGCCCAGGTCTACGACTCGCTGCGCCGCTTGCTGCAGGAAGGCCGCCAGGCCTATGTCATTTGCAGTTTGATCGAAGAAAACGAAAAACTGCAGGCGCGGGCGGCGACGGAACTGGCGGCTCACCTGCAGGCGCACGTCTTCCCGGAGTTCAAGATCGGGCTTTTGCACGGACAGATGAAGCCGACGGAAAAAGAAGACATCATGACGCGCTTCCGCGACCGCGACCTGCAGTTGCTGGTCTCGACCACGGTCATTGAAGTCGGCGTGGACGTGCCGAATGCGTCCGTCATTGTGATTGAAGACGCGGACCGGTTCGGCATGGCTCAGCTCCATCAGTTGCGCGGGCGGGTCGGGCGCGGCTCGACCCAGTCCTACTGCCTGCTGATCGGCGACCCGAAGACCGACGACGGCGCGGCGCGCTTGCAGACGATGGCGCAGACTTCGGACGGCTTTCTGATCGCCGAGGAAGACTTGAAACTGCGCGGCCCCGGCGACTTCTACGGCACGCGGCAGTCCGGCCTGCAATCCTTGCCTTTTGTGGACGTTCTGCGGGACGTGCCGGTGCTGAAAGAAGCCCGCGAGGAGGCATTTTCGCTCCTGCAGCGCGATCCAAAACTGGCGCTGCCGGAACACAGGCCACTGAAGGCCGCCGTCCGGGCGCGCTTCAAGGGTATAATGGGCCTGGCGAATTAGGGGAAAGCCGCGCATGATCGCCGTGTATCCAGGCTCGTTCGATCCGGTGACAAGCGGACATTTCGACATCATCACGCGCGCCGCCGGGATGTTCGAGACCGTGATCGTTCTGGTCGCGGTCAATTCGAGCAAGACGCCCTTGTTTCCGGCGGCGGAGCGCGTGGAGATGCTGCAGAACGCCTGCGCGGGCCTGCCGAACGTCCGCGTGGACACGCTGGAAGGCAGCCTGCTCGTTGAATACGCGATGCAGCAGCGGGCGCAGGTGATCGTCAAGGGCCTGCGCGCGGTGTCGGATTTTGAGTACGAGTTTCAGATGGCGCTGCTCAACCGCCATCTGCAGCCGCGCGTCGAGACGGTCTTCTTGATGACCAGCGCGGAACATTCGTACCTGTCGTCAAGCATCGTCAAAGAGATCGGGCGGCTCGGCGGAGACATACGTGGCTTGGTGCCGGACACGGCGCTGGGACAGTTGGAACGGAAATTTGCGAGTCATAAAACGCACTCATAAGCATTCATAAAGACTGAGGGGATTGGACGCCATCATGGACATTTTGAAACTGCTGAATGAACTGGAAGACATGATCGAGAGCACGCGCACGCTCGGCATGGGCCTGGCAATGAACTTTCACCAGGACGATTTTCTGGACCTGACCAACAAGCTGCGCGCCTCGCTGCCGGAGGACCTCAAGCGCGCCAGCCGCGTGACCGCCGAAAGCGAGCAGATCGTGGACGGCGCCCGCGAGGCCGCCGAG
>CAZZVX010000392.1:0-4384 GCA_964657535.1 Armatimonadota bacterium | reverse complement strand
GTTCACGGCGAGATGCACGACGTGGGCGCGGATACCCTGCGCGCGGTTCTGAGCGCCATCGGCCTGCCTGCCGGATCTGACCGCGAAATTTCGGACAGCCAAGCCGAACTGCAACGCTCGGCGGACGAGTTGCCGGCGCTGCTGACGGCGGCCTGGCGCTGGTCGGCCCCGCGCGCCGTCACCGCCGGCCTGGCCGGGGGGACGCTGCTCTGCTTCACGTGGCTGGTGCCGCACGTCAGGGGCGTTCTGTACAAGGCGCTGGACCAGCGGTTCTGCCTGGGGGCGCTGCTCCTCTACGCCGCCGCGCTGCTTCTGATCGCCTGGCGCGTTCGGAACCAAGCAGTGTCATTGCGTTATCTGCCGGGGGCAGTGGAATGCCCCGGCAGCCGGGAACTGAATGGCCTTGAACGGAAACAGATGTGAGCAGGAAAACCCGGCCCCGGCGTGGAACTCGTCGGAATGAAGCGAATGATGATCGCCGCCGCGCTCTGGTGCGGCGGCTGGTGGGTGGCGAGTCTCCCAGTGATGGCCGCGCCGCAGACGGTCACGCCGGGGGCGGTCTGGCAGGACGCCGAGGGCCATGTGATTCAGGCCCACGCCGGCGGGATCATTCGCGTCGGCAAGACTTTCTACTGGTTCGGGGAAGACCGCGCCCAGGGGTTCCCCTTCCAGAATGTGACCTGCTATGCGTCTGCCGATCTCGCGCACTGGACGTTCAAGAGCGACGCCCTGACGCGCCGGGCCGACGGCGACCTGGGGCCGAACCGCGTGGTCGAGCGCCCGAAAGTCATTTACAACCGTTCCACGAAGACTTACGTGATGTATCTGCACATTGACAGCCCCAACTACGCCGAGGCGAAAGTCGGCGTGGCGACCAGCAAGACCGTCACCGGGCCGTACACATACCTCGGCAGTTTCCGCCCGCTGGGCCATGAGAGCCGGGACATGACGCTGTTCCAGGACAGCGACGGCGCAGGCTACCTGGTATTCGAGGATCGCGGCGCCGGGGGCGGGATACGCATCGAGCGCCTGTCGCCGGACTACCTCAAAGTCGAGAGCGAAGTCGCGACCGTCGGCCGGCGCGGCGGCTATGAAGCGCCCGCCGTCGTCAAGATCGGCGCGACCTATTTCCTGCTCGGCTCCCACCTCAGCGGCTGGAACACCAACTCCAACCAGTACGCAACAGCGTCGGCTTTGTCCGGCCCCTGGTCGGCCTTCCAGGATGTGGCCCCGCCCAAGACCCGAACGTATGATTCCCAGACGGCCTTTATTCTCCCCGTCGCGGGCCGTCGAACGACCAGCTACATCTACGGCGGCGACCGCTGGGAGCCGAACAACCTCGGCGACTCGCGCTACATCTGGATGCCGCTGACGGTCGCCGGACAGACGCTCACGCTCTCCCCGGACGTCCCCTGGACGGTGGACACGGTCACGGGCGAGACTCGTCCCCAGAATTGAAGTCCTGAAAATCTGGCGGGGAGGAAAAGCGCGCATCGGAGTCTAATTAGGACGGCATGGGGCGGAACGAAGATGTTTCTGGCGGGCGTCGGCTCAGTCGGCGCGAGTTTCTCCGAACGGCGACGTTCGCGGCGGGGGCGCTGCTGACCGGCTGCGGCCCCAAAGGCGTCCCCGGCGCGCGGGTCACGCTGACGCAGTGGTACCACCAGTACGGCGAGAAGGGGACGCAGGACGCCGTCCACCGCTACGCCCAGGCGTACACGCGCCTGCACCCGGACATCGCGATTGAAGTCGTCTGGGTGCCGGGCGACTACGGCACCAAACTCGCCACCGCGCTGCTCACCCCCAACGGCCCGGACATCTTCGAAAGCCAGCTCACCCTGCCGATGGTGACGGCGGGTCAGGTCGCCTCTCTCGACGCCCTTTACCCGCCCAACGTCCGCGCGGACTTTTCCCCCAAAGACCTGGCCGCCAACAGCGTCGGCGGCAAGATCTACGGCGTCAAGATGCTGGACGACATGGGCCTGATCTACTACCGAAAGAGCCTGTTTCAAGCCGCCCATTTAGAGTTGCCAACGACGATGGATGCATTGATTGCGGCGTCGAAGCAGCTGACCGCCGGCAGCCGCAAGGGGCTGTTCCTCGGCAATGACGGCGGCATCAGCGCGCTCCTCAGCCTCCTGCCCTGGTCGGCGGGCAGCGACTTTTTGGTGGACAACCGGATCGTGTTCAACACCCCGCGCACCGCCGCCGCCTACGAAAAGCTGCGCGAACTCAACGCCTCCAATTCCCTGCTGATCGGGGCGCCGACCGACTGGTGGGACCCGTCGGCGCTCACGCAGGGCCAGGCGGCGATGCAGTGGACGGGGCTGTGGGCTTATCCCGCCATCCGCAAGGCGCTGGGAGACGATGTCGGCGCGATGCCCTGGCCGGCGCTGGACAGTGGGGGGACGCCCGTCACGTTCCAGGGCGGCTGGTCGCAGATGGTCAACGCGCAGGGGGCGAACATCGCCGAGGCCAAAAAGTACGTCAACTGGCTCTGGATCGAGAACTCCCAGATCCAGCAGGACTGGTGTCTCGGCTACGGCTTCCACGTCCCGCCGCGCATCAGCCTCGCCAAAAGCGCGGCGCCGCTGCACAGCCCTGTCCCGGCGCTGGCCGTTAAAACGCTTGCGCTGTACGGACGGACATTGCCGCCGATCTGGAACTCGGCCATGGGGACGGCGATGACTGACGCCCTCACCAACATCATCAAAAAGGGCCAGCCGACCGCCCCCGCACTGGCCGTCGCCGAACAAAAGTGCAGCCGGGAACTACAGCGCTCCCTGGAATAGCCTTTTGGACCGGCGACTGAAGTCGCGGCAACAAAAGCACAAAGTGTCCCTGCGGACACTCCAATCTTAGTCCGCGCAGGCGGACTTCGTGATCTTTTAGCCGCGACTTCAGTCGCCGGGCATTACGCAGTTGAGGAACAATCACGATGGCCGTGACGACAACGCCGCCGAAGACGCGGCAGGACCGGGGGGCGACGCTGGCGTTCTGGGCGTTCGTCGCGCCCGCCCTGCTCGGCCTGACCGTGTTCACCCTGGTTCCTATCATATGGGGCTTCTTGCTCAGTCTGTCGCACGCGCAGAACACGATCCATGTCGGGCATTTTATCGGCCTGCGCAACTACGCCGACCTGCTGACGGACGAAGAATTCCTGCGCTCTCTCGGCACGATCCTCGTGTTCGCGGCGTTCATCGTGCCGCTGACGTTCGCGGTCTCGCTGGGCCTGGCGCTGCTGGTGAACAAGGCCGGGCGCGGGTCGCCGTTCTTTCGGACGGTCTTCTTTATCCCGGCGGCGGTTTCTTACGTCGCCGCCTCGCTGATCTGGCGCGTCAGCCTCTTCAACGGCCTGTCGTTCGGGTTCGTCAACCATCTGTTGGGGCTGTTCGGCGTCCACCCGATCACTTGGATCGGGACGGTCAACCCGCCCTGGTACTGGCTTGTCTTGGTCTCGGTGCGCCTGTGGCTGCAGGTCGGCTTCTACATGATCATTTTTCTGGCCGGTCTGCAGGAGATTCCCCGGTCGCTCTACGAAGCGGCGGCGGTGGACGGGGCGAGCGGCGGCTGGTCCGTGCTGCGCTACATCACGCTGCCGCAATTGCGCGCCACGTCGGTCTCGGTGCTGCTGCTGAATTTGATCGCGGCGTTCCAGGCCTTCGACGAATTCTACAACATTTTGGGCGGCGGGGGCGCGTCCGCCGGCAACGTCAGCCTGGCCCGGCCCCCGCTGGTGTATCTTTACTCGCTGGCCCTGAGCAACCAGGATTTCGGACGCGGGGCGGCGGGCGGCTTCATTCTGACCGCGATCATCGTCGCCATCACGCTCGTCCAGGGCCGCGTGTTCGGCTTCGGCGATTCCGACCGTTGAGGGAGACTTTATGAAGACCAACACGCGCCGGAACGTCGTCCCGCAAGCCTTGCAGTACGTGTTTCTGTCCCTGCTGGCCGTGCTGTTTCTGGTCCCGTTCTATCTCATCCTGCGCAATGCGCTGATGACGGACGACCAAATCACGTCGTCGCACTGGGCCTGGCTGCCGCCGTCGCCGCACTGGGACAACTTCCGCACACTGTTCACCGACCCCGAAGCGCCGATGCTGACCGGGCTGGTGAACTCCGCCATTATCGCCGTCGTCACGCTCGTCCTCCAGATGCCGTTCTCCAGCATGGCCGGGTACGCGCTGGCGCGCATCCCGGCGCGCGGTCGGAACGTCGTCTTCTTCTTGATCCTGGCGACGCTGATGATTCCCAGCGCCGTCACGTTCGTGCCGACCTTCGCCGTCATGGCCTACCTGGGCGGCGTCAACACGCGCTGGGGCATCATCGCGCCCGGCCTGTTCAGCGCCTTCTCGATCTTCCTGTTCCGGCAGTTCTACCTGCG
>CAZZVX010000391.1:0-4426 GCA_964657535.1 Armatimonadota bacterium | reverse complement strand
GAGGGCATTTACTACGCCCTGGCGAGCGGCGCGCTGGCCGCAGATTTCCTCGTGGAGCGCCGCCCGTGGAGGCAATTTGCCGCCGCCCATCGGGAACTTCGGTAGCGTCATCTCGAACGAGCGCGTGTCTTCGTCCCAGCCCGCGCCGGCTTCCTGCGCGACGAACTGCGCGGCGCGGCGTCCGTAGGCGGAAAAGACCGTCTGCGCGCACTGCCCGCGCCCGGCGGCGGCCCCCAGCGCCCAGACCTGGGGCTGGTGCAGCGGCGCGTGCAGCGACAGGCGCAGTTCCCCCACCCGGCGCGGGGTCGTCTGCACGCGCATCTCCACCCAGCAGCGGCCCGGCGCGTCTTTGTCCGCCGTCCAGCGCATCTCCCAATGCAGCTGCCCGTCCGCCTTGCCCAGCTTGCGCTCGCCGCCGAAGCAGACCAGGCCGCCGCGCCGCCGCTCGTGCCAGCCGATGCTGAGGGGGTAGGAATGCCCGCGCACGGTGACGGTGGCGAGGGGCCGCAGCGCGGTCGTCTGCAGCAGGGTCGCCAGCAGCTTGCCGCCGCGCCCGCGCGCCGTCACCGCCATCTGCCAGGTGCGGCTGCCGTCGTGGCCCGACGGCGTGAAGGCCAGCCACAGGCCGTCTTTCGCCGCCGCGCCGCCGAGCCGGTGGAGTGTTCCTTGATGTTCTTGGGACATGGGTATTGCTTGTGTCGGCGGCGACCTTCTTACGCCGTCGCCGCCGTGGCCGCGAACGATTCGATTTCGAGGCGCTTGAACAGCAGTTGGTCCTGCAGGTCTTTCATGGCCGCTTCGTTCAGGCCGAAATACTGCGTCACCAGGGGGTCCACCTCGCGGATCAGCGGGTCGCCGCCGCTGCCGATGCCGGCGCGGTGGGTCAGAATGTTCGCCAGGTACACGATGCCGGCCAGGTCGAACGAATACTGAGCGCGCGTCGGGTGGTGGTGGAACTCGACGGCCTCGACGAGCGGGGTCGGCAGGTTCCAGCGCGACATCACCCAGGCGCCGAAGCCCGGATGGGCCAGGCCCAGCGCCCGCTGCTCGGCGTCGTACATCGCGAGCTGCTCGTCGCGGACGGCCTTGGTGATCGTCGCCATGCTGGTCGGCAGGTAGCGGGCGATCATGATCTTGCCGATGTCGTGCATCAGGCCCGCTGTGTACGCCTTCTCGGAGTTGGGGTAGCGGACGCGCTTGGCGACGAGTTTGGAGGCCGTGGCGACGGCAACCGAGTGTTTCCACAGCGCGCCCATGTCCAGCCCGGTGGTGGTCGAAAGCCGGAACAGGTCGAACACGGCCGCCGACAGCAGGGCGTTTTTCAGGGTCGCGAAGCCGAGCAGCGTGACGGCCTGCGGGATGTTGCTGATCTTCTGCCGGAAGCCGTAATAGGCCGAGTTGGCGAGCCGCAGCACTTTGGCGGCCAGCGCCGGGTCGGCCAGGATGACGCGCGACAGTTCGGCGGTCGAGCAGAGCGGGTCCTCGATCATCTGCATGACGCGCAGGACCGTGGACGGCAGGGTGGGGACATCGTGGACTTTGGCGATCAGTTGATCGAGAAACTCGTTTCGGGTCACGACGGCGGTACTCCTCATATGTTCAGCCGCACGGAGCGGCGCTGGCGAACGGGGGCGATGGAACGTGCTTGCGTGGTGCGCGTACCGTGATTATCGGGCGCGGCGCGTCCGTGTCGCACGGGAGAAATACGGGGACATCGGGGGGAGGCGCAAAAAAAGCCGCCGGAACGGGTGTTCCGGCGGCTCCTGCCCGTGAGGATCAACGTCAGCGTTAGTGCAGTTTGGCGACTTTGACTTTCTTGGCGCCCAGCGCGTGGGCGACATCCACCATCGCCTGGTTGGTGATGCGGTGGTAGTCCGTGTCCGCCTTCGCGCCGAACTTGGCGTCAATGTCGTTCATGACCGCGACATGGATGTTGTGCGTCACGGCCTTGTCGAGCAGGTACTCGGTGTAAAACACGTTCTTCTTGTCCAGCCCGGCGGTGACCAGGGTGGTCGCCAGGGTCTTGCCGGTCAGGCTGGGGTCGGGGTCGGGCAGCGTGACGCCGGCGGCGGTCGCTTTGGCGAGCGCGTCCTTGACGGCGAAATCGAAGACCGTCAGCCAGGAGCCGACGCGCGCCTTGCCGTACTGCTTGGTCAGTTTGCCCACTTCCGCCGTGACGGTGGGGGCGCCGACCATGGCCGTCAGGGCCGTGGCGGTCGAATAGTTGTCCGCGCCGCCGCCGGCGGCGACCAGGGCCGACGTGACGTTCAGGGCGGGGGCGCCGGTGTAGACGGGGCCGCCGTAGCGGGCCATGTCCATGCCCTTCATGGCCGGGTCCGCCTGGGCCAGCCCGGCGCCGAGCGCCAGGGTCCCGGCTGCCAGGAGGGCGGACAGTGCTGCCGAAAAGCGGCGTGTGGTCGTGTGGTGCATTCTCATGCTCCTTCTAAAACGCGGCCTGAGTCGCCTGCCCGCGAGCGATTGGGTTCAGGGCGGCCGCTGTGTTCCCTTCTTCAATACCTGATTGTGCAGGCTAAGAGTACCGAGTGCGGCGGATTGTAACCCGGCTGTAACCTCCTCTGCCGCCTGGTCCTGGATTAAGGCCTCCAGAGCGAGATGACCAGGCCGCCCGCGACAATCAGCGCGCCGCCGACCAGGATCGGCAGCGTCGGCTTCTGGTGAAAGCCGAGCCACGCGATGGCCTGAGCCACGAGAAAAAAGAACGCGACATAGATGCCCAACAGCCGCCCGAAGTCCCAGCGCGGCGCGTTCACGGCGCACCCGTAGCCGAACAGCACCAGTCCGCCGATGACCAGTAATGTCATGCGCCGCAGCGCCGTCGGCCCGTGCAGGCCCGCCCGCACCAGCGCGTCGCCCCCGGCCTCCAGCGCCGCCGCCGCCAGCAGCACCAAGAGTGCAATCCCCGTGTTCATGCCGCCCTTGTTGGACAGCGAACAGCGGTTTTCCTGTCTCAGAGTCCTGTGTTGACAACGTTTGTAGAAACGTTTATAATAACGCCATGAAAACCATTGCGCTGGCTCCTAAGAAGGCGGGAAGACCAAGAAAAACACAAACAAGCCCCAGATTGTCGAACCAAATTACGGTGCATCTGCCGCCGGACCTCGTCGCGGCGCTCGACGGCGCGATGGCCGCGCAGGGGATGCGCAGCCGGAGCGAGTTGATCCGCGAGGCGTGTCAGAGTTATTTGCAGCAGAAGAAACAAGACGCACAGGCGCTTTCCATGACGCATCGGATGCGCTCTTTGTCGCCGGAAGAACGACGCGCCGCCATGACGCGGGCGGCGGCGGCGCTCACTGACTACTATCGGACCGACCCGGAAATCGCGGAACTTCATACCTGGGACGGCGAAAAGGTGTTTGACGTTGCCGAATGACCCCCGGCGCGGGGAGGTCTGGCTGGCCGACCTGGAGCCGGTGCGCGGCTCGGAGATGCGTAAGACGCGCCCGGTCGTTGTGTTGAGTTCCGATGCGATTCGTGCGCTGCCTGTGCGCGTGGTCGTGCCGATCACCGGCTGGCAGGAAGCGTTCCGGGCGACCCCCTGGAAGGTCCTACTGCGCCCGGACGGCAAAAACGGCCTGACGAAACCCTCTGCGGCCGACGGTCTGCAAGCCCGCTGTCTTTCCGTGGAAAGATTCGCGGCGCGTGTCGGTCTTCTCCCCAAGGCGCAGACCCAGGAAATCAGTGATGCGGTGGCTTTCTGCTTGGAAGAGTAGCAAGGCCGAAGCAAAAGAAGCCCGGCCTCCCATTGGGAGGCCGGGCTTTTCCGTCAGGACGAGTCGGCGGTCAGTTCGTGGCCGAGACTCTTGTGGTGACCTTCACGCCGGTGACAATCGCCGTGATGGTCGCCGTGCGTCCGGCGGCGTGGACGCCCGCGTTGACCGTGAACGTCGCGGAGGTCGCGCCGGAGGGGACGTTGACCGACGCGGGGACGGCGATATTGCCGTCGCTGGTGGTCAGGGAGACCGTCCGCCCGTCCGGGTACGGGGCCGGGTAACTGAGAGTTACTGTGCCGGTCACGCTCGTGCCGGCGGTGACGCCGCCGGCGTTGTTGTTCGGGGCGACGCTGACATACGTGGGGACTGTCGGCAGCAGAGTCACCGGCAGAGTTTCGGCGACGCCGTTGCCGGTCGCGGTGATGGTGGCGTAGGACGGCGTGGCGACCGCATACGGCGCGGTGATCGTGAAGGTCGCCGTCGTCGCGTTGTAGGGGACGACGACGTTGGCCGGGACCGACGCCAGCGACGTGCTGCTGGACAGGGCCACCGTGGTGCCGTTCGGGTAGGGCGCCGGGGCGGTCAGCGTGACCAGGGCCGTCTGCGTGTTGCCGCCGTAGAGGCTGCTCGTCACCGGCGTGAGCGTGGCGAGAGTCGTCGGCTCGACGGTCACGACGGTCGTTCTGGTCACGCCG
>CAZZVX010000390.1:0-4443 GCA_964657535.1 Armatimonadota bacterium | reverse complement strand
GGCTAATCAAAGGCGAGCCATTACCTACGAGCAGAAAGCGAAAGACCTCAACCAGTTCACCGCCCCCGCCACCGGCATGAAGGTCGCCATCCAGCTCGTCCCCATCACCGCCAACGGCTTCCGGGGCAACCCCTTCACCCAGACCGCCACCGTCACCGACACCCCCTGACCCGGACGACCTCTCTTCCCACCGCGCAGGAGGCCCACCGAATCTCCCCTTCAGGGCAGACCCTGCGAAGCAAAGAAGAGAGGTCTCTGGACTTCCCCCCCCCGACGTGATATAATAACCCACGATGCGCCTCGCCCGCCTTGCACTCCTCATCTGGCTCTGCGGCCTCCCCGCCGTCCCCGCGACGGCGCAGAACGTCATCACCGTCCCCCCGGAAACCGCCGCACCCACCCCGCCCCAGGGCGCACCCACGGCGGGGAACGGAACGCCGACCGCCCCCGCCGGGCCGTCCTACTTCGGCAACCCCGTCCTGACCCCCGGCTCCGACCTCGCCTACGAGGCCGACACCGTCCAGTCCACGTCCCTCGACGACTCGCAGTTCACCCTGCTCGGCCACGTCCGCGTTTATTATCAGGGCTACATCCTCAACGCCGACCGCGCCGACGTGGATTTAAACAAAGGCGAAGCCCTCTTCTCCCGCAGCGTCGTCCTGCTCTCCCCCAACGGCCAGACCGTCCGCAGCACCGAGTACGGCACCCTCCGCCTCAACCTGCGGCAAGGCACCTACGACGTCCTCGGCGCGGTCTCCGTCCTCCCGCCCGACACCATCAACGCCGTGCAGGACATCAGCCTCCTCCTGCCCGTCTACGTCTACGGCGGCGCCGTCAACGGCTCCCCGTCCAAAGTGGACGCCGCCGCGACCCACTTCACCACCGACATCTTCCAGCGCCGCCTCGGAACCCACTACTCCTTCGGCGCGCGCCAGGTCTATATCCTCCCCGGACGGCGCCTCGTCGCCCGCGACGTGTCCCTGTTCAAGAAGGACCACCGGTTCTTCACCATCCCGTACTTCTTCGTCCCATTGGACCACCGCCTCCAGCGGCAGACCCTGTTCCCCACCGTCGGCGAGACCCCCGACGAAGGCTACTTCATCAAGTTCGCCTTCGGCTACGCCCTCGCCACCAGCCTCCCCGGCATCCTCCGCCTGGACCTGATGACCCGCAAAGGCATCGGCACCGGCTTCGACCAGACCTACGGCTCCACGGCCGCGCCCCAGAAAGGCTCCGGCACCTTCACGCTCTACCACCTCTACGACCGGCAGACCGGCCTGACCAACCTCACCGGCAGCCTCAGCCACGCGCAGCGGTTCGGCACCGTCAACGCCACGCTCAGTTCCCAGTTCCAGCAGAACTCCTACTACGCCAGCGCCGCCGAGAGCCGCGCCCTCAGCACCCAGTTGAACTTAACCCGCTCCGTCGGCAATTTAACCACCAGCCTGCTCACCAACCTCAGCGAGAACAACTACGGCCTCGGCACGTCCCAGACGCTCACCTCGTCGTTCAACAGCGCCTACGCCCCCACCCGCAAAGAGCAATTGTTAACGCAGCTCAACTTCTCCCAGTTCGTCTCCCCCTCCCTCCTGGGCGTCGGCGGCACCGACCAGCGCGAGTTGGAGTCCAACGTGGACTACACGCAGCACGAGAACGCCTTTAATTTAGAACTCTTGGGGACAAAATACACGACGCTCGGCGCCTCCACCACGGGGAGCGGCTTCGCGGGGGGACTGGAACGGCTGCCCGAACTGCGCCTCTCCACCGACCCGACGCACTTAACGGCCCTGCGCTCGTTCCTGCCGAACGGCGCACAGGTCGGCCTGTCATTGGGAGACTTCAACGAGCCGTTCTCGCGCACGGACACCCAGCGCGCCTACTTCAGCCTGGACACCGGCACCGTCACCAAGAACATCAACGCCCGCAACTCGTTCGACTACGGCGGCTCCTTCCAGCAGGGCTTCTACGGCGACGACACCGCCCAGTACGTCCTCAACGGGCGCACCGGCTACCGCCTCAAGATCGGCAGCAAGTCCTCGGCGGGCGTCACCTACCTCTACCTCAAGCCCTACGGCTACTCGCCGTTCCAGTTCGACCAGATCGGCAACAGCAACCTCGCCGCCCTCTCCTTCGCCTACCAGGAGACCTCGGCCCTGAAGCTCGCCGTCGCCTCCGGCTACGACTTCAACCAGACCAGAGGCGTCAACGGCTCGTCCGCCGCCCCCTGGCAGAACGTCGCCTTCCAGTCCCTGTTCGCCCCCGGCAACATCTTCCGCCTGCAAACCACGTCGTCCTACGACCTGAACCACAACACCCTGCTGGACTTGACCAACAACCTGCGCGTCCGCGCCCCCGGCAACATCGCCCTGGACCTCGGAACCCGCTTCGCCCCGTCCCAGCACAAGTTCTCCCAGATCAACGGCGACTTCGACATCCCGTTCCTGCGCGACCCCAACCCCGAAGAGGACGCCGGTTATCGCATTCGGGCCATCGGCGGCTACAACGGCTACACCGACAAGTTCGACTACAAGGGCCTCGCCCTCACCCGCTCCTGGCACGACTGGGAAGCCACGTTGGTTTATCAGGACACGCCCAACGGCCTGCGCCCCGGCTCGTCCTTCATGTTCAACTTCCGCCTCAAAGCCTTCCCCGCCTACGAACCCTTCGCCACCGGCCAATACGGCCAGTCCCTCGACACCGGTCTGGGACAGGTGTTTTAGGAGACGACATAACGAAGAAGGACTTGGCACACCAAGCCCATACATTGAGAAAGGCGCTTCCCCGTAGGGGCATGACTTGTCATGCCCTTCTTCGTGGTCATGCCCTTCTTATCTACCGCCGTTGCTGCTCCAAAAAGAACGCGACGGCGGCCTCCCCATCGGGGCCGAGGTCGTCTGAATACTCGTTCACATACAACTCAATGTGGGAACGAATCACGCTCGGCGTCAAATCCTGCGCGTGCTGACGGCACAATTCAAACGCCTCGGCGTCGTGCGCATATGCCCAGTGCAAGCTCTCCCGAATAGCCTTCACCAGAGGCTCCGTCGGCAGTTCTTTCCGTACCACAATCGCGCCGAGCGGAATGGCGTAGCCCGTCTTCTGCTCCCAGAACGTCCCCAAGTCTTGGAGCAATGTCAACCCATCCTGCACATAAGTAAACCGCTTCTCGTGAATGACGACCCCCTGCGCGCCGGGACGCTCACACAACTCGGCATACAGCGCATCAAACGGCAGGAAGCGCTTCTTCAAGGGCCGCTGCGCCCAGAAGTCCAGCAGGAAATTGGCCGTCGTGAACTCGCCGGGGACAAGTGTCTCGGCGTCCGGGTCCCACACCCCCCCATGCGTCAGCAGCAACGGCCCGACGCCGCGCCCCAGCGCCCCGCCGCACGGCAAGAGATTATAGTGGTCACAGACTAAAGGCAGGTTTGCATAACTGATCTTGACGACATCAAACTCCTCCCGCTGCGAACGCTCGTTGGTCGTCTGTACGTCTTCGTACTCCACGCGGAACGTGTAGCCGTCCACCTGCACCGCGCCGAGCAGCAGACCGCTGAAGATAAACACGTCGTTTGGACAGGGCGAAATGCCCAGCGAAAGTTCAGGCATGGTGCGCCTCCCGGCACTGTTGAAAATAGGCGGTCAGTTGAGACAACGCCCGTTGTATATTCGCAGGCTGCATATCTCGTTCGGCGGCGATGTTGCTGATGGCCCGCACTTCGCAGACATCAATGCCCAGAGACTGTCCCGCCTGCGCGACGGCAGCCCCCTCCATCGTCTCAAAGTGGGCGTCAAATAACTGTTCGCGCAGAAGCCCCGTCGCATCCGTCCCCGTGCAGGCGTTGACCGTGCAGCCGCGCGCCATCCGGGTTCCGGCGACAAATGGGAATTGCACAAGTATAGATGGCTCGCGGTAAGCGCCACCGAACGGCGTCTCGCGCAGGGGCTGAAAGCCGGGCGCTTCGGGCAGTTCCAGGCCGACATCACCATAGACTTCCGACTCGGCCATGACAACGTCGCCAATCGCCAGCCCGCTATTCGGGTATGCCCCCGCGATGCCGATGTTAAGGATGCCCGCAGGCCGCTCCCGCCCCGCAACCAGCAGCATTCGTTCCAGCGCGTGCGGGATGCCGACACCCGTAATCAGAAACAGCGTGTCGCCCTGCCGAGAAAAGTCCATCTCCGGCATCTGCGCGACAGCGTCAGGGTTGAAGGCTTGCAATTCCATTCGGGTCGCCGCGCAGACGAGAAGGCTTATAGGAGAAGGGAGTAACTTGCGGTCCACGGTGATATTGTACCCCGTTTCACAGGCGCCGATGCCCCAGGATTGAAATCCTGGGCTGCGGCAGAGAAGACTGCCCACCTGCGTGGGCGCGGAACGGGCAAGGTCTTTTCTCTTCGTCCGCGAAGGCGGACAATCTGCTCCTCGGCAACCCAGGATTTCAA
>CAZZVX010000389.1:0-4475 GCA_964657535.1 Armatimonadota bacterium | reverse complement strand
GCGTCACGCCGATCTCGGTGATGACCAGCGCGGAGCCGAGCTGCGCGCAGTCTGGCGCCGGCTTGATGTCGTCCAGTGTCAGCAGCCGCCCCGCGCCGCTCGCCATCGCCGGGTCGGCGCGCAAAACCGACGAAATGGGCGAAACAGCGCTCATGTTTTCCAACTGCGGGACCGGCAACAGCGGGTACAGGCCGTTGTCGAACCGGCCTAAATCCCACACCGTCACCAGAACAACGACTGCGCCGGCCCAGGCCAGCGAGCGATGCCGACGCGCAAGTGACTCCGAAAGCGTTTCCAGCCCCAGCGCGGCCAGGACGGGCAGCGCGACCGCCGCGCCGAGCAGCAGACGCGCCGGATCGTGAAAGAGTTTGAAGCCCGGCACGACGGCATACGCCAGCCGGAACAGCCCGCCCCGCGCCCCCATCGCCAGCCAGATGCCCCCGATGAAAACAGCCAGCCAAAACAGCGCGTCAGGCCGCCGCGTCGTCCGGCGCGAAACACTGTACGCCAGGCCGAAAACAGCCAGCACCAGCGTGAGCGTTCCCGCGTAGCAGGCCGTCTCCCAAAAGGCGCTCGGCCCGACATAGTTTCCGCGCAGCGGGCTGCCGTAGCGCCAAGGCAGGAGAAAGTTCGACAGTTCGCCGGGCGCGAGCCGCAGCCGGTCCACCACGTCCAGCGGAAGTGCCTGCCGGGCGACCATCTGCCGCGCGGCCAGGATCGGCAGCCACTGCCCACAGGACAGTCCCAGCGCAATCACCCCCGCGACAGTCGCGCCTGTCAGTGTTCGCCCCCAGCGCCTGGCGGGGACGACGGCGAAACAAAAGACGCCGTAAAACAGCGCCATATAAAGCGCGTACAGCGTGATCTGCGCGTGCGCCGCCAACAGCTGCAGCCCCAGCGCCGTCCCCAGCGCGACAGCCGCGCGGACGCCCGGCTTCACGACAAGTCGCTCGGTCAGCCACAGGACGAGCGGGACATACGCCAGCGCCTGAAGCATATTCGGGTACTGCGCTTTGGCGACCAGATAGCCGCCGAACATAAAGGCCGCCGCGCCCAGCAGCGCGGGCCAGAACGACAGCGCGAAACGCCCGCGAGACAGCCAGCAGAAACAGAACAGGCCGGCCAGAAAGACATGGAGGACGCAGGAGACCGTGAGAAAGGCCGACGCCGGCAGGACGCCCAGCAGAAGCGTGCCGGGATAGAGCGGCCAGACCTGGGGATTGCCGACGAACGGCACGCCGCTGAATAGAAATGGGTCCCAAAGCGGAAACGTGCCGTGCTGTGTCTGTTCCCGCAGAAAGCGCATCATCGGGAAGAAGTACAGGCCCATGTCGCCCCAATAAAGCGCCTTCCCGTCAAACAGCCAGTGCCGAAACACGAACAGCGTCGCCATTGCCAGCAGCGCGCACGCGCAGACCGTGTCGCGCCCGGCGCGGGTCACGACAGACGGCCTTCGCGGCGCATCCGGTCCACGTACAGCAAGGCGCTGATGCTCTTGGCGTCGTTGATTTCGCCGGTCGCGATCTTGCCGAGGGCGTTGTCGAGGGGGAGTTCTACGAGTTCCAGGTTCTCGTCCTCGTCGGGCTGCCCCGGCTTGGGCGTCAGGTCCTGAGCGAGATAGCAGGTGATGATCTCGGTCGAGTAGCCCGGCGCCATGTACGACGCGAAAAGTTTCGTCATGCGGCCCGCCGCCAAGTTGATCTCTTCGCTGAGTTCCCGATGGGCGGCGGCTTCGGCCTCCTCGTCTTCGTCCAGCGAGCCGGCGGGGATTTCCAGCAGTGCGGCCTGCGCGGGGGTGCGCCACTGCCGGACTAGTATCACGGTTTCTGCGTCTTTCATCGGCACCATCGCCACCGCGCCGTTGTGTTCGATCACTTCGCGCTGGGTCGTCTTGCCGCTCGGCAATAAGATCGTGTCCACGCGCAGGTTGACGACTTTGCCGTCGTAGATACGCCGCGAACTGGTCACTTTTTCGTCAAAGTCTTTGTTTGGCATCCTGTCCTCTACACTCCTGCGGCCAGTCCCGCCGCCGCCGCCGCCTGGAAAAAGATCGGGTCGTCGTCGGGCGTCCGGCCCATGCTGGAAAGCGGGATGTTCCTCTGCGCCAGAAGCGCCAGCGGCTCCCAGGTCTTCTCGACCGAGCGCACGTCGTGGCCGCGCGGCAGGGCGGACGTGTCTGCGCCCTCCGGGACGGGGACGATGCAGCGGGCGTAAGTCATGTCCAGGGCCGTCCGCGTGTGGTGACTGACGCCCTGGTGACGCTCGCGCTCGTCGGCGGACGACATACGGACAATGGCGATGGGCGTCCCTTCCAGGGCCTTCACAATATCCAAGTGCTGCGCCTGGGCGATGCCGCTGAAGCCGTACTTGGTCCCCGTCCCGGCGTTGCCCGGCCCCTGACAGACGATCACGGCGTCACACTCCTCAATGAGACGGGCGGCGAGCAGCGCGGAGTGCAGCGTCACCGTCTCGTGGTCGCCGCCGAACGCCTGCCCGCAGGTGAACGTCACGTGGAGCAGCCCGGCGGCTTTCAGGTCGCGGACCAGGCGGCTGAAGGCCAGCGGCAGCGCGGCCCCGTCGGTCATCACGTACCCCACCCGCGTCCGGCCCGCGAGGTGGAGGCCGGCGGCGGCGGGCGCGACCTGCGAATGCAGTTGGCCGACGATGACGGGCAGGCCGCCCAGGTCACGGTCCCAGACGTCGGCGTATTTCTCCTGCTCCTCCAGCGTCAGGACGGCGTGCTGGCACGGCAGGTAGCGGGCCTTGATGATGTGGCCGCCCGCGCGCTCGTCCGGCGGCACGCGCAGTTCCAGGTTGGCGGCGACAAAATCGTAGCCCCCCGTGCCGAGTCCGAGCGTCTGCGCGGTCGTGTTGAGCAGCACCCTGTCGCCGACCTGGGCGCGGTCGGTGAAGGCCGCGTAGTTGACGGCGCGGCGCGTCTCCGTGGTCCTGTCGAGCGCGACTTCCAACTCCTGCGCGTCGCCGTCCCAGTCGGTCACGCTCCGCACCTGTCCTGTCGCCAGGGTGAACACAGTGTCTACTCCCGGCGGCCTGCCGCCGTCTGCACAATGGAAATGACCAACTGTGCGCTCTTGACCATGTCGGAGATGCGCACGTACTCGTCGTGCCGGTGGATGTTGACCATGCCGCAGCCCAGCACCGTGGTCGGGACGCCGAAGGCGTTGAAGATGTTCGAGTCCGCCCCGCCGCCGGTGACGCGCAGGTGCGACTCCAGCCCGATCCGTGCGCAGGCTTCCAGGCCGATGGCGAGCACGGGGTCTTCGGGCTTGAGTTCATACGTCGTGTAGGCCGTGTACGACTTCACCTCGACGGTCGCGCCCGCCGCGTCGGCCTCTTCCTGGAAACAGGCGATCATGTGGTCGCGCTGCTTGTCCAGTTTGGTCTGATTGCGCGAGCGAGCCTCGCACTTAAGATACACTTCGGCGGGGATGATGTTGGTCGCCGTGCCGCCGGTGATGATGCCGACGTTGGCCGTCGTCTCCGGCCCAACGCGCCCCAGCTTCATGCGGGCGATGGCCTTGGCGGCGACGATCAGGGCCGAGACGCCGTCTTCGGGCTGCGCGCCCGCGTGCGCGGGCTTGCCGTGGATCCAGACTTCGAAGATGTCCTGCGTCGGCGCGCTGTAGACGAACGACCCGACGGGCGGGCCGCTGTCCAGCACGTAGCCGTACCTGGCGTTGATGTCGGCGGGGTCCATGTGCGACGCCCCGACCAGCCCGATCTCCTCACAAATAGTGAGCAGCAGTTGAATGTCGCCGTGCGGGATGTTCTCTTCCGTGATGACGCGCATGGCCTCTAAAATAGGCGCGACCCCGCACTTGTCGTCCGCGCCCACGATGGTCCTGCCGTCCGAGCGGATGATGTCGCCGTCAATGATGGGTTCCAGGCCCGGCGTCGGCTCCACGGTGTCGAAGTGGGCGCTGAAGAAGATCGGCGGGGCGCCCGCCACCGTCCCCTTCCTGAACGCGATTAAATTGCCGATGTCGCCGCCGACTTTCTCGCCGGCGGCGTCGTACTTGCACTCGAACCCCAGGCCCAGCAGGATGTCGCGGGCGATCAGGCTCGCGGCGGCCTCGTGCCGGGGCGGAGTGTTCTGCCGGGCGAGGTCCACGAACGTCTGCACCAAACGCTCCTGATTGACGGGGACAACCCCGGTAGCATCCACAGCGATCTCGGTCATGCGGAAATCTTCCTCCGGCGGCCTGTTCGACAAAGGCCATCGGATATCCTGCACGCGAAAAAATAAGAGGAATGCCGCGCGCCGCCCCGCCGTCGCCGCGCCCCCGCCGCTGTCCCTTGGAGAAAACACATCCCAAGCCGAACACCCGCTCGTCGTCTCGTTCCCCTTCGTTTGACCCGCCTACGCACCCCCGAAACAGGTCAGCCGCCCTCCCAATCCGCCCCCGTTCGCCCCTCATTCCCGGCCCTATTTGCTCCCATTCCACTCCCCCACG
>CAZZVX010000388.1:0-4479 GCA_964657535.1 Armatimonadota bacterium | reverse complement strand
GACGACCGCCCGATCTGGCACTACATTGACACCCCCGTGATCGCCCCCGGCTACACGCCCGACCCGGCGGCCATCCTCACCGTCAAGCCCAACGCGGAGACGCAGATCGTCGCGAAGTCCGACGTGCTGGCCGACCCCAAGGCCTCCGACATGAACCGGGCCGTCGCGCTCTGCTGGGTCGAACACCTTGTCGGCGACGTGCATCAGCCCCTGCACGACGCCTCCCTGTTCTCGGCCCTCTTCCCCAAAGGCGACCGGGGCGGCAACAGCGAGCACCTGAAAGCCGCCATGATCGGCGGCGACCCCGTGGAAAAGTCGGCCCACCCGCGCAACCTGCACGCGCTCTGGGACGACGCCTTCGGGAACACGCAGGACCCGGCACAGATCCAGAAGATCGCCGCCACGCTGCAGACGCCCGCCTACGCCCCGCGCACCTACCCTCAGCTCCGAAGAGACAAGACCGTGCTTTCCTGGGTCATGGAAGGGAACGTCCTGGCGCGCAAATTCGCCTACCAAAACGCGACCCTGCCGATGACGCCCAACGCCCAGTATCACGACGCGGACACGACCCTGCCGCCGGGCTATCTGCCCATGCTCCACCGCATCTCCGACCGGCAGGTCGCCCTGGCGGGCCTGCGTCTCGCCGCCCTGCTCAACGCCCAGCCCTGGTGACGTAAATCTTCCCGTCCCGCATTTCTGGCAAAGAATACATCCGTCATCGCCGGAGTCCATTGACAGGCAGGCAGGCAAGCCAGGTATGATATTCTGTCTCCGCCGGTTTCCCGGCGGCGGCCTGCTCCAACGACGGACAGCCCTCACGATATTCTTCCATCCTGCGCGTCGCCGCGCCGCACTTCATTCCGTTCCGGCAGTCACTGCCCGCGCACGCCTGCGCGTCAGTGCCTCATGCCGCTTGCCTCCGAGAGAAGGACAGACACCATGCCGAAGACCACAAAAACAGCCATCTCAGCCGCACTGCTATGCCTGACCGCCGCCGGCGCCCACGCCCAGACCACCACCGACGCCGTCAAGTACACGTCCTACGTGCAGAACAAGACCAACAGCGCGGGAAGCGGGAACGTCGCGACGACGGCAGGCACCGGAACTGCCGCCGGGACGTACTTCACCAACGACGGGAACGTGGACACCGAAGGGCCGACGACACTCGGCCCTTCGGCCAGCACGTTCGCCGCCTACTCGCTGCTGGACTTCGCCACGCCCTTCACGTTCTCCGCCCCGGTCGCCTCGGTCAGCGGCCTCACCCTGACCATGACCGAATTCCCCGCCGGCTTCGGCACCGCCAATCCGACGGACATCTACCTGGTGACGGACTCCGCCACGAGCGACTATTACAGTGCCAACGCCGCGCAGAACAGCCCGCTGATTTATGACACGTCCCCGGCCGGACAGTCCAACCCGCTCGGCCTCGGCAGTCAATTGGGGGCCACGTATTTCTTGGGCCAGGCGGCGTACTCGAAAGTCAAAAACCAGATAGACCAGATCACCCTGACGTTGTCCACACCGGCACAGGCGTTGTTCCTCGCGCAGCTCAACAGCGGCGGCGATATCCGCTTCGCCGTTTCCCAGGATTCCAGCGCGCTGTCCGGCGCGGCCGAGTATGACGGCTCCTACTACGCCGCCAAATCCCCCGCCGCCTCCCCGCTGAACCTTTCTTTCAGCGCCTTCGACGCCACCGGCGCCCCGCTCGTCGGCACCCCCGCCGCCGCCCCCGAACCGAGCGGCTTCCTCGCGATGTTCGTCGGCGCGGGCGTGCTGGGACTGGCCCCCCTCCGTCGCCGCAAAGCGAACCCCGCCTGATCGCTCCCCCGCACAGGACGCCAAACATGGTTTGGCGTCCCTTTTTTGTGCGCCTGCTTACCTTCACAGACTCTTAACATAAACTTAACATTCTCTTAACACACTCCATCAGTGTCTGCTTGTATACTGGTACCGGCTCAAAAAGCCAAGCGGCCATTATCACAAATTGTTCGTTGAAATTTGGCATAGTGCCGAGCATGACGATCAACGACGACCACTCGACAGATTTTGCAAGGAGACACGAATTGAAGACATCATTTTCACGCGCCGGCCTGACCACCCTCGCCGCCCTCGGTCTGGCATCGGCTGCGCCGAACGCTTTCGCACAATCGCTGGTCGTCGCCCAGGTAGGCGATGGGACCGCCGCGCTGACAAACGCATCAACCGCAGTCTTTTTAGATCAGTTCGATCTGAGCGGCAACCAGACTTCCACGCTCGCGCTGCCCACTGCCGCCTCCACTGGCGTTAATCCTTACACGAACAGCGGCACGGCGACCTCGGAAGCCACGTTGTCGCTCTCCAGCGACGGCCAGTACCTCGTCCTCGGCGGGTACGACGCGACTACCGGATTAACGGGTGTTGCTAGTACAAGCACAAGTGGCGCAACGCCTGTGTTGCGCGAGGTCGCTGTTGTAACGGCACCGACGAGCAGCAACAACATCTCCTCATCCACGTTGAACGACACCACCACGACAACTTCCTTTAGCGGCAACAACATCCGTTCTGCAACGACCACGGGTGGTGCAACACCATACCTATATGCTGATGGCGCTGCGACAGGAGTTGTAGGAATCCAAGAAGGAGGTTCGGGAGCAGGAACGGTCATATCCAGCACTGTTACCAACCAACGCGACCTCAACATCTACAACGGGAACCTGTACTTCTCCACAGGGTCCGGGACAACGCGCGGCCTTTATACAATCACGGGGACGCCAACCACGTCAGGCAATACGGCGACTTCCAACGTGAATCTAGGAAGCACGGCTAGTCCCTACGGCTTCTACATCACGCCCGACGGTTCCACCCTTTACATCACCGACTCTTCAGCAGGACTGGAAAAATTCACGGAAGCGGCATCAACCCCCTTCGTGTTCAACGCCACGCCTGTTGCCACTTATGCGGCACCGAATCCGGGAACCGGCAACGCCATCTCCTTGTACGATCTCGCCGGCGGGATCGTGAACGGGCAGACGACGTTGTTCGCCACGGCGGTGACGACAACCGGGTCCACTTACGATAATTCCCAACTGCTGTCTCTCACGGACACGGGCGTGGGTTCAACCTTCACATCCCTGGCGACTACAACTGCCAATTCTGCTTTCCGGGGGGTGGCTTTCATCCCCGCAGCCGCCCCGGAGCCGAGCGGCGTCGTCGCGATGTTCGTCGGCGCGGGCGTACTCGGCCTGGCCGCCGCCCGACGCCGCCGCGCGGCCTGAGCCGGGACGGAGCGCCTCCCCGCAGGACACACGAAACGAACTCGCCGCTCCCAGTGGGAGCGGCGAGTTTTTCGCGTTCTGACCCGTCATCGGGTACAATAAAAACACTCCTATGATTCAACCATACAGATTCGGCGTCGGCAGAGGGGTTCTCCTGCCCGTCATTCTCGCGATGGGGCTGCTCCCGTCCCCGGCCTCCGCGCAGGGCGCGGCGCAGACCGTGAAGGTCCTTCAGACCAACATCCACCGCGACATCGGCGGGAGCGACTCCGTCGCGTCGGCGCAGCCCTCCCTCGCCAAAGAGATCAATTACCTCAACCCGGACGTCTGGACGCTCCAGGAACTGGGGGGCAATAATGTCTCTTATAACGCGGCCACGGCGAAGAACGACTTGGTGAGCTTTATCAGCCAGGACGTCACCATCTTCGGCGCGAACCCGCAGGTCGGCGTCAACTACTTCGTCTACCTCAGCGCCGACAACGACGGCTACGACACGACCGCCATCGTTTCCCGCTACGCCTTCTCCGGCACGCAGACCTTCTCGGACGCGGGCGGCGGCTTCTCCGCGCTGCGCGGCCTGGCGATGGCGAACGTCGCCGTGCCGGGGACGAACGGGCTGGCCGTCTTCACCGCCCACCTGAAGGCCAACAGCAGCAGTTCCGAGGCCGAACAGCGGCAGGCGGAGGCGGACGCCGACAGCGCCTCGGTCAAAAATTGGATGAGCGCTCACGGCACGGAAGGGGTCGTCGTGACCGGCGACTTCAACGAGTCCGAGGACGCGAACGACGCGGACAACTGGAGCGGCGGCGGCATCGGCGGCGCCCTGCCGAACGGCGAGACGTACCACCCGATCACCACCCTGAAGTCGGCGGGACTGGCCGACCCGAAGCCGCTGAGCGCGGGCGGCAAGAGCGACACCATCAGTTCCGCCGAGACCGGGTCCAGCCCGCTCGACTCGCGCTTCGACTACACGCTGTACGGCGGGTCGGTCCTCCAGTACCTCAGCGGCACGGTCTTCGACACCAAGCAGTTGTCCAGCGCCGGGCAGCTCCCGGCGGGCTTCGTCGCCGGCGACTCGGCGAGCGCCTCCGACCACCTGCCCGTGCTGTCCGTGTTCCAACTAGCGGCCGCGCCGGAGCCGGGCGGCGGCGCGGTCCTTCTGCTGGGCGCTTCAGCCCTCGGCCTCCTCCGTCTCCGTCGCTCCCGGCGGTAAGCCCTCCCCTAG
>CAZZVX010000387.1:0-4493 GCA_964657535.1 Armatimonadota bacterium | reverse complement strand
TGAGCATCCCGCCTTCCCGCTCCTTCTGCGGCTGTTCTGCGCGGGGCGTCTGGTTCTCCGTCATGTCCGTGCCGACCAGGCCCGGCTCGATCAGCGTGACTTTGATGCCCTGCGCGTTGACTTTCTTGCGCAGCGACTCGGAGAAGCCCTCGATGGCCGCTTTGGTCGCCACGTAGATGTCGCTGTCTTCCTCGCGCACTTTGGCGCTGAGCGACCCGACGTTGACGATCTGCCCGCCGCCTTTGGCCGCCATCCGCTCAATCGCTTCGCGGCAGCAGGCCATGTAGCCCAGCACGTTCGTCTGCACGACCTTCTGCCATTCGGGGTACTCGCTGCCCAGGATGCTCTGGGCGGCGAGGGCGGCGTTGTTGATGAGGATGTCCACGCCGCCGAGTCTGTCGTCGGCCTCGCGGAAGACGCGCCGCACGTCGTTATAGTCGCTCTGATCGGCCTGAATGCCGTAGAGCGCGCCGGGACTTTGGACGCTGCTTTGGAGATCGGCGAGGGCGTCCTGCAGGTGCTGCTCGTCCGCGCCGAAGATCAGCACCCTGGCTCCCTCGCCGAGCAGCAGCGCGGCGACGGCCCGCCCGATGCCGGTGGTGCCGCCCGAAACAATAATGGCCTTGCCGGCCATGCTTTGAGGCTGGTATTTCTCTGACATCCCTTGTTCCCTTTGCGCGGAAAGTCTCTGCTGGGAATCTACCCGACGCGCCGCGCGGGACAAACCGGTTTTTGAGTATCAACAGGTGGTTTTTTGTGGCAGGGAGACAAAACGCCGAGAGGATTGTATGACAAGGACGACGGCCCGACCCCCACTCTGCCTCCGTCGGTGACAGGCATTGAGGGTGGGGTGTTCATCTCAAGCGGTGACGCGGATGTGGGTCGGCAGGCGCAGGCAATCACTCTTCCGCAATGGTCCGCTCCGGTTCTTGGGCTTTTCGCCACGCCTGAATCTGGTCGGCAACTTCCCGTACATGGTTTTGGGGCAGCCAGGCGCGGCGCTCTTCCGTGTAGTCGCCTCGGCCCCCTTCAAATTGCTGAAGGAAGCGGGTCATGCCGACCGGCCCAAGTTCGCGGGCGAGGACTTCGAGACCGGTGAGCCGAATCTGCTGGAGCGTCTGGATGTCTGTGCGTACTTTAATAGTTGGTCAATCTCCGTCAGCCACGTCAAGGGATTTGCAACCCGTACCTGGAGTTGGTCCTTCACTCTTCCTGCGAGACGCCGTAAAAGGTCGTCAGTGGTGAGCATGACATCGGCCTCGCCGCGTTCGGCAGAGGCAATGTGTAAAGCGTCTATTGGGCGGAAGCCCAACGATTCCGAGATGTTCCGCACGTTCAATGTCAGTCTCCGTGATGGGCATTACTGTATGCGCGGAGAGCGTCAGTTGGCGGACACGCGCGGCTCGCTCCGAGTCAGGCGTCTGTGCGATCTCAAACGAGACCGCGTCGCTGCCGACCCACATCCAGTCTCCTGTCTCAAACCGACTGATAATGAGGAGGACGGCCTCCAATTCCAGACGAACCCGACTCTGTGACGGATCGTCGAACGGACGATTGAGGCAGCAAACGTCGAGATAAATGTCCATCAGTGATTGCCTGTCAGACAGGGGCCTCGTCGAGAACTTCGGTCAGAGCGGCGACGAAGCGCTGGTTCTGGGGCATGGTGCCGACGGTGACGCGGATGTGGGTCGGCAGGCCCAGGCCGGCGCCGGCGCGGACGATCACGCCCCGGCGCTGCAGGGCGTCGAAGACGGCCCGGCTGTCGCGGGCCGTGTCCACGAGGACGAAGTTGGCGTCGCTCGGCACGAAGTCCAGCCCCAGGTGCTGGAAGGCGGCGTAGAAGTACGCCCGCCCCTCCGCGTTGACCGTCACCGAGCGGCGGATGTGGTCGGGGTCGCCCAAAGCGGCGGCGGCGGCGGCCTGCGCGAGTAGATTGACGTTGAAGGGCGAGCGGACGCGGTTCAACACTTCGGCCGTCTCCGGGCGCATCAGGCCGTAGCCGACGCGCAAGCCCGCCAGCCCGTAGGCCTTCGAGAAGGTGTGCAGCACGGCGACGTTGCGGCCTTCCAGAATCAGGGGGCGCAGGTCGGGCTTGTCCGCGCGGTGCACGTACTCGTCGTAGGCCTGGTCCATCACGACCAGCACGTCGTCGGGGACGCGGTCCAGAAAGCGGGCGACTTGGGGGGCCGTGACCAGTGTCCCGGTCGGGTTGTTCGGGTTGGCGATGAAGACCAGTCGCGTGCGCGGCGTGATCGCGGCGGCCATCGCGTCGAGGTCGTGCGTGTAGTTGAGGAGCGGGACTTTGACGACCTGGGCGTTGGCCTGCGTCGCGTAGATCTCGTACATGGCGAACGACGGGTCGCCCTGCACGGTCTCGTCGCCAGGCTCCAAGAACGCCAGGGACAGCAGGTGGAGGACCTCGTCGCTGCCGTTGCCGAAGACGAGCGTCTCCGGCGGCATATTCTCATGGCGGGCGACGGCGGCGCGCAGCAGGGGGGCGCTGCCTTCCGGGTACATCTGGACGCTGCCCGCGAGCGCGTTCAGGGCGGCGACGGCGCGCGGGGACGGGCCGAGCGGGTTCTCGTTGGACGCCAGCTTGATGATGTCGGTCAGGCCGAACTCGCGCTCGACCTCCTCGATGGGCTTGCCGGGGACGTAGGGGCGCAGCCGCGCGATGTGTTCCGGCGGGGCGATGGTGGCGGGCATGGTTCGTCTCTCCTTGTCCCCGCTAGTGTAGCACATCGCGCCGTCCGGCGGCAACCGTCCGCCTCTGCAAAAGTTTATATAAAAACCGTTGACGTTTTCATAAAAAGACGGTATACTAGGCCTGTATCGCCAAAAACGCGATACTTCATGCAAGACCAAAGCCGTTTACGAAGCAGTCAACAATAAGAGCGATCTCAAGACACAGCCCGGACGGGCCGCGAGCAATCGCCGGGTTCGGACCTTTGTGGAGAACGCGCAATGGACAGAGACGTTATTTGCGACGAGTCACCTTGAGCCACACTCTCGACACGAACACAGGAGACAACGTCAAATGAATCGCAAGTGGAGCAAAGAATCCATCGGCCTGGAAATCGTCAGCATGTACGAGTCCGGCGAGAACCTGAACTACGCCAGCATCGCGGCCAACAACCTGGCCCTGCTGCGCGCCGCCACCCGCTACTTCGGCACCTGGGAAGCCGCCGTCAACTTCGCCGGGCTGGACTACGACGCCATCCGCCGCTACAAGTCCTGGACCCGGCCCCGCATCATCAGCCGCATCCAGGAGCTGCACGCCGAGGGCGTGGACCTGTCCTGGCGCAACGTCTGCCTGAACGTGGACCCGCAGCTCGCCGCCGCCGCCACCAAGAAGAGCCACTTCGGCTCCTGGCGCGAGGCGCTGGAAGCCAGCGGCCTGGACTACGACGCCATCCGCCGCTACCGCGAGTGGGACGACGACCGCATCCTGGACATGGTGCGCGAGTTCCATAAGGACGGCAAGGAACTCAACGCCAAGAACATGGAGCAGGAAGACATCACCCTGATCACCGCCGCCCGCCGGCGCTTCGACTCCTGGCACCACGCCCTGACCGCCGCCGGGCTGGACTACAAAGAGATCGTCCAGCGCGCCCCGTTCAAGCGCGGCCTCGGACGCGGCCAGAGCAAGCGCCAGGCCGCCGGCAAGTAAAAAACTCCGCGAACGGCCCCCGTCTCCAATGAGGCGGGGGCCGTTTCTTTGTCTTGTTTTGGTGGCAAGAAAGCCGGTCTCGCCTCGAAGATTTAACAACCCGTTAATCTTTCCTTAACCTCCGTTTAACATCGCCCTGGTACAACTACGGGGTTGGACAATAGAGGAGGTAGAAATGTCTAAACCCCGCTGGAAAGCCACCCGGAGCGGCTTCACGCTGATCGAACTGCTCGTCGTTATCGCTATTATCGCGATCCTTGCGGCGATACTCTTCCCCGTGTTCGCCCAGGCGCGGGAGAAGGCCCGCGCCATCTCCTGCGAGAGCAACCTGAAACAACTCGGACTGGGTTTCCTGCAGTACAACCAGGACTGGGACGAGAACACGCTGAATGTCTATAAAATCAGTATCACGGGCAGCCCGCAGGGCGCGGCATACGTGTATCAGCCGACGTGGTACATCCTGCTCGATCCGTACACCAAGAGCAGCGCTCTGCTGCACTGCCCGGACCGGACCGACAGCGCGGCCAACACGAAGGCGACCACGACGAAGCCGTCCGGCTGCATTGACAACTACTACAACAGCCCCTCGAACCCCGGCACTTGCATCGGCTACGGCTACAACGACGGCATCGTCAGCGACGACGGCTACGGGCTGATCGGGGAGTCTACGACCGTCAACGGAGTCACCCTGCGCCCCGGCATGAGCATCGCCCGCATTGACAGCCCGGCGCAGATGGTAGCCTTCGGAGACACCTACGATAACCTCTCCAACGCCCTGGACAACATCTCCGGCGCCATCACGAGTAGTGCCTCCATTCGGCAC
>CAZZVX010000386.1:0-4515 GCA_964657535.1 Armatimonadota bacterium | reverse complement strand
CACCCGCCTCGTCCTGGACTGCGTGCGCGGCTACCGCCTGCCGGAGCCGACGCGCTTGGCGCACAATCTCATCACCGCCTACAAAAAAACGGGCGCGGCTGCCGAAGCCGCGCCAGTCATCCAGTCCAGCCTGGGCTTTTAGTCGCGCCGCCGCGCTCGGAGGCACCCGGCCAGAAGAAAACCGCCGCAAAGAGCGAGCAACGCGAGCGTACTCGGCTCCGGCACCGCTGCCGGCGGGCCGGGGGTCGGCATCGGTGTGGGCGCATGGTGATGGTGGGACAGCAGACCGAGGGCGACCCCGCCGATGGCAACCGGCACAAAGTTGGTCGAACCGTGGCTCAGGACCTGTGTCAGGCCAGCGATTTTCACCATCGTCGGCGCGGAAAGTGTCGTGGCCGTCAACGCCGGTGCGACGTTGAAACTCACCGGCGCCAGTGCCGGGGGCGTGACCACGGGCGCCGGGACCGCCGTCCGCGAAGCGACCAGGGCCGCCGGCTTGATGCGGGGTTTGGGCGCGACCGGCGGCAGAGACGAGACCAGGGGATTGCCGCACGCGAGCCGCAGGATCGGCTGCCCCGTTTCCGCGAGCAGAAAGACGGGAGTGCCGACGGCAAGATGCTCGGTGATAAAGTATTCCCGCCCGGACGGCGTGATACAGGCGATCTTATACCGCCCCGCCTGGGCCGCCGACAGACGCCCCTCCACCAGATTCTGCTGGACATAAGCGACCACGCCGGCCTCTGTCATATGGAAATGACGCGCAAGGCGCGCTCGGACCACCATGTCCTGCGCCACTTCCTCCGAGAGACCGTGCGCAGTCGAGACGTGATAGTTCAAGAACGAGGCTGGCGGCACCGGCAGGAACGGGTCTGCGGCGGCGCGGGGGGAGGCGATCACGCCAAGCGTCATTGCGGCCAACGCAAAAAGAGTGCATCTGAGAAACATACTACCATTCTCCTGAACGCTCTCCTGTGCGGAGCGATACTTGACTAGGAGCAAATTCCGTGCCAGGAGAGGCAGGCCGAGAATAAACCCACAGAAATACGGGGTTGTCACAAAAGGCTTGATGTAGTAATATTTTCAATGCAAGAGAGCACAAATTAGCGAAATATCTGGTATAGTGTTAACAGCCACGATGGCGTGGAACCATAAAGCAATATTCACTGCAGTACGAAACATCCGTTTTCAAAGCGGTTACGGGTAAGGGACCGGCATCAACACCGGCAATGTCAGAAAAAGGAAATATTATGCCATTACCAAAAGCGTTGCCGACTATCACGTTAGCACTTCTCGCCTTCAGTGTGAGCCTGCCTGCCGCGCACGCGCAAACAACATTTGCGCAGTACACGACCACTGCAGGTAATGCCTACGTCTTTACTAATACCGGCAGTGGTAGTTCTTTCTCCAATACGTCCGTCCCGGTACAATTCGAGTTCAACGTGCCAACCACTTTCGGCGCGGCGGGCACGCCGATCCCTGCGATTTTAACGATCAGTCAGGGGACTGTCTCTGCGACGGCCGGAACAGCGTCATTCGGGGGCAAGACGTACTTCGATCAGCCGCTGGGGACGTTTGCTTTGAAAATTGCCCCGGTCGGCAGTCCCACCACAAATCTGCTTTCCATCGTCAGCCCGACGACGGGCGACATCACGGGCTACGTCAACTCTTCCAAGACTGACATCACTGGAGACACGCAGACGGGAAACACAGTGACCTTCACGTCAGATTTTTTGAGTTTCTCCAGCAGCACGAGCCGTTCCTATGACCTGTCGGCCTCGGGCATCAGCCCCGCAGTCAGCATCAACGCCAATGGCTATTTGAACTCTTTCAGCGGCACAGGCCCAGGCGTTTTTGACAGCAACAACCTTGCCGTCACTCCCGAACCGAACGCCGCCGTGTCGCTGACTGTGTTGGCCGGCTGTCTTGCCCTTACCCTCGTCGCACGACGCAGCCGCATTCAGCCGCTCGCCTGACAACAGCCCTGCTTGAAGCAAAGCCGCCGCGCCTCCCGACTAATTAGTCGGGAGGCGCGGCGGCTTTATCGTGTGACTGTCCTGGACTATGATTGCTTAGAGGACCGGTGGCGCACTGCGCCGCCGTGCGGCGAACAGTCCGAAGCCGGCGAGCGTAGCCATGCCGATGCCGATGACAATGCCCGCATTGGGTTCGGGTGCTTCCGAGATGTTCGGTGGGTCTTTGCTGCCGCCATGGCTGCCTGCCAGTGCGATCACGCTCACGGCCCCGATCGTGGCCGGTATAAAGCCGAGGCCACGCGCCGCCCCTTGGGTCAAAACCTGCTCGAACCCGCCGACGCTCACCATTGGTCCGAGGCTGGAGAAATCCTCACCGGCAAACGACGGGTCGCTCGTGAAGGACGTCGGGGCCAGCGCCAATACCGTAGGCGCCTTCGGATCCGAGACGAGGACTGGGCCGGGGATGGATGTCTGCGAGGCGACCATCGCGGCTTCATCATGCTTATTCCGGGGTTTGTTTTTGGCAAGGATCATCGGCAGCGAAGACACGAGCGGGTTGCCGCACGTCAGGCGCAGAACCGGCTTATCGGTCCCCGCGAGCAGAAAGACCGGAGTCCCGGCGGGAAGGCGTTCTGTGACATAATATTCCTGCCCGGACGGTGCAATACAGGCGATCTTATACCGCCCCGCCTGAGCCGCCGACAGGCGCCCCTCCACCAGATTATCCCGCACGTAGGCGACCACGTCTTCCTCCGTCATGTGGAAGTGACGCGCAAGGCGTGCACGGACGACGACGTCCTGCGCCACCTGCTCCGAGAGCGCGTGTCCGGTCGAGACGTGGTAGTCCAGGAACGAGGCCGGTGGCACCGGCAGGAACGGGTCGGCAGAGGTGGAAGGCGCTTGATCCGTGTCACACGCAGTCGTGGCTTTGTCGGGGCTGTCCTGAGCCGTCGTAAGATCGGCGGTACTCGCGTGTGCGAGTTTCGTAGCGAGCGCAAGGCTGACGTTTCCAGTCTGCGCCATTGCTTGTTTCTGGGCTTGCGGGGCCGGTTTGACCGGTGCTGACGCCGCTGCAGAGGGACCCGTCTGGTCCGCGTCGTTTACCCCATGTTCACCCAGGAAGAACTCTTTGCCCGTCGGGGTCATGAAGGTCAGCGTCGCGGCTCCTAGACAGATGCACGGGACTGCAAGGAGCGCGTGTCGGCGTGTCATAATAATTCGTTCTCCAGTAAGACGGACCGGCAAAGACTCTTATACTTCCCAACAAATGCGAAAGATACGGATACGGCAATAATAGTGACCATACAGGATCAACAAATCCAGAAGGTTTGGGCTTGTCTTTAAGCCACGGTCGGCACTTCCGAATGATTGACGAGGAACTCCGCCGAATCGGCGAAGTATTTCCTCAGCGCGTCTTGAAACGGCCCGAATTCGGGGATGGCCCCGACGGCGGCGTTCATGTGCTTCAGCCAGGCGTCTTTTTCAGCGACCCCGATCCGAAACGGCAGGTGCCGCATCCGCAGTCGGGGATGCCCGCGCTTTTCCCCATACTGCATCGGACCCCCAAACCGCTGCACCAGAAACAGTGCGAGATGTTCCCTGGCGAGTGTCAGATCCTGGGGATATAGGGGCCTGAGTACGGCGTCATTCTCCACTCCCCGGTAGAATTCCTCCACCAACGCGAAAAACGGTTCCGAGCGGCCGATACGCTCATAGATCAGCGTCGTCTCATCGTCCATTCTGCGCATTATACCCTGTTTTGCATCTCGATGCCCCGCAGCCTCCGAATTATTTCGTCGGCTGGCCGGTGGACGTTTAAAACCGGCATTTTTGCGGGTAAAATTGTCGTGCTTTGATGGAGCACGCGGCCACAGGCCGCACACCCCCAAGGAGGAGTTCACATGGCTTTCGAAGTACCCCCGCTGCCCTACGACTACAATGCCCTGGAGCCGTACATTGACGAGACGACGATGCACCTGCACCACGACAAGCATCACCAGGCGTATGTCACCAACCTCAACGCCGCGATTGACAAGCACCCGGAACTGGCGAGCAAGAGCGCCGAGGAATTGATCAAAGACCTCAGCAGCGTCCCCGAAGACATCCGCCCGGCGGTCCGCAACAACGGCGGCGGACACGTCAACCACACGATGTTCTGGGAAAGCATGACGCCCGGCGGAGGCGGTGAACCGACCGGCGCGCTCGGCGAAGCGATCACCAGCACGTTCGGCAGTTTCGAGGCGTTCAAGACGCAGTTCAACGATGCGGGCGTCAAGCGCTTCGGCAGCGGCTGGGCCTGGCTGGTCAAGGCATCGGGCGGCGGACTGCAGATCGTCAGCACAGCCAACCAGGACAACCCCATCACTGATGGGCATACGCCGATTCTGGGCAACGACGTGTGGGAACACGCCTACTACCTGAAATACCAGAACCGCCGCCCTGAATACCTCGCGGCCTGGTGGAACACCGTCAACTGGGCCGAAGTCGCCAAGCGCTTCGACGCCTCCTAAACCCGGCGCCACCGAGGGCCGCTCCCGCTAGG
>CAZZVX010000385.1:0-4537 GCA_964657535.1 Armatimonadota bacterium | reverse complement strand
GCATCATGGCCGTCGCCGACGCCTTCAGCGCCATGACCACCGACCGGCCCTACCGGGTCGGCATGGACCAGGAAAAAGCCCTGGCGCTCCTCAATGCTGGGCGCGGGACGCAGTGGGACTCCGCCTGCGTGGATGCGTTCCTGCGCGTGTGCCTTCGCCCTGCCGGCGACTTGGCCGGTGCAGGCTGCCCGTGAACGCCCTGTCGCCCGCCGGGGGCGAGTGTCTGTACCATGCCGCGCCGCTCCACTACCTGCCGCACATCCTCCGCGACGGGGCGCTTTACGCGCAGAGCGTCCTCGCAAGCCGGGGCATCGCCCCGCGCGCCACGGCCAAGCGTCGTGACCGGATGCTTGGCCTGGCCGACTACGTCCACCTGTCGCTGCGCCCGGACACGCCGCTGCTGGCCGACAAAGTCCGCAAAGGCTACCCGCACGTCCTGCTGTCGTTCGACCGGGCCGCCGTGCTGGGCTTGCCGGGGACGGCGCTTCTGCCGTATAATACCAAAGCGTGGCACACGCGAGCGGCGTACACGCCGATCACGGAGGCTGACGAGCGGGAATGGCTGCTGCGCCGCCATCGGGCGGGCCGTTATCCCAGCCTGGAAGCGCTGGTGAAATACGGCCTGGAACTCACGACATTGTCCGTCCTCTCGTTCCTGAATGATTCCGAGCGCGATATGACTCATGCACTGCTGGCCCGTCTGAGTCTCGCGCCGTCCGCGCCGCTCGTCACGGACTCCGCGCTGTTTCCGGGGGCCGATGCGTATCGTCCTCGGACGGGCGATGCCGTGGCTGCCTACTTCGCCGCCTGTGCCGCGCGGGGAACACTGCTGCCGCCCCCGGAGTTGCCTTTTGACTGAGACGCTGCGGCACCTTTGGAATCACGTCCAGCAGATCGGGGGACGTTACGGCGTCAACCCGCTCGTGTTCGCCGTTCTGTACCTGGCGCACCACCCGCTGTTCTGGGGGACGATGGCCTGGCTCGCGGCCTGTGTCCGCCGCAAGCGTCCGGTCACTCTTCCCGTCGCGCTGGGCGTCTTCTTCTGGTTCCTGCCTTACGCCTATGTCTTCCTGTTCGGTCGCGGCCTGCCCTGGTGGGCCTGGGGCGTCGCCCTGCTGTTCGTCGCGGTGGGCGGGACGCACGCCGTCCGCGAGATCCGCCGCCGATTGAACGCCCTCCGCTCCCCGTGAGTTACGTCCCGAACGGCGCGGGCGGCTGCTTGAGGTGCCAGTCGGTCTCGCGCTGGAAGGCCATGCCGAGGGCGAGCAGGGTCGCCTCGTCGAAGCCGGGCGCGACGAACTGGAGGCCGAGCGGCAGGTGCGCCCTGCCGAAGCCCATCGGGACGCACAGGGCGGGCAGGCCGACCAGATTGCCGAAACCGCTGAGGCCCCCGTCGCTGCCGGTGAAGTAGTCGTCCAAATTGGCCGTGATGGGCGGGGCGACCTGCAGGTAGCCCGGCGCGATCAGGGCGTCGTGGTCGGCGAACAAGTCGGCGCAGGCGCGCTGGGCGACCGTGCGGAGCCGCTGCGCCCGAACATAATCTACGCCGGGCATGACCAGGCCCGCCAACAGTCCCCCCTGCTGCTCGTCGTCGGCGAGCTTGGCGAAGCGCTCTTTGTCCCGAATCAGGTCCTCGAACGCCGCCGACCCTTCCACGCTGATGATGGTGTTCGCCGCCGGGTCCGTCGGCAGATCGGGCATTTTGGCGTCGGCGAACGACACGCCCAGTTTCTCCAGCACGCCGACGGCTTCGGCGAAGATGCGGGCGACTTCGGGCTGGGCGAACGTCCCCTTGCCGTAGTCCGGCTGAACGATGCCGACGCGCAGGCCCTTCACATTCGGCTGTTTGCCGCGCTTGAAGGGGAACTTGAAGGCGCTGCTGCCCGACGTGGTCGGGTCGTGGTCGTCCTGCCCCGCGACGGCTTCCAGGATCAGGCCGCAGTCTTCCGCCGTGCGGGCGAGCGGGCCGAGCTTGTCCATGGTCCAGGAGAGGGCCATCGCGCCCCAGCGGCTGACGCGCCCGAACGTCGGGCGCAGGCCGGAGACGCCGCAGAACGAGGCGGGGCAGACGATGCTGCCCCAGGTCTCCGAGCCGATGGAGAAGCCGACCAGCCCCGCCGCCGTCGCCGCGCCGGGGCCGGATGAGGAGCCGCCCGCCCAGTGTTCCGTGTTCCAGGGCGTCCGTCCGGGGCCGGTGGACGAGGCGGACGCATAGCGATAGCCTCCCCCGCCCGCGAGTTCCACCATGGACAGTTTTCCGATCAAGACCGCCCCGGCGTCGCTCAACTTTTGCACGACCGTCGCATCGTAGTCAAAGGTCTGGCCGGCGTGGGCGGGGCTGCCCCATTCGGTGGGTGCGCTGACCGTGGCGAGCAGGTCTTTGACGCCGTAAGGAATGCCGAGCAGCAGGCTGCGCCCGCGTCCGCCGCGCGCTTCCTGATCGAGCCGCTTGTCGGCGTCCTGCGCCTGGACCAGCGCGCGGGGGCGGGTCAGGTGGGCGAGCGCGCCGAGATCGGGTCCGAGCTGGGACAGGCGCGTGAGATAGGCCTCGGTGAGTTCCACGGAGGAGACCTGACGGCGGCGCAGGGCATCGGCCAGGACGGTCACGGAGGCGAACAGCAGTTCGGTGTCGGGGGGAGATTTCGGCACGTCAGCCACGCCCCCTTCCGGGCCGCGCGGGCGGCGACGAACCGGCCCAGGCGGGGGCGATGTCGTCGGGGATGGCGTAGGCGCGCGCTTTGGCGAACGCGCCGGGATAGTCTTTGAGGGCGCCGGCGACTTCCTTGACCTGCGTTTCCGAAAGGACGTAACCGACATTGAACGGTACGGCATGAGTGAGCGCGTCGGCTTCGCCGGGCGATGTGGTGGCTGGCATGGCGGGTTCCGTATTCTGGGCCGGGGCGGCTTCGGGCAGGAGCGTTGCGGCGGCTCCGGCCAGGGCGGCCTGGGCGAGTTGTCGTCGGGTGAGCGAAATTGTCATAGGGCGTTGATTCGACGTTCGCGGGGCCGACTCCTGCCGGTCTGGGCGCAAATCCGGCAGATTGTTCAGGAAGGCAGGGCGGGAGACGCGCCAATAATTGCCGATGGAACACCTTCCACAATCCACACCTTCAGGGAGAACACAGGCCCATGAAATATCCGCGTTGTTTGACCGCTTCGGCGGTCTTTTCTCTCGTTTTCCTTCCGGCAGTCAGTTCGCTGGCCGCCAAAGTCGCTAAACCCACTGTTGTCCGTCCGCTTGCCGTCGCCGCTGCGCCCGTCAAGCCCAAGTCGATTGCGTCGCTTGTCATAGAGAAGCCCGCTGTTGTCGCGTCCGCGCCGGTGTCGATGGCCCTGGCGTCCGATCCTGCCGTGCTGCCGTCCGACAATTACTACACGGGCATCGTCATTGACGCCCGGCAGCTGCCGAGCATCCTGCGCTCGCCCGCGCCCGCGATCTACGGCCCCGGCCCGGATACGAATTTGCTGTACCCGGATCGCTCGGATGTGCCGACGCCGGATGAGGTGCAGGACGAGTCCATTGTCCGCTACTACCACACGGAAGCGGAGGCCGAGGCGGGCGTCGGCGGGGCGCATCCGCTGATTTTGACGGCTCTTGCCGTGCTGGGGCCGGCCCACGACGCGCTTCAGTTGGGGGCCGATGACATGGTGCGGCTTCAGAACTTGGAGAAGAAACTGCACTTTGTCGAGTCCTGGAAAGTCGGCTTCTTGATTCCTGCCGGTCAATAAAACCTCCGACGAAGTCCTTCCCCGTTAGAAAGTCCTCTCCCCCGGTCGCTCAGGCTCCCTTTCCCCTTAAGGGAAGGGGTGCCTGTGTCGGTTTGGTGAACGAGTCGCACCGAGCGGGGTGCAGGAAAATTGGGGTTCGTTTTTGCATTTTTTCATCGTTTATGCCCCAAAGTGCGTTGCCGCGTCCTGAACGAGCTAGGCCCGAATGAGGCAAGCGCGACGGAGCCAGTCCCAAATGAGCCACGCCCTGGAAGGGCGTGGCTGGAAAGAGTCGGCCCTCCGGGCCGGAAGAGGGGGCAGCAGGTGGTTCGTCTTTGCAAATTCTGTGTCTGTTCCCGCCGTTCGTTTTTGCAATTTTTACATTACCACTTTTTTGTGGCCTCAGCGTCTTGAAGTGAACTGCGGCAGCCTTTCATCAGTATACCAGGGAATCCTCCTCTGTGATAAAAATAGAAATGTAGTAGACAAAGATTTCTTTTGTGGTGTACTCTTTTGGCGTTGATTTTGGGCGAGAAAGGCGCTACAATGGCGGCAGGAGGACGGAAGCGATGGTGATGTTGACGTTGTTGATTGACACGCAGAGCGCATTCTGGCCGGATTACGGGTTGGTCGTTCAAGGGGGGAAGATAATCAGAGCAGAGGGAGTCCTCAATACATACTACGAAGAGTTTTCGGCCCTGGATTTCGCGCGAGACGCCAATTTGCATGGGGTCACATGGGTTGCGCTGGAGGACGCAACTGCCGGCAGTCTTTGCATGACTGTTCTGTACTTTCATAACACTTTGGAGGAGATCAAGGCGAGAGTGGA
>CAZZVX010000384.1:0-4554 GCA_964657535.1 Armatimonadota bacterium | reverse complement strand
GGCGGCGTTGTCCAGCAGTTGAATTGTGATGACCTGCCCCAAGTGCGCCGCGATCAGGCTGGTCAGGTCGAACGACGCTGAGTGCGGCTTGAGCGGGACGCTTTGCGCGGCGAGGGCCGTCCCGGTGCTTCGGAACGCCGTCCGGTCGAGGCCGGGCGCGTTGCTCCAGGTCAGGCCGCTCTCCGTCCAGGCGCTGTCCGGCTCGAAGTACGGCGTGACCGTTTGCGTACCGGTGTTCGGGCTGGAAACGGAATTGACGGTCAGCGCGAGCGTCGCCGATGTCGGCGCCGTCGTGACCGTGGACAGGTCGAACTTCAGGTAGATGCAGCGGTTGTAGACGCTCACCGAGTCGCTGGTCTTGCGCTCGACGATCAGCAGACTGTTGGCGCCGAAGTTTTTGCCCGCGTAAGTCCCGGCCTGAACGTAAGCGTCGGCGACGGGAGCCAGCGTCTTCGTGCCGGACGCCGTGACCGTGACGGCTGCCGTTCCCGACGGCGTCCCGCTCGCGGCGGTGACGGTGAACGGGCCGCCGGCGGTCGTCGCCGTGAACAGCCCGGCGCTGCTGATCGTGCCGCCGCCGCTTGTCTTCCAGGTTTTGGCGGGCTGCGGGCTGAGGACCGTCCCGAACTGGTCGGTGACACTCGCGGCGAACTGCTGGTTCGCGCCGACGGCAACGCCGGCGCTGCTCGGCGTGACGGTGACTTTGGTCGGCGTGGCGTTGACGGTGACGCTGACGCTGCTCGTGGCCGTCGCGCCGCTCGCGTCCTTGACCGAGGCCTGGAACGTATACGCGCCGGCCTTGCTGAAGGTCGCCGTGACATTCTTGGCGGCGTTGGTGCCGTTCGCGCTGAAGGCGACGGCGGCGGGCGGCGTGCCGGTCGTCGCCCAGGTGTAGGTCAGGTTCGGCTCGCCGCCGTCGTCCGCGCCCAGCACGGACAGGGCCGTGGTCTTACCCGTCGCCGGGCTGGCCGCGGCCGCCGTCGCGATGGTCGGCGGCTGGTTCACCGCCCCCGGAGGGATGACGAACAGTGTGACGCTCTGCGCCGGGACGGTCGCGGTGAGGCTGCTGCCGCTCACGGCGACGTCGGCCAGATGGGTAATGGCGTTTGCGGAAGTCAGCTGCCAGGCCTGGGCCGTACTCGCCGGACTGAAGCCGGCGAGGCTGACGGTCACGGGCGTGTCGCCGCTCAACACTTTGCTGATCACCACCACCGTCAGCGCGCCGTCGGACGAGCGCACGGCGGCGAATGACGACAGGTTATCGGGGTTCGGCGCGGTGTCGGACACGCTGGTGTCGCCGAAACCCGACTTGTTCCCGTCGTAATTGCGGAACATCTTCATGGCTTTGTAAGTCGGCGTGCCGGGGTCGGGCGTCGTCCAGCGCGTCGCCAGGTCCAGCCCTTCACGGCCTAGAATGCCGTCAATGTCGGCCTGGGTGGTTGCCCCGTTGATGCTGCCCTCCGCGCCCCAGTTGTACTCGGTCAGGGCCGTCTTGGTGCCGGGGTAGTAGGCGCTGACCCAGCCCTTGATGCGCGGGATGAGCTGCACTTTGTCGTTGATCCAGCTTTCCGACGTGTAGTTCGGGTCCCACAACTGCCGCGTGGAGCGGTTGCGCAGCAGCTGCATACTCGAAGACGTGTCGTTGCCGAATTCGCCCGCCTGCGGGTAAAAGTGGACGCTGAAAACGTCCAGCGTGCGCTTGCCCGTGGCGACGTCGTTCTTGTGCAGTTGGTCGAGCAGCCAGGGCAGGTAGTCCATGCCGCCGTTGGCGTCTTTGTCGGGGTGGCCCTGATAGTTGTGCGCGGCCATGTACTGCTGGTCGTAGCCGCTGTAAAAATAGCCGGACCAGCCCCACTCTTCGGGGCCGACGACCAGGGCCGTCGGGTCGGCGGTCTTGACCGCGCCGCCGTAGCCCAGAATGTCGTCGCGGATCTCCGTCATGGTCGCGCCCGTCGGGTGAACGTCCCGGTGCGTACCCTGCCAGATGCTGGGCTCGTTGTCCATCAGATAGTAGCGCAGGCCGCCTTTCGCCGCCGTCCCCCACTGCGAGACGAGATGATTGATCCAGCCCGTCTCAAAGCCGACGCTGTTGGCGACGTTGGCATCGTTCGGGTCGTTGCCGGTGATCGCCTGGCCCGTGCTTTGGGCGATACCGTTGCCCGAATCGGGCATATACGGGTCGGTCGCGGTCTGCGCGCCGTATTTGGCGACCGAGAAACTGCCGAGCTTGGCGCGGCTGGGGCCGAGTTTGGCGACCCAGCCGATCATCGGGATGGTCAGCATGGAGTCCGCGCCCGCCGCTTTGCTGCCGGCGATAAAGGTGTCGCCGCGCTCGCCGGGGGTCGCGCTGCTGTCGCCGATGCTCTCGTAGAAATAGTCGTTGGCCTTGTTGTCGGCGTTGAGCTGCCAGTTGTAGCGGCTGGTGTTGTTGCCGCCCATGCGGTTGAGGGGCGCGTTCAGGTCGGCCAGAGTGTTCTGGTCGCCATACGCGACGCCGTAGACCAGCGGGCTGATAGCGTGGCGATTCGACAGGACGTTGACGCTGACCGTGACGGGCGAGTTCGGCGGCACGACGATAGTCCCCGCCTGGAGGGAGATGTCGTCCACGTAAAACGTCGGCTGGCTGCCTCCCGTCGTGTCCTGAATCCAGAAGCCGTCAAAACTGGAATTGTCGGCGACGCCGAGTTTGTCCAGGCCGATGCTGATCTGCTGCCACGCCCCGGCAGTCAGCGGGCCGATTGCGACCGCCTGCTGCGGGCTGCCGCCCAGAGTCGCCTGCACTTGCAGCTGCTGGCCGCCGCTCGCGCCGCCGTGGATCCAGAAGGTAAGCTTATCGTAGGGCGTGCTGTCCTGCGCGTCGTGGTGCAGGTACAGCGCCTGATACCCGCCCGCCGTGACACTGATCGAGTCGCTGCCGGTGTGGGTCGGGCTGGTGCAGCTGTAGTTGAGGGTGGCCCAGCCGTAGTTCTGCCAGTTGTTTTGCAGCGAGTCGGCATAGACCGCCTGGTCCGCCCGCGCCGTCGGCATCAGCGCCAGGGCGAGAAGGCTGAAGAGTAGAAATCGCGTCCACGCTGCGCGTTGTGTTTGCATGAGTGTGATCCTTCCACAAACCGTGACCGGGGCGAAAATGGGGCTTGGCGGGTCCAAAGCCGGTTTCAGATTGTTCCACATTGGGCGGCACAATTACCCGAAATATTTGCGGTCTTTGTGTAATATGCCATACGAACTGATTCCTCAAACAAATACGCCCTCGCCGTGCAAGGCAGGCAAATTTGACGGGAATGCGAACTTTACTTGACGGCTGACGGGTGATGTGATATAATCCCTGTACGCCAACTCCGGCCCTGAGACTGCTCTCAGACGCCGTTGTGCAGAACACATCGGCCCTTTTTCCAAGAGATTGCTTGTTTTGTCTTTTGACTGACCTGATTATTAACACGATTTAACAACCATCTACTTATCAGTAACACGTGTCACTCCAAAACAGAAGGAACCCTCCCATGAAGAACGCCCGGAAAACCACTGTCGGTCTCGCGCTGCTGGCCTCCACCCTCGGTCTGACGGCGGCGGCGCAGGCGCAGACGAACAACTACACGACGATGAACCTCAACGGCACGACAGTCCCCGCGACCGGCCCGTATGACGTCTCCCAGCTCGGCGTCACGACCGCCCAAAACGGCTCCCATGACTTCACCGACAACTCCGGCGGTCCGGGACAATCCTTCACCGCCCCCAGCGGCGGGACAGGCAAGTTCCTGCTCACCGGCATCACGTTGCTCGGCGACGGCAACGGCGGGTACAGCAACAACGGTAACCCGGACGCGGGGTACTGGCACTACCGCATTAGTTCCGTCAGCGGCTCGACATTGACGCCGCTCGCCTATTACTATGCCCCCGGCTCCGGCCTCGACTCTGGCGGCGTCGAGCAGAACAATCAGTATTTCACAACGGACGTCAACCAGGTCGTCACGGCAGGAGGGAAGTACGCCTTCGACCTCTATTCCGAAAACGGCTACTTTGGCCTCGCGGAAGGGCCGACGCCCAACAACTTCTCCGGCGGCAGTGCCATCAACTCGTCCTCGACGAGCCGCAGCTTCGACTCCAACACGTTCGCGGCCCAGAACTACAGCCGCACGTTCGAGGCCCACTTCTCGATCGTCAACAGTTCGGCCGTCGTCACCAGCTCGACGTTCACGCCCGGCGCCGGCGACGTCGGGCAGCTCAACTCCTCCGGCTCTCTCGAAGGCGGCCAGGACTACAGCGACAACGTCCCGCATCCCGGCCAGACGTTCACCACGGGAACGGGCGCTTCCAGCTACGCCCTGCAGAGTCTGACCGTCAAGGGCGGCGGCAGCGCCGGCAATGGCTACCAGAACGGCAGTTTCTTCGTCCGCGTCAGTCAGGTCGGCACCGGCGGCACCCTGAACCCGCTCGCCATCTTTCAGACGTCCGCCGCTCCGGTCGGCGCGTCCGACTTCATGACGTTCAACCTGTCCTCGGCCAATCTTAAACTCGCGGCCAACACGCAGTACGCCTACGACATCTTCACGGACC
>CAZZVX010000383.1:0-4652 GCA_964657535.1 Armatimonadota bacterium | reverse complement strand
GCGCGGGGGTTTCGTTCGCAAGGCTCGTGATCGCGCCACGCTCTTCGTCGGCGCGGCGGGCAGCGATTCCAGCCCCGGCACAGCGGCGACATCGCCGCTGCTGACCATCGCCCACGCGCTCAACATCGCCCAGCCCGGCGACCTCATCATCGTTGAGGAAGGCATCTACTACGAACACGGCCTGGACACGCAAGGAAAAAGCGTCTGGCTGGAGTCGGAACAAGGCCCCGGAAGCTGCACCATTGATGGGCAGGGGCAGGGCAGCGTGTTCACGATTCACAGCGGCGAAAACTTCGGCACCCGGATTGAAGGATTTACGATCCGGCACGGCAGCGCCTCAGGCGGCGCCTACGGCGGCGGCATCTGTATCCAGGACAGCGCCCCCAATATTGTCGGCTGCGTCCTGGAGGACAACTTCGCGGGCATGGGCGGCGCCGGGGTAGAAATCCTGGACGGGGAAGGAACCACCCTCACCGGCTGCGTTTTTCGCGGCAACGCAACGCCGCAGGGAGGCGGCTTGTACGTCTTCAACACGTCCGGGTATGGCGACCCTGTCGCCGTCACCGACTGCACGTTCACGGCCAACAGCGCGGCGGGCGGCCTGGGCGGCGCCCTGTACTCCGATGGCGAGACGCTGCGGCTCGTCAACTGCACCTTCACCGGAAACAGCGCGGCGGGGGATGCCGGCGGCGCGATCTACGCCCTCGGCGGCGCGCTCACCCTGAAAGGCTGCACCTTCACCCAAAACGCCGCCGCTGTCGGCGGCGCCCTGTTCCTCGGCGGGGCGGTGACGACCGTCACGGACTGCATCCTGTGGAACGACCAGGCGGGCGCCGACCCCGAAGTTGACGCCGCCACCGGCTCCTTGACCGCGACCTATGACGACGTGGGCGGCGGCCTGGGCGCGGGCGATGCGGCCAACCACATCCTCAACGCAGACCCGCAGTTTATCGGCGTCACCGGCGACCTGCGCCTGATGCCCGGCTCGCCGTGTTTAGGCGTCGGAATCGCCACCAGTTATCTTTACACCGACATCAACGGCGTTTTGCGCCCCAGCGCGCCCAGCATGGGCGCGTGCGACTCCCACACCCTGTCCGTCGCCAAGACCGGCAGCGACAGCAACCCCGGCACCCCGGCGCTGCCGCTGCTGACCCTCGCCCACGCCCTCAGCGTTGCGGGAAACCATGATGTGATCAGCGTCGGCGACGGCACCTATGACGAGTACGGCCTGACGACGGCGGGCAAGGCCGTCGCTCTGGTCTCGCAGCATGGCCCGGCGCTCTGCACCGTGGATGCGCAGCCTTTGAGCACACAGTTTGGCGACTCAGCCTTTCGGTTCTTGCGCGGCGAGGGCGCCGACACGGTCATCAAGGGGTTCACCATTCAGTATGGCTCACCCACTAGCGGCGACGGCGGCGGCATGGACATGGATCACAGTTCTCCCACTGTCGCAGACTGCATATTCGCCAACAACTACGCCGGACTCGGCGGCGGCCTTTATCTTATTGCGAGTTCTTCCACTATTGAAAAGTGCGCGTTTGTGGGAGATAACGCCCAACAGGGCGGCGGCATCGAGATAATCGGCGGCGCTCCCCTCATCACCGGTTGCACCTTTATTGGGAACAGCGGCGGGGGCATTCACATGGATTCGTGCGCACCGGCCATTTTCGGCTGCACCTTTACTCAAAACTACTTCGCGCTAGGCGCCGGCGCTCTCACCCTGACCGACCAGAGCGACGCCGTTGTGGAGGACTGCATCCTCTGGGGCGACAACGGAGGTGACGCGCGGGAATTCCTCTGCTTGCCTTCCAGCACCTTGATGGCGTACTACGACGATGTGCAGGGCGGCATCAACTTCAATACCGACACGGCCTGCCGCATCCTCAACACGGACCCGCTGTTTCTGAACGGCCCCGACGACTTGCAGCTACAGCCGGCTTCTCCCTGCGTCGGCGCGGGAGTGTCGCTCGCCGACAACTTGACGGACATCAATGGGTATGTCCGCTCGGATCCGCCTGCCCTCGGCGCTTACGAAGTCCCCCGCGCACCGCTGGCCGGGCAGGGAACGCCGGTCGGCATTCTGCAGCAGGGACAGTATTTTTCCGGACAGCTCGCCGCGTTCACGGACAGCCGCCCCGTCCCTTCCTTCCGTGTTTTTATTGACTGGGGCGACGGGAGCAGCGTGGACGCCGTGTATGGGCTGGTTGTTGCCCTCGGCGGCTCCTCTTATGCGGTGAGAGGTCCCCACATCTATCGGACGGCCGGCCCGCAAACCATCCGCATCACTGTCCACGACAGCGCGGGGGGTGTGGGCGTTTTCACCACGACCGTGACCGTCCTCGCCCCGCCGACGAGCCTGACCGCCGCGCCCGACGGCCACTCGCGGACGCTGCTGAGTTGGGCCGCCAGCCCCACCCCCGGCGTCACCTACGCCGTCTTCCGAAGCACGGGCGGCGCGCGCCAGGCCGCGCGGGTCGGCGTCTCCGGCGGCTGCGGCTTTCTGGACAAGAACCCCGACTACGGCCAGGCCGACACCTACACCGTCGAGGCCGTCCTGGGGGGCGTCAGCAGCGCCGACTCCAACACGGCGTCCGTCACCGCCGCCCTGGTCGCCCCCGCCGCGCCCCGGCTTGCCGTCACGGCCGGCGACGGTCAGGCCGCGCTCTCCTGGACAGCCCCGCCCGGCCCCGTCACCTCCTACCTCGTCTACCGGGGGACGGCGGCGGACGGCTCCGACCGGGCGCTGCGCTTCCGCGTCGTCGGGACGGCCTGCACCGACACGACCGTCCGCGACGGCGTGACGTACTACTACGCGGTCAAGGCGGTCAACGGCGCGGGGCAGGGGGCCGCCTCGAACCAGGCGTCCGCGACGCCGACGGCCCCGCCCGCCGCGTCCATGCTCTCGGCGACGCCCGGCAGGGCGGGGGCGGGACGGGTCACGCTCGCCTGGGCCGCGTCCGCCCGCGCCGACGCCTACGCGCTCACCCGCAGCCTAAACCCCGACGGCTCCGGGGCCGTGCGCGTGTACGCCTACCGCAAGGCCGGCTCCTTCACCGACGCCGGGCTGACGCCGGGGGCCACCTACTACTACCGCGTCGTCGCCTCCAACGCGGGCGGGCAGACGCCCTCCCCCCTGGTGTCCGCGACGGCACGGTAGGCGGCGGACACAGAGCCGGTCCGATAGCCCGGCGACTGAAGTACCTTCGGTTCAACTTCGTTAGCACGGCTAAAAGATCACGAAGTCCACATGCGTGGACTTGGACTCGGTCTGCGAAGGCGGGCTTTGTGCTCGTGTCGGCGCAGTTCCGACGCGAACATTTAGGACACTTCACCAAGCTCGCCGACTGAGGCGCGAAAATCGGCCCTGCATTTTTTCTTGCGCGAATCCGATAACTGTGTTACAATGGTCTGTTGTTCGCAGACGCCCAGAAACGCCATGCCAGAAACAATCCCGCTCGATCAAGTCACGGCCGCCGATTTTTCGCCCTTTCTCGACACGGCGTTCACGCTTGAGCGGGGAGACGGGCGGACCGATGAGGTCACGCTCGCGGAGTCGCGGGCCGTCGGCGGCGGGCTGCCGGGCGGGCGCGCGCCGTTCACCCTGACGTTCTCCGGCACGCCCGGCGTCGTGCTGCCCCAGCGGACGTACCGCCTGACGCACCCGCGGATGGGCGTCCTGGAGATCTTCCTCGTCCCCGTCGGCGCGACGCCGGCGGCGACCACCTACGAAGCGGTCTTCGGCTAGACCGCGTCTCACAAAGAGGTCACTTATGGGAACACCTTTCCTCACCGAGATCCGCATCGCCTCGTTCAACTTCGCCCCGCGCGGCTGGGCCATGTGCAACGGGCAGCTGCTGCCGATCAACCAGAACCAGGCGATCTTCGCGCTGCTCGGCACCACCTACGGCGGCGACGGGCGGGTCAACTTCGGCCTGCCCAACCTGCAGGGCCGCGTCCCCGTCCACATGGGCAACGGCCTGACTCTGGGCCAGGTCGGCGGCGAGATCGGCCACACGCTGGCGTCGAGCGAGCTGCCCGGCCACACCCACACGCTGAAGGCGTCCACCGCCGCCGCCACGACCGGCGCGCCGGGCGGGTCGGTCCTCGCCGAGCCGGGGACCAACATCGGCTCCGTCTACGCGGCGGGCGCGAGCGCGCAGGCCACGCAGGGGCTGATCACCGGCGCGATGGCGTCGCAGGCCGTCGCGGGCGGCGGCGGCGGCCAGCCGCACAGCAATCTGCAGCCGTACCTCGTGCTGAACTTCGTCATCGCCCTGCAGGGCATTTTCCCGTCCCAAAACTAGGGCGGGAACGCCCCTCCCGGAGACTGATTCTATGGCATCCCCTTATATCGGCGAAATTCGGATGTTCTGCGGCAACTTCGCGCCCGCAGGCTGGAACTTCTGCAACGGCGCACTGCTCGCCATCGCGGAGAACGACACCCTGTTCAACCTGATCGGCACCACCTACGGCGGCGACGGCCAGAACACCTTCGCCCTGCCCGACCTGCAGGGGCGGCTCCCGGTCCACATGGGGACCGGCGGCGGCGGCACCTACACCCTCGCCCAGACCGCCGGCGCCGAGAGCGTGACGCTGACCGGCCAACAGCTCCCGCCGCACAGTCACCCGCTCGGCACGGCGTCGGCGGCGAC
>CAZZVX010000382.1:0-4661 GCA_964657535.1 Armatimonadota bacterium | reverse complement strand
CCGTACGAAAGCGCTGGGCACCGTTTGAGGCTCCGCCGTCGCTTTCGCGATGCCGTAGCTGCCTTTCGCCCTGGCACCCGTCTGCAGGTCCACGGTCAGCGTCAGCGCCTGCAGGTCGTAGGTGGCCGACGTCATGTGGACGCCGCCGGACAGCAGAAGATGGTTGCCCGCGAACTGGCCGCGCTGCCAGTCCAGGTTGACCGGGCCGATCTTGGTCTGGGCCGCCTTCGCCGGCGGCGACTGGGCGCGCAGGGGCGGGCCGGCGGCGAGGGCGAGCGTCGTCAGCAGGAGCGTCAGAGTGGTTGGTTTGTTCATAGGGTGGTCAGCGCAGCGTGGCGTCGCCGCGTCCGAAAGAGATGGACTTCAGGACCGTGTCCGCGTTCAGGCGCGGCACGCGCATGGTCAGCCCGGTCTTGCCGTTGCGGTAGATGACGTTGCCGACGGCGATGATCGTGTTGGTCTTCGCCTGCCAGGTGACGGTGTCTGCGACCAGGGTCGTCCCCGGCTGATCGAGCGAGACGACGTGGACGCGGCCCGACGCGACGATGGTCTGCTGCGCGCTATCGCCGCGCGCCGTGGGCGCGGTCAGTCGCGCGGACGCCGCGCCCTTCTGGAACAGGTACGCCGTCACGCCGGTCAGAGTCCCTTCAAAGCCGCCGCCGACGGACGAGCCGGTGATGCCCTGCATCCAGATCTTCCACAGGAAGTGGCCCGGCGATTTCGGGTCGGGCTGGAATATCTGGCCCTGCGAGCTGTTGATGCTCAGGGCGGCCCCCGCCGGCACGGACGGCGCTTTGGGCCTCGTTTTGGCCGCCGCCGGCAGGGCCATTGCCCAGGCCAGTGCCAGGGCCGCGACGAGCGGGATGGGTCGAAGGTGCTTCATTATGGTTTGGTACGTGTCTCCGTCGCCCAAAAGTTTAGCACATATCGGGGCAAATCGCAACGTCGGGCGCGGGCCGTTCTGCGCGGGCGTGGGGGGCCGTCTGCGCGCGGCCTTAGTCCAGTGGCTGTCCAGTGTCTGTCTTATGTCTGTCTTACGCTCGCTCTACGCTCGCTTTACGCTTCTTTTACGGAGCGGGGCGGGTTGACTCGCGGAGTCTCGCGGGGTATCATCAGGGCGTGACACTTTTCAGCCCCATCTCCGCCGCGCCCGGCACGCTCAGCAGCCCCAGCGGCCTGCTCGTCGTGGTTTCCGGCCCCAGCGCCGTCGGCAAGGACACCGTGCTGGACGCGCTGCTCGACGGCGAAGGCCTGCCGTTCCCGATCCAGAAGTGCGTCACGGCCACGACCCGCCCGCCGCGCCCCAAAGAAGGCGACCAGGGCATGGAAGTGGACGGCGTGGACTATCATTTCGTCACGGCGGCGCGCTTCAACGAGATGATCGCCGAGGACGCGCTTTTGGAGTACGCCGAAGTCCACGGGAATTACTACGGCACGCCGCGCCAGTGGGTGACGGCCCGGCGCGGGCAGGGGCAGGACGTGATTCTGAAGATTGACGTGCAGGGCGGGCTGGCGGTCAAGAAGAAGATGCCCGACGCGGTGCTGATCTTTCTGCGCCCGCCGTCGCTGGAGGAGCTGGAGCGCCGCCTGCGCGGGCGCAACACGGACGGCGAGGAGGCCATCGCGCGCCGTTTGATCAACGCCCGCGTCGAACTGGCCCAGATGCCCCAGTACGATTACGCCGTGACCAACGACACCGTCAGCGACGCCGTCGGGATGATCCGGGCCGTGCTGCTGGCCGAGCACTGTCGTATTCCCAGAGTCAGCCGCCGCCCCGCCGACCGGGAAGACGATGTCTGACATGGGGCCGAGGAATGAGACGATCACGATGGATGTCCACTACATTCTGAGCGAGTACATTGATCGCGCGATGGCGGAGGCGGAGTTCGACAAGTTAGATGACGGCACGTTCGCCGGGCGCGTCCCTTCCTGCAAGGGCGTTATAGCCTTCGGCCCGACCCTCCGTGGCTGCGAAGAAGAACTCCACTCGACACTGGAAGACTGGCTCCTTCTCGGCCTGAAACTCGGCCACGCCCTGCCGGTCATTGACGGCATCAATCTCAACAAGGAGCCGGTGCATGAGTCGTTGGAACCCGTGTAAGCGCGACGTGTTCGTCCGACGCTTGCGTAAAATCGGGTTCGAGGGGCCTTACTCCGGCGCGAAGCACCAGTTTCTCGTCTTTACCGAACACCGACTGACGATCCCAAGTAATGCCGAATATTCTGTGCCGCAACTGCGTATGATGCTGCGCGAAGCCGAGGCAATTCTTGGGCGCGAGATCACTCAGGAAGAGTGGGACGGCCTCACATGAGCATTGCCCCCAAGCGAGTCGTGCTGGGCGTCTCGGCGTCCATCGCGGCGTACAAGGCCGCCGACCTCGCCAGTCGGCTGGTCAAGTCCGGCGTGGAAGTGTTCCCCGTGATGACCGCCGACGCCGCCCGCTTCGTCCAGCCCGCCACGCTGCGCGCCCTGACCGGCCACCCCTGCCCCATTGACGTGTTCGAGGAGCCGTACCCCGGCGAGATCGCCCACATCCGGCTGGCGCGGAACTGCGACCTGTTCGCCATCGTCCCGGCCTCCATGAACGTGATGGCGCGGCTCGCCCACGGCCTGGCCGACGATATGCTGACGGCGGCGGCGATGGCCTGCACCGCGCCCGTGCTGCTGGCGCCGGGCATGAACACGGGGATGTGGGATAACCCGGCGACGCAGGCCAACCTCGCGAAACTCCGCGACTACGGCTGTTTCTTCATCGAACCCGTCACGGGCCGCCTGGCCTGCCGCACCGAAGGCATCGGCAAGATGGCCGACGTGGACACCATCTTCAGGGCCATCCACGAGATGCTCGCGCGCCAGCAGTCGTGGCGGGGCGTCCGCGTCCTTGTCACCGCCGGGCCGACCCGCGAGCCACTGGACCCGGTGCGCTTCCTGTCCAACCGGTCGTCCGGCAAGATGGGCTACGCACTGGCCGAGGCCGCCCGCCTGCGCGGGGCGACCGTGACGCTCGTCTCCGGCCCGACGGCGCTTCCCGCCCCCGGCGGCGTCGAGCTGGTGCGCGTCGAGACCGCCGCGCAGATGCGGGACGCCGCGCTGGCCCGCGCGGACGCCGCCGATCTCGTGATCGCCGCCGCCGCCGTCGCCGACTACCGCCCGTCGGAGTTCGCGCCCCGGAAGATCAAAAAGCAGGACGGCGCGGCGCAGATCGCCCTGACGCCGACGGACGACATCCTGGCCCTGCTCGGCGCGCGCAAGCGCCCCGGCCAAGTCCTGGTCGGCTTCGCCGCCGAGACCCACAACGTCCTCGCGGAAGCCGGGCGCAAACTCGCCGCGAAGAACTTAGATTGGATCGTCGCCAACGACGTTTCCGCCGAAGGCGCGGGCTTCGACGTGGACACCAACATCGTCACCCTTGTCGGCGCGAACGGTTCCGAAACTCCCCTGCCCCTGCTTTCCAAACGCGAAGTCGCCGAACGGATTCTCGACGCCGTCTCGCCCGCCGCACCTTCCTCTTAAACACCTTGCGCCCGCTTGCTATCCACGGCCATGTTGTGTTATAATTTAGTTGTCGCGTACCGCCATCACGTGAAGCCGTCTCTCTTGGCGCGTATCTCCCGACGCTTGCAGTCTTTCACGATTGTTGTCTTTGTCAGTCGTTGTTCTGTCAATTTAAGGATGGACGTCATGCCGCGACGAATCGCAACACTTTCAGCGCGCCCGGAAACGTGGATCGGGCTGCTGCTGCTCTGGACCACGGTCTCGGCCCTGCGTTCCTGGCGCACGCCCTGGGCGGAAGCCGCCCTGACCGAGTGGCTGCGCTGGGGGGCCGGGCTGGGCCTGATGCTGGCGCTGGGGATGTGGCTCGCCCGGACGCGGCCGGCGGCGCGGCTCCTGGCGGTCTGTGCGGGCGCGATCACCCTGGCCGGGATCGCCGACGGCGTCAGCCAGGCCCACGGCGGTATGGTCGGCCCGTTCCGCGATCATCAGCTCTGCGGCAGCGCGATCCTCACCCTCCTGCCATTCACGCTCGCCGTCGCGCTGTCGGCGCGCGAGCCGCGCTGGAAGTGGGGCGCGCAGATCGTCGGCATGGCGGCCCTGGTCTGCCTTGTGATGACCGAGACGCGCAGCGCCTGGGCGGGCGCGGCGGCGGCGGGCCTGACGTTCGCCGGGCTGTGGTGGCTGCGCTCCCGACAGGAAACAGGCACCCGTCCGGGAAAACAACTCCTGGTCCCTCTTCTCTTGCTCGTCGGCGTCGGCCTCGCCTCGGTCGTCATCCTCGGCACGAGCGACCTCCAAACGACGCTGGCGGGCCGGGCCGCGACTCTGCGAGCCGTCGGCAAGGACAGCGACTGGCGGCAGCGCGTGGTGATGTGGCGCGGCGCCGTGCAGATGGTCCAGTCCCGGCCCGCGTTCGGCTATGGGCTGGGCCGGTATCCCGGCCTGCAGTGGCAGTTCACCCATGTGGGCCGCGCCTTGACGCCGACGCAGCGCCCGTCCCTGTCCGAGCAGGCGCACGACCTTTATCTTCAGACGACCGCCGAGACGGGGCTGCTCGGCCTCGCGCTGTACCTCGCCGTCCTGGGGACGCTCGCCGGGCAATGCGCCGCCTCCCTCCGGCGGACGCGCGGCCCGCCGACCCGCAGCCGCGACGGCTTCCTGGCAG
>CAZZVX010000381.1:0-4662 GCA_964657535.1 Armatimonadota bacterium | reverse complement strand
GATTACAGCGTCCGCTCGATGCGGCGCATTTCGTAGCACTCCAGGCGGTCGCCGATCTCCGGGTCGTAGCCGGGGATCAGGATGCCGCACTCGTAGCCGGTCGCGACCTCGCGCACATCGTCCTTCTCGCGGCGCAGGGTGTCCACCTTGCCCTCGGAGACGAGCCGGCCCCCGCGCTTGACGCGGACGAGCGCGCCGCGCGTGATCTTGCCTTCCTGCACGTAGCTGCCCGCGATGGTGCCGCCGGCGCGCGGCAGTTTGAAGACGGCCCGGACTTCGGCGGCGCCGAGCGCCGCCTCCTCGAAGATCGGGTCGAGCAGGCCGGCCATGGCCCGCTTGACGTCGTCAATCAGGTCGTAGATGACTTTGTAATCGCGGATCTCGACGTGTTCGGCCTCGGCGCGGCGGGTGGCCGGGCCTTCCGCCTTGACGTTGAAGCCGACGACCAGGGCCTGCGACGCGGAGGCGAGGTCCACATCGGACTCGTTGATGGCGCCGACTCCGGTGAGGATGAACCGCACCCGCACTTCCGAATGCTCGATCTTCTCCAGCGACTGGCGGACGGCCTCGACGGACCCCTGCACGTCGCCCTTGATAATCAAGTTGAGTTCTTTGGTCTCGCCGTCCTTGATCTGGCGCTGCAGGTCCTCCAGCGTCACCGGGCGGCGCGTGGAGAGCTTGTCGCTGCGCAGCTCGTCCGCGCGGGTGTCGGCGAGCTGACGGGCTTCCTTCTCGTTCTTGACGACTTCCAGCCGCTCCCCGGCGAGCGGGACGGAGTTGAGGCCGAGGATGACGACGGGCTTGGCCGGCTCGGCGGACTGGACGCGCTGGCCCCGGTCGTCGAGCATGGCTTTGATGCGCCCGTAGCTCGCGCCGGCGACGACCGAGTCGCCCATCTTCACCGTCCCCTGCTCCACCAGCACGGTGGCGATGGGACCGCGCCCTTTGTCGAGTTCGGCCTCGATCACGGTCGCCGTGGCGGGCGCGCTGGGGTCGGCCTTCGGCTCCACTTCGGCGTCGGCGACCAGCAGAATGGTCTGGAGCAGATCGTCAAGGCCGAGTTTGTCTTTCGCGGAGACTTCGACCGTCTGCACGGCGCCGCCGTAGGCTTCGGGCATGACGTCGTATTCGGTCAACTGGGTCAGGACGCGGGTCGGGTTGGCGCCGGCCTTGTCAATCTTGTTGACGGCGACGATCATCGGGACCCCGGCGGCCTTCGCATGGTTGATGGCTTCAACGGTCTGCGGCATCACGCCGTCGTCGGCGGCGACGACCAGGATGGCGATGTCCGTCACCTGCGCGCCACGCGCCCGCATCGCCGTGAAGGCTTCGTGGCCCGGCGTGTCTAAAAACGTGATCTTGCGCTTCCTGCCGGGGTTGTCCGGGTCGTCAATTTCGACTTGGTAGGCGCCGATGTGCTGCGTGATGCCGCCGAATTCGCCCTCGGCGACTTTGGCCTGGCGGATGGCGTCGAGCAGCGAGGTCTTGCCGTGGTCCACGTGGCCCATGATGGTCACGACGGGCGGGCGGGAGACCGGGCCGACCGCCTTCTGGCGCGGCTTGGCGGCGACGACGGCGACTTTGGGCGCGGTCGGCGCGGCCGCCGGCTGCCCGGCGGCGGCGGTTTTGGGCGCTTCGTCGGAAATGATGTTGACGCTGACTTTGTAGCTCTTCGCCAGCCGGGTCACGACTTCGGGGCTGAGTTTCTGGTTCAGCGACGCGAGCACGCCCAGTCCCATCAGTTTCTTCTGGATGTCCTGGGCCTGGACGCCGATCAACACGGCGAAATCTTTCAGCGAGACGACGCTGGGGATGTCAACCGTCTTGGGAGGCTCGGCCGGCGCGGCGCCGACGGGAGCCGGGACGGCCGGCTTTGCCGCCACGGGCGCAGGCGCGGCCGCGCCGTTCTTCGGGGCCGCCGCGCCGTTGGTCGCCGGAGCGGGCGGCGCGGGGGGAGAAGACGGGGCGGCCTGGACGGCGGCCGCGCCGTTGCCGACCGAGGCGCCGAGTTGACGTCGGAGGGCCTCGGCGGTCTCGTCTTTGATGGTGCTGCTGGGGGTCTTGCCGTCTTCCCCCAGCGGCTTGATCATCTCCAGCAGGTCATGGCTGGAGAGATGGAGTTCCTTCGCTAAATCGTAAATACGCACACCGGACATAAAATCAATTCACCTCTTATTTGTATAACACTTAACACATGGCGTTTGCTCCTGAGACCGAAGTCGTCTCCGCAGGCGCTGCGGGGACCAGGGATTTCAAATCGTCCGCCAACGTCGCGGGGGCGCCCGTCACGCCGAGAGACCGTTCGAGCCGCTTCTGCTTGATCGCCTTGTCAATGCACGCCGCCGCCGCGCAGACGTAGGCGCCGCGCCCGTTCGCCCTGCCGCTCGCGTCCGCCGCGATCCCGCCGCCGTCCTTTTCGGGGCGGCGGACGACGCGCAGCAGCGCTTTCTTGTCCGAGGTCTGGCGGCAGACCACGCAGGTGCGGATCGGAATGTGGCGCGGCTTCCCCGTCACTGTCAGTCTCCCGCTACTCGTCATCGTCGTCCAGCGCACTCAGCATATCGGCGGTGATGGTCACTTCCTCGCCGTAGGACTTGGCCCGGCCCGTCTCGTCCGTCGGCAGCACCGCGCCGTCGTCCGCCGCCGTCAGCACGGCGGCCGTCCCGACCGCCGCGCGCTCCTCGGCCTCGACTTCCTCTTCGGCTTTGGCGAACGCGGCCTTGGCTTCCTGGGTCTCGGAGCGGATGTCAATGCGCCAGCCGGTCAGGCGGGCCGCCAGGCGCACGTTCTGCCCGGACTTGCCGATTGCCAGCGACAGCATGTTGTCCGGCACCAGCACGAAGCAGGACTGCTTATCCTCGTTGACGCGGACTTTGACGCTTTTGGCCGGAGAAAGCGCCTCGGCCACGAACTGCGAGACGTTCGGGCTCCAGCGGACGATGTCGATCTTCTCGTCGTAAAGTTCGGACACGACGGCCTGCACGCGCCCGCCCCGGTGGCCGACGCACGCGCCGACCGGGTCAATCTTCTCGTCCTCGGACGCGACGGCGATCTTGGAGCGCGCCCCCGCCTCGCGGGCGACGCTCTTGATGGCGACCGACCCGTCGGCGATCTCCGGCACTTCCAGTTCAAAGAGCCGCCGAATCAGACTGGGGTGCGAGCGCGAGACGATCACCTGCGGGCCGCGCGTGGAGCGACGCACTTCGAGCAAGTATACCTTAATCCGGTCATTAACGCGATACGGCTCCGAAGGGACCTGCTCCTGCTTGGGCAGCAGCGCTTCGAGTTTGCCGATGTTGATGTAGACGCTGCCCGCCTCGTGGCGCTGCACCACGCCGGTCGCGACCTCGCCGATCCGGGCGTTGTACTCGTCGAAGACCTTCTCGCGCTCGGTCTCGCGGAACTCCTGCATCATCACCTGGCGCGCGGTCTGGGCGGCGATGCGCCCGAAGTTCTCCGGCGTCACCTCGACGGCGATCATCTCGGCGATCTGGGCGTCGGCCTTGAACTTGCGCGCCGTCGTCAGCGACATCTCGGCGTGTTCGTTGGTGACGTCCTCGACGACGACCTTCTCGGCGGAGAATTTGAACGAGTTCTTGGTCGCGTCAATGTGTACGGTGACATCGCCTGTGATGCCGTAGTGCTTCTTATAGGCCTTGCCGAGCGCCACTTCCAGGGTCTTGAGCAGCGTCGCGAACGGAATCTCCTTTTCCTTCTCGATCTGGCGCAAGGCTTCGATAAAATCGCCGGTCATAGTCTCTCCACTCCAAAAACGGACGGCACGGAAACAAGAAAGAAAGAGCGGGCGTACGCCCGCTCTTCAGAATTGGTCCTCTGAAAGTTCTCTGAGGATATTATAGCACACACCGGGCCGTTTTTGCAACGCGCCGTCTAATCTTCCAGCGTGCCGCTGACCGTGCTGTCCTTGCCGAAGGCGAAGGTGCTGCCTTCCGTTACGTCCGCGCCGACGACGCCGCCGGTGTTCCCGGCGGGCGTCAGGATGCCCTCGAAGTCCTCCGGGACGGGTTTGCGCCCGCCGGGACTGCGCAGCCCGTTGGCGGCGTCAATCGCGGCCTCGCGGGGCGTCTCGGTCTTCGCGGCGATCTCGTCGGCCAGCCGGTGGTTCAGGTGCGCCTCGCCGAGACTGGGCCGGTCGCCCGCTTCCCCGGCGCCGCTGTCTTGGAATACGGGCGCGTCGGTCTGGCCCCCGGTCATGGAGCGGCCCGGCCGCGCCTCGATGTCTGTCGCCATGAGTATTCTCCTCGTGACCGCTGTCATGTCTGGGCATAAATGAGCGGAATACGTGTCGTGTTTGGTGAATATATATCCGAAAATAGAGGCAGGCAAACGCCGGAAGCGTCGGGCCGCTTGACAACCCGGCAAAAGTACCGAATAATGAATACTACCTTATGACGAATTTAGACACAACTCAGGCCGGAAAGGCCGGGGACGACCTCGCGCCCCTGCTGATCCGGGCGGCGGCCATCTGCGCCGGCGATGCCGAGGCCGCGATCCCCCGCATCCTGGCGCTGGCGGCCGGACTCCTGGGGGAGACGCCGACGGCCGTCTACCAAACGGGGGACGGGCCGCTCTCCTGCGTCGCCGGGGAAGACTCGCCGGCGCTGCGCCGCGCCGCTGAGCGCGGGACGGCGCCGCCGAGCG
>CAZZVX010000380.1:2334-4668 GCA_964657535.1 Armatimonadota bacterium | reverse complement strand
TACACGACGGACCCGCTGTGCCAGGCGGTGGAGGCGGCGTGGAAGGCGGGCATCGTCGTCGTCTGCGCGGCGGGCAACGACGGGCGCCTGGACAGCGCGCAGGACCAGCCCGACAACGAGGGCTGGGGGACCAGTTACGGTTCAATTAATTCGCCGGGCAACGACCCCTATGTGATCACCGTCGGCGCGACCAAGCAGAACCTCCTGAGCAGCAATGTCGTGGATGCCAACCGCGCCCACGACAAGATCGCGACGTATTCGAGCCGGGGGCCGTCCCGCGTGGACCTGATCCTGAAGCCCGACCTGGTCGCCCCCGGCAACCTGGTCATCTCGACCGACGCCCACAACAGCACGCTCGACAAAGAGTACGACGGCACGAATCAGATTCCGTGGTCGTCCTACTCCCGCGTCAGCCTGGGCGGCAACTCTCTGGCTTACTTCCGGCTGTCCGGCACCTCGATGGCGACCCCGGTCGTGGCCGGCGCGGCGGCGCTGCTCCTGCAGAAATACCCGACGCTCACGCCCGACACGGTCAAACTGCGCCTGATGCTGTCGGCGGACAAGCTGACGGGCTGGAACGACGCGGGCGGCAACTACGACGCCCTGACTTACGGGGCGGGCTACCTGAACGTCGTCGCGGCGCTGAACTGCACCGCCGTCGCCGGCCAGTACGCGATGAGTCCCGACCTGTCCGAAGACGCCTCCGGCAACGTCTCGATCAACATGGACGGCGCGCTCTGGGGCAAGGGCCTCTGGGGCAGCGGGCTGACCGACCTGCACGCCATCTGGGGCAAGAATGCGCTCTGGGGCAGCAACACGCTCGCATCGAGCCACGCGATCTGGGGCAAGAGCGTCTGGTCCGACCACGCGATCTGGGGCAAGACGACCTACGGCGTGGACCTGTCCAGCGTCGTCATCGGCGGCGAGTGAGGGACCTCCGCTCTCGTGAACGCCCAGTCCTCCCAGGATTGAAATCCTGGGCTGTCGCGGAGAAGACTGCCCGCCTGCGCGGGCGAAGAAAGATGGCCCGGCCTAATCCGTGCCCTTACCCTCGGTCAGTCCGCTCTTTGGCAGCCCAGGGGTTCAGCCCTGGGAGGACTGGACGACACTGGCGGCGGAACAATCTCAAGACGGGGACGGTCGTACCGTGCAGGACCGGACAGACGACGCTCTTGTCGCCGGCCCCTACCGTACACAAGGAGATTGACCCATGAAGACCATAACGATCCCCCGGCTGCAGGCGTTTGCTCTGGCCGCCTTCGCCGCCGCCGTTCTCGGCGCGATCGCACCGAGCGCCTCGGCGCAGGCGAGCGCCGATAACCAGGTCGTCCTGAACCCCGGAACCGTCATTCCCGTCACGCTCGACACCGAACTCTCGTCCAGTCATGACAATTCCGGCGACACATTCACCGCGAAAGTGGACGACAGCCGTCAGGCCTACAGCAACATCCTCAGCGGCGCGAGCGTGGACGGCGTGGTGCGCCAGGCGACGCCGCAGCAGGGGAACGACCCCGGCACGCTCCGCCTCGCCTTCACCCGCCTGCATCTGTCCGACGGCCGCACCATCGCCATCTCCGGCTCCCCCACCAGCCTGGACTCGAAAGACCTGACCCAGCGCAGCGACGGCGTCCTGATCGCCAAAGCGACTCAAAAGAACAACACGCTGACCTACGCCGGCATCGGGGCGGGGGCCGGCGTGCTGGTGGATGTCCTGACCGGCGGCAGGCTCAAACTGCAGGACATCCTGATCGGGGGCGGACTGGGCGCGATTGCCGCGCAGGTCCTCAAGGGGCAGTCCCAGGTCCACGACGTTGACCTGCAGCCGGGGACGCCCCTGGGCGTTCGCCTGAACAGCAGCACGCGCTATTACCACCGGACGGTGTCCGGCATGACCACGGTCACGGACCGCACCTTGAACACCGGCCCCGACTTCGGACGGGGGAACGGGCTGGCCGTCAACGTCAACGGCGATCAGATCGCCTTTCTGGGTCAAGGGCCGGTCGAAAACGACGGGCGCGTCCTGGTGCCGCTCCGGGGAGTGCTGGAAAAACTGGGCGCCTACGTGTCCTACGACAGCGCGCGCCGGGAAGTGCATGCCGTCCGCAGTGAGACCGAGATCGTCCTGCCCATCGGCGGGAGCACCGCCCAGGTCAACGGCAGCCCCGTGGCGCTGGACGCCCCGGCCCGCCTCCTGAACGGCTCCACGATGGTGCCCCTGCGCTTCGTCGCCGAGGCCCTCGGCGCGAACGTCAATTACGAGCCGTCCACCCGCACCGTCGCCATCCGCACCCCGTAGCGGCGGGGCATCAGAACTTCCGGGCGGCCGCGGTTTCA
>CAZZVX010000380.1:0-2324 GCA_964657535.1 Armatimonadota bacterium | reverse complement strand
CAACTTTCCAGTCGTCCATGCGGAAATCGATAGCGCCAATCGACGAGACTCCGTCCACCAGGAGCAGTGCAGGGTGCTTTGCGTCATCTGTTAACATCCCAAACAAATGTCTCAGAACAGTCGATTTGCTTCCCCGCTTTCACGTTGAAAAACTCCCATCCGCGTTTTCCCGCACAATCACGGGCTGGTAATCGGCCCTTTCCCCGCACATTGTCCAGTCAGCCCGTTTCGCCCTCCCCCCGACAATCTCTAGTGGAAGGTCTCCGCTCCCGATAAGGGCAAACTTGCTGCAAAGCAAGGACGCAAAGCCAACGGGTCTCCGCGCACGGGCCGCGAACAACGCCGCACCGACGCCGAGACGGCCGGGCCGCCGAACGGGCGACACATCAGACGAGTTTCTTTCTGCTGTTCGGGCCGGAACCTCCAAACGATCATCCTTCGCAAGCGACAAGGGCAAACCGCGCCAAAGCGCGGGACGCAAAGCCACGGGCCTAAACCGTCCTCCGGGACGGCAGGGCCGCCGGGCCGCCAAACTGCGACGATTCCGAAGGAGAAAGCAAGACAATGACCAAACGAAGAACACGCAGAGCCGCCGTCACCGCCGCCGGCCTGCTGGGCGCGGCCCTCACCGCCGCGCCCTCTCATGCGACGACCGCCGCCCTCGACCGACCGCTGACGCAGGCGGCACGGACCCCTGCGGGCGGCTCCCTCCACGTCATCGCCCGCCTCAACGGCGGCGATCTCACGCCTGCGCAGGAAGCGCAGCTGCGGACGCTCGGCGCGGACGTTTATCGCCGCCTGCCGATCATCCACAGCGTCGCCCTGCGCGTCCCCGCCCGCCGACTGGCGGCGCTGGAAGCGCTGCCGTTCATCGAGCGCCTGTCCTCGGACGGGGCCGTGACCAAGTGCGACGCCTTCACCACGGGCAGCAGCCTCGCCACGACGGCCTGGCAGAAGCCCTACAGCGTCACCGGCCAGGGCGTCACCGTCGCCGTCCTCGACAGCGGCATCAACGCCGGCGCACAGGACCTGCAAACACCTCCGGGACCGCTGCTCGCCGCTCTCGGCCTCAACGCAATGCCCGGCGGGGGGCGCGTTGTCGGACAGGTCAGCTTCGCCGTGGACGCCAACGGGCATCCGCTGGATCCCAACGACCAGTGCGGCCACGGGTCTCATGTGGCGGGCATCATCGCTGGGGACGGCGCGGCCTCCTATGGCACACAGTTCACCCACACCTTCTACGGCGTCGCGCCGCTGTCGAAACTGGTGAACGTGCGCGTTCTCAACGCGCAGGGCGGCGGCAGCGTCAGCCAGGTCGTCGCCGGCATCCAGTGGGTGCTCGCCAACCAGAGCAGGTACGGCATCAAGGTCATCAACCTGTCTCTGGGCCACCCGGTGGGCGAGTCGTACACGACGGACCCGCTGTGCCAGGCCGCCGAAGCCGCCTGGCGGGCGGGCATCGTCGTCGTCTGCGCCGCCGGGAACGAGGGACGAGAAGATGCTGTCCAGGACCAGCCCGACAATGAAGGCTGGGGAACGAACTACGGCTCCATCCAGTCGCCGGGCAACGACCCCTATGTGATCACCGTCGGCGCCACCAAGTCTCTGATAGACAACAGCCGCACCGACGATAAGATCGCCACCTATTCCAGCCGGGGGCCGTCCCGCCTGGACCTGGTCTGCAAGCCCGACCTGGTTGCCCCCGGCAACAAGGTCATCTCGCTGGATGTCAAAGGCAGCACGCTGGACCTGGCGAACGGCGGCGCGAACCAGATCCCGCTGTCGTCCTACCAGTACGTCAAGAACGGCGCGACGACCACCTCCGACCGGTACTATTGCCTGTCCGGCACGTCTATGGCGGCCCCGGTGGTGGCGGGCGCGGCGGCGCTGCTCCTGCAGAAGTACCCGACGCTCTCGCCCGACACGGTCAAGGCGCGGCTGATGCTCGCAGCGGACAAACCCGACGCCTGGACAGACGCGAACGGCAACTACGACGCCTGCACCTACGGGGCGGGGTATTTAGACATCCCGGCGGCGCTCGCCAACGCGACGGTCATCACCGGCGAGTACGCGATCAGCCCGTCGCTGTCGGTTGACGCGGCGGGCAACGTGGGCGTCAACGACGACCATGCCTTGTGGGGCAAGACGACGGTGGACAACAGCCACGCCCTGTGGGGCAAGAGCGCGCTGTGGGGCAGCGGGGGCGTCACCGACCTGCACGCCCTGTGGGGCAAGAACGCCCTGTGGGGGAGCAGCGAGTTGGCGTCGAGCCACGCCCTCTGGGGGTGCAGCTCCGACACCGTTGACCTGACCAACACGGCACT
>CAZZVX010000379.1:0-4680 GCA_964657535.1 Armatimonadota bacterium | reverse complement strand
CTTCCTGATCGGCCGTCACTGGACTTCCCCCCCGCCCTTCCCCGGCCCCGTTTTTTCCGCCGGGGTCGTGACGATGATCATTTGCGCGTCGGCGTTGTAAGCCACCTTCAGGCGCAGGTACTTGGCGACGGTCTTCAGCGGCAGGTAGGCAGTGCCTCCCTGCACCAGCGCCGCCCCCACCAGTCTGCCGTCCACCATCACCGGGACGGAAGCCACCCGGACGGCGGCGGGCGCGGCGCAGCGGGCCGGAATGAGGGCCAGGAACCCGAACGCGACCCCCACCGAAAAAGGTATGTCTCTCTTCGTCACTGCCCGTTCTCCGTTTTTCGTCACTGCCCGTTCTCTGTGGCCCGGTAGCCGGCCTTCTTCGCGGCGTCTTCGCTCATGTACTGTCCATTCGCGGTGTTCCCGTACCAGCGCTCGCCGGGGTAGTGGTAGACCCCGGTGTTCAGGTTCACCCACACCTGGGCAGAACTGCCGGCGCCGTGCGCGGACGAGGCGGCGCGGGCGTGTCGCCGCTTGGCACGGGCGGTCGGGACGGGGACAATAACATCCTGCGTCTGGCGGAAGGAGTGCGACTTCGTAAGACCGAAGGCGTGGGACTTCGTCACGGGCAGGGCACTGCCGAAATACTTCTTGTAGTAGCCGATCCAGTCCGTGGCGATCTCGCGCTGGGCCTCCGGCAGAGTGAGCTGCCCGGAGACGACCAGCGCGTGCAGTTTGTTTTCCAGTCGGTCCTTGACGTGGGCGTTCCAGGGCTGGGTCACGTAGGACTCCGGCCACAGGTTCTTGACGCTGTTGCTGCCGCCCAGTTCCAGGCTGATGAGGTGGTCCACCTCGTACTCGCCCGGCGCGTGGGACGCGATCCCGTACTCGGCGTACACCTGGCGCTTGACCGAGGCGGGGACGTTGCGGACCTTCTTCGTGTAGCCGGGGACGGCGATGTCCGCCACGGTGACGGGCAGGGTCGCGCCCGGCGTCAGCTTCGGGTCCGGCACCAGCGGCGGCGAGCCGGCGGGCGACTGGGCCGGCGCGGGCGCGGCCAGGGCGAGCAGGGCCAAGAACACGGCGGCTGTTCGGCGAATCATTCGGCGCTCCGATCTGTGCATTCCGTTCTGTCCCATGCTTCCCTAAACTCCCTCAGTGCGGGGCGTGGGCGAGCCAGCGCCAGAGGCCGGCGGCGGCCATGAACAGGATGGCCGCCGGCAGGAGCCTCGTCAGGACGAATCTCAGTACGGTGTCGGTCATGTCGGTTCGCTCCCTCATGTATCGCCATCGGATTCAGTAGCCGAAGCGCGCTTTCTCGAACGCGCGGATCGTCTTCAGGTTCGTCTTCTCGGTCCCCGTCAGTTCCGACTCGCTGAATGACGGGTCCGGGTGGTACCAGGACTTCGCAGTGAATACGCTTCGGAGCGAGCGTCGCTTGAACACATAGCCGTGGACGGCGTAGATCGTGTTGTACGAGATGCTGAGAGCAGAAAGTGATTTACCCTCTAGATCACCCTCCGTAAGCCTCGTATGACAAACCGTGTCCCGCGAGAGTGGCTTGTCGCTGAGGCCTGACCCCGGAGCCGCCGTCTGCAATGCGGGGTCGCCGGCGTCCGCGGGACTGGCGTCCGCATCACTGCTGTCCGCGTCAACCGGGGGAAAGTCAGCAGGGGGAGGCGCGGACGTCGTCTCAATCTTGGCCCCGCCCATGACTTGGAACACTGTCTTCTCCGTCCTAATGAGCGGGTTGTCCTCCCCCATAGTCTTATAAGGCGACGTCTGGCCCGGCCCGATAGGGTTGAAGTCGATCAGCGCGTCCTCCGTACTGACGACGTTCCCCGCGCCGTCATAGAAAGTGGTGACGGCCTCCACCGAGGCGATCGCTTCCCCGCTGATGTTGGTGACCTCGCCCGACACGATGTCGTAGTCGTCCTGTTTCGTGAAGTTCTCCGAACCGAGGCGCAGCTGGGGCGCGTCCGCTACCGGTGTGGACGTGTCCGGTGCGCCAGCATCCGGCGGACTTGCGCCTGAAGACCCAGGAGAAGGCGTTGCCGAGTCCAGAGGCACCACCGCCGCTCCAGGGGAGTCGTGTCGCGGCGGCGAAGAAAAGTTCGCGCCGAATATCAGGAACGCGACCCCACCGATCAGGAGCAGAACCAGCGCGACGGGGCCGCCGACGTTCCTGTTCCAGACCGCCTCCTGGGGGGCAGGCGGGGGCGGCGCGCTGAATTGCGAATACCCCTGCGGCGCGGCGAGCGGTTGAGGGGTGGCTACTGGCGCGGATCGGGCCGGCTTGGCCGTGAAGCCCCTGTTCGGCAGTTGGGCGTCGCCGGGGACGGCCTCCTCGAATTGGTCGCCGCAGCGGGGGCAGAACATGATGCCGGCGGGCAGGGCCGCCTGGCACTTGTCGCATTCGTAAATCACTCGTCAGATCCTCGTGAGGGTCGTTACTGCGTGAATCAGTCCTCCAAATTCAATCACTTACGTCAACATATTCATGGCAACATTCGCTATGTCATGACTATCTGCCTGAGTGACGCATGGAGGAACACCTTCCCATCGCCACATCGCCTCAATCAACTCATGCAAGATTTGCAGTCGCATCTTTTCAGGGTCAGAACAGTTTTCGACGTAAATGCGCCCGTTCTCGCGGGTAAGGGCTTCCATGTCGGTACCGGCTTCGACAAGGCGCAGGCGCTTGTTGGTGAAGTGGAAGACCAGGCGATGGAGGTCGTCCATCGTTTCCGGCCAGCGCCCGCCGCAGGCCTGTTCGATCAGACCGAGCGAATGGGCCGCCAGCAGCCATATCTGTTTCTTTTCGGGCACCGCCTCGAATTCGGGCGGGATTTCCCAGGGGTGGGTCTTGTAGATCACTTGCTCCACCCGTTCACTCGGCCCGTCCGCCGATCCGCCCTTCCGCGCGGTCTGCTTCGTCATCTTCGGCGAACATCGCTTTGAGGACACGGACTCCTCGGGCTTGCATGGCCGGGGGCCGGCCGCGAAGGAATTTGAAGAGTTCGGCTTCCCCCTCTTCGACGGGTATGTATTCGACCCGCCGGCTGTCGTCGGACGCCTCGCTACGGGTGAGGGTATAGCCGTTGGGGATGTAGCCCGCGGCGACTTCGGCCTCCCCACGGTCGCGGATCGCCTTCAGGCGCACGAGGCCGTCGCCGATCTCCTGAACGACCTCCTGGTCTGGCCGGATCGGCTTCTCCGTCTTCCCGCTGTTGATGACGCGGTTCAGGTAAGCGTAGTGCTTGCCCGTCGCGGCGGAAAGCTGCTGGGCGTCGATTCCCCGATCGTCGAGCGTCCTCTTGAGCCACGCCCCAAAGTTAATCACAGACATCTCCGGCAGACAGTTGATCGTCATATTTTCTCAGACACCGCTATTATGTCGCAAGTTGCGTAATTACGCAGGATAACTCTTGCGTTTTAACTCATCAGATGATATAATTGCAGGCATGGCTACGGCACAGTTGATGACGACCGGGCAACTAATACGAAAGGCTCGGCTGGCACAGGAGAAGAGCATCCCTGCCGCAGCACGTGACTGCGGCGTATCTGAACGTGCATGGTATCAGTTGGAAAACGACGAAAACAGCCCGACGGTGGCGACGCTACAGAAGATGGCGCGGGGGCTGCCGTGCGAGATCAGCGACCTGGTGCCGTCCGATGTGACCGATCCAGGACTGGCTGAAAAATAATTCTCAAAATATTTTTTGCGTCGTTATAACTATTGCGTTATAACGCAATAGTATAGTATAATAACCCTGATACCACTTCTTTCTCAGGGGGCAAAGACGATGAACAGGGAGCGCAACATTTTCGGGGAGTTCCGGCGTGGGACGGCGCGGCCAGCGGAGAAGAACAGGCCGCTGCCCAGGGCGGAACAGGCGCTGCTGGACGCGGCGAAGCAGGCCAGCCATGACGCCTACATGGGGGCGTACCGGGCGTCGCTCGCGGCGCTGATGGCGGGCGAGATCACGCGAGAGGAGTGCGACGCGAGACGGGCGGCGGCGGAGCAGGAGAAGCGCCGCAAGGACAGGGACGCCTACGAGGGCGTCCTGAAGGCGCGGTACCAGAAAGTCGCGCTCGCGGCCTAGTTCGGACAAGAGTAAAGGCCAGGAATGTGCAGCGAACACATCCTGGCCCCGGTTCAACCCCTGCGAGGAGGTCTCTGATGCTGAGTTTACCACAGATCGAGGCGGCGGTCAAGTCCGCCCCCATGCCTTTGCCCGTGAAGGAGCAGATCCTGGACCAGATACTGGGCCAGCACGACGCCCTGCACCGGCGCGACAAGCCAGTGCGGAACGTCCGCCCCATGATCGAGCGCGTCGGCGAGGCGCGGCGGATCGGCGCCTTCGACTGGGTGCGCGACGAGCCGAGCGGCGACGAGGTGTTCGCGTACTGCAAGAAGGGCGTCCGCGCCTACGAGGTGCTGGTGCAGGGCGGGCGGGCCGTCCACTGCGCGTGCGAGGACTACAAGTTCGGGGCGCAGCGCGAGCCGGACTACTCCTGCAAGCACATGATTCTGTGGGACACGATGGCGCGCACACTGGAGGAGCTGATCGCCGAGGCGGGCGCGGCGGCGTCCGAGTTCATGCAGGCCTGGCTGCGCTGGCGGCTGGGGGCGGGCAGCGGCGAGGCGGCGAACGCGGCCTACCGCGCCCAGCAGGAGGCGCGCGCCAAGGT
>CAZZVX010000378.1:0-4688 GCA_964657535.1 Armatimonadota bacterium | reverse complement strand
GGATTGAAATCCTGGGCTAACGCCGAGAGGATTGTCCGCCTTCGCGGACGCGGAACAGGCCTTGCCTGTCTTATCTTCGCCCGCTTCTGTAATCTTCGCCCGCGCAGGCGGGCAGTCCGCTCCTCCGCAGCCCAGGATTTCAATCCTGGGGCGACGGCAGCCCTGTCTCGGTCCCGGTGCGGTATACTGTCACTATGCTATTCATTGCGACGCTTGTCCGACACGGCCTGTCCCCGCGCCTGCGCGCTGCCGTGTGCTTTGCTCTTCTTTTATGCCTGTCCCCCCGCGCCCTGCCCGCCGCGCCCGCCAACCCCGTCGTGGTCGGGGCCGCGCGCTTCACCGTCGTCACGCCCGGCTGCGTTCGCATCGAGTATTCGCCCGACGGCAAATTCATGGATGCGCCTTCGCTGTTCGCCGTCGGTCGGCAGGCGCGTTTCAACGGATTCCGTCTCACGAAAAATGGCCCTGGGACTGTGATTGACACGGGCCGTGTTCGCCTGACCTACACGCCCGACGGCAGGCCGTTCAGCCCGGAAAATCTCAGCGCCGTCATCACGAATCACGGCATGACGGCGCGTTGGACGCCCGGCGCGGCCAACCCCGGCAACCTCGGCGGCACGATCCGCACGCTCGACGGCGCGGACGGCCCGGAGGACTTGGGGCAGGGGCTGCTCTCCCGCGACGGCTGGTATTTACTCGACGACTCCCGGACGCCGCTCCAGACGGACGGCTGGGTGCAGTCGCGGCCCGCGAGCGCCGGGACGGACTGGTACCTGTTCGGCTACGGCGACGACTATAAAAGCGCCTTGAAGTCGCTCGCGGCCATCGGCGGTGCCGTGCCGATGCCCCGCAAGTACGCGCTTGGGGCGTGGTACTCGCGCTACTGGCCCTACTCCAGCGCCGACTACCGGCAGGTCGTCGGCGAGTACGCCTCCCACGACTTCCCGCTCGATAACATCGTCATGGACATGGACTGGCACAAGGACGGCTGGACCGGCTGGTCCTGGAACCGCGCGCTCCTGCCCGACGCCGAACAGCTCCTGCCCTGGTTCCACAGTCAGGGCCTGCACGTCACGCTGAATCTGCACCCCGCCGACGGCGTCGGCCCTCAGGAAGACCAATACGCGGCCTTCATGAAGGATATGGGCGCCGACCCGGCCACGAAGCAGACCCTCCCGTTCGACGCCGCCGACAAAAAGTACATGGGCGCGCTCTTCGCCGACATCTTCGCCCCGCTGGAAAAGGACGGCGTGGACTTCTGGTGGCTGGACTGGCAGCAGTACGAGTTCACGCGGTCCGTCCCCGACCTGACCAACCTGTTCTGGCTCAACACGCTCTTGTATGACCGCACCGGCCAGAACGGCCGGCGCGGCCTGTCGTTCTCGCGCTGGGCGGGGTGGGGCGACCACCGGCACCCGATCCACTTCAGCGGCGACGCCAGCACGAGTTTTGCGATGCTGGCCTTTGAGGTGCCGTTCACGGCGACGGCGGGCAACGTCGGCTGCTTCTTCTGGTCCCACGACATCGGCGGCCACAACCGGGGCCGCAACGAGGAGTCCTACGCCCGCTGGGTGCAGTTCGGCGCGACCAGTGCGGTCCTGCGCTCCCACTCCACGCGCGACCCCACCATGGACCGCCGCCCCTGGCTGTACCCGGCGTGGGCCACAAACTCCATGCGCGCCTCGTTCCACCTGCGCTCGCAGTTGTTCCCCTACATCTATTCCAGCGCCTGGGAGACGTGCCGAGACACCGTGCCGCTCGACCGGCCCCTTTATATTGACTACCCGCGCGACGAAAGCGCCTACCACAACGCGCAGGAGTTTCTGCTGGGGGACGCCCTGCTCGCCGCGCCCGTCGTCACGCCCGGCGTCGGGCCGGGCCATGTCGCCCACCAGACGGTCTGGTTCCCGCCCGGCGGCGACTGGTACAACGTCTTCACCGGCGAACACGACGGGGGCGGCACGGACGCGCTCGTTTCGGCGGACATCAACGAGTTCCCGCTGTACGCCCAGGGCGGCGTCCCGATCCCCATGCAGCCCTATCAACCCCGCATGGCGACGGCCCCGCTGACGACGCTTGTCGTCCGCTGCTATCCGGGAGCCAATGGGCAGAAGGGCGCGTTCACGCTCCACGAGGACGACGGCACGACCACGGCGTATCAGCGCGGGGAATTCGCGACGACGCCGCTCTCTTACCAGCGGCACGGCCAGACCGTGACCGTGACGGTCGGCGCGACCACGGGCCGTTACGCCGGGCAGGTGGCGCGGCGCGGCGTCGTCATCGAACTCCCGGACACGGGCCGCGCGGCCGAAGCCACGCTCAACGGCCAGCCCGTCGCCGTCGCCTACGACGCCGCCACGATGACCAGCCGCGTCACGCTCCCCGTCCGTCCGGTCACGAGTCCGGCGACCGTGATCGTCCAGACGACGCCCGCCGCTCTGGACAGCCTGCGCACCCAGGCCGTCGCGCGGCGCATGGCGGGCGTCACCGGCCGGCCCGTGACGGGCGGCAGCGTCAAGGCTCTGCTTGCAACTTCTCTCGCCCAGACGAGCGACCCGGCCCAGCGCGACGAACTGCTGGCCGCCGCCGGAATCGGACTCGTGCGCCACAACCCGGCCCCGTACCTGTATGGCGGCGTCGTTCAGGACGAGTTCTTCGCCCCCGACGCACACGCCCCGCGCCTCGTTTCCGGCCCGACCGTCACCCGCCGGGGGCGCACTCTCGCCTTGCCGGGCCAGGTCACGTTCGCCGTTGCGGGCCAGACCATCACGCAGCCCGCCGCGCCGCCGGGCAGCGACCTGCTCGGCGCCGACAACCTCACGGCGACGGCAAAGGTCACGGCGAGCGGCGCGGAAGGCGGCTATTCGCCCGAAGGCGCGGTGGACGGCTTCGTCGGCGGCTACCCCGGCGACAAAACCCAAGAATGGTCCGCCGGGTCGAAAGTCGGCGCGTGGCTTCAGTTGGATTGGGACGCGCCCCAAACGATCAGTCGCATCGTCCTGTACGACCGGCCCAACGCCGACGACCAGGTGACTTCAGGGACGCTCTCTTTCAGCGACGGCACGACCGTTCCCGTCGCCGCGCTGCCCGACGACGCCAAAACGGGCCTCACGCTCACGTTCCCCGCCAAGACCATCACCTGGGTCAAGTTCACCGTCACCGGCGTCAAGCCAAGCACCGTCAACGCCGGCCTGTCCGAGATCGGCGTTTTCGGAGCGCCCGTGAAATGACTCGCGCCGCGTTCGGCGTCACTTGCACTCGACCCGGCCCCGCGGATCGGGGCTGTCCCTCAGCGCCGCACACGCGGCGGGCCAGGCGGGGTCTTCGGGATAGAGCGCGGTGCGGAGGTAGGCCCAGGTGAGACGCTGGACCGCAGCCACTCGCTCAGGGTTCTCGTCCGTCGTCTCGGCCACGTCGTACCCGGAAACCCCGCCAAGCCCGTGTCCCGCGCCAAACAACGTCAGCAGGCACTTGGGGCCGGCGCTCAGAAAGTACGGATCCGCGTGCCAGTCCGCGCCCCGGACCGTCAGATGGGGGGAGACGTCGCTATCGCCCGCGACCACGAGGGCCGGCGTCGTCATCTCGGCAAAGCTGGGGTGCCGGAAGAACGGGATGTGTTCAGCCGCATACGCGCTGAGGTCCGCGCCGCCATTGCAGGGCGCGGCAAGCAGCACGCCCGCTTTGATTCGCGGCTCGGCCATATCCACTTCCGTTCCGTCCTCATCGGTCAGCCGTGCGCCCAGCAGCATCCCCGCCGTATGCCCGCCCATGGAATGCCCGACGACGGCGACCCGGCTCCGGTCCAAGCGCCCTGTGATCTCAGGAACGGAAGCCTCGATGACGTCAAGCCCGTCGAGGATGCGCTTCATGTCTTCCGCGCGGGACCGCCAGAACAAGGGCGCACCGGGAGTTTTTGGATCGAGGCTGAGAGTTTTTGAACTCAGATGCGTAGGCTGGATCACGACGAAGCCGTGAGCCGCCCAGAAGTTGGCGAGCGGGGCGTAGCCGTTCAACGAGGAAAGATGATTCGACCTCCCCTGGCCGTGCGAGAGGAGTATGATGGGCAGTTCAAGCCCAGTCACAGGCGCGGAGACGCGCATCTGCAGGTCAACGGCACGCCCCGGCGCGGGCAGCGTCACCGGACTGACCGAGACGATAGGTGTGGATGCGCTGACGGGAATATGTTCGGCGTTATTGATCGGCTCGCTCATGGAATGATCTTCCTTTCTTACTTTCCGCCTTGCGCGGCGTTCGAGACGGGCTCCCACGCCTCCCAGGTGGCGATGCGGTCGGCATAGGCGGCGCGCACCATGGGCAGGCCGGTGCTGCCGAGGATAAACCGCAGCGGCGGATCCTCCGCGTCCACGATCTTGAGGACGGCTTCGGCGGTCGCCTGCGGGTCGCCGCGTTCTTGGCCCGACAGGCGCCCAAAAATCTGCTGCCGCAGCGCGGCGTAGGCGTCCATGCCCGGCGCGATCTTCAGCGACGCGGGGCTGCCGAACTCCGTGGCGTAGGCGCCGGGTTCGACCAGCGTCACGCTGATGCCGAACCCTTTGACCTCTTGCGCCAGGCTCTCGTGGAGCGCTTCGAAGGCCCACTTGGAGGCGCAGTAGTGGCCGATCAGCGGGAACGCCACATGGCCCAGAGTGCTGGAGATGCCGAGGAGGTGCCCGCTGCCTTGCCGCCGC
>CAZZVX010000377.1:0-4804 GCA_964657535.1 Armatimonadota bacterium | reverse complement strand
TTTGGTGATCCCCCTAAAGAAGCGCCGCAGATGCACCGATAACGAGAGTAACCTTCAGGCATACATCAGAGGAATCGCGTCATGACAACCACGAGTACGACCAGTCTTACCACCAGTACCGGTTCCAACGGCGTCACCACCGTCGGCGGCCTGATTTCCGGCGGCATTGACATCACCAGCGTGATCTCCGGCCTCACGCAAGTCGCTCAGGTGCCGATCACCAAAGAACAGACACTGGAACAGGGCCTGAACGATAAACTCACGGCCTGGCAGAACCTCAACATCCAGCTCGCGTCCCTGCAAACGGCGGCGTCGGCGCTGACTCTGGCCGGGACCTACTCCGCCACATCGGGGACGTCGTCCAACACGACCGTCGCCTCGATCACGTCCCAGGCGAACGCCACCGTCGGGGACCACTCGCTGACGGTCAACTCGCTTGCGCAGGCGACCAAGATCGTCTCCAACACGGTCTCTACCGGTAGTACGGCGCTCGGCAAGGCCGGGACGTTCAGCCTGAACGGCAAAAGCATCGCGATCCTTTCCACCGACTCGCTCACCGACATCTCCGTCAAGATCAATGCCGCCGGGGCGGGCGTCTCGGCGAACGTCGTCAATGTCGGGCCGAACAACTTCCGCATGACCCTGAGCGGCACGGCGACCGGCACGGCCAATCAGATCTCCGCCGTAGACAACACCGGCACGCTCCTCAACGACCTGGGCCTGGTCAGCAGTGCGGGCGCGGTCGGCATCCGTCAGACCATCACCAGCGGCAGCCAGTTCGGCGCCGGGTCAATCGCCCTAAGCAGCGCCAGCCAGTCCTTCGCGGCGGCGCTCGGCATCAAAGGCACCCCTCCCTCCGGGACAGTCACCATCGGCGGCCAGAGCATCGCGATTGACCTCAGCACGGACTCGCTGAACTCGGTCGCCGCTAAGATCAACGCCGCCGGGGCGACGGGCGTCAGCGCGCAGGTGGTCGCGACGAACGACGGGACGAACCGGCAGCAACTGCAGATCATGGGCGTCAACGCGAGCAGCGTCACGGACAGCGGCAATGTGCTGGCGACGCTGGGCATCACGCAGTCCGCCTACACGAACACATTGACGAGCGCCGCCGACTCCAACTTCACCCTGGACGGCCTGACGCTGACCCGCTCGACGAACGTCGTCAACGACGCCGTCCCCGGCGCGACCGTGAAGCTGCTGTCCGACGGGTCCAGCACCCTGAGCGTCTCCCAGGACACCAGCGCCATCAGTACCGCCGTGACCAATTTCGTCTCGGCCTACAACTCCGTGCAGGACAACATCTCAGCGCAGAACATTTACGTGCCGGACACGACTGCCGCCGCCGGGACCGCTCAGACGTCGCCGCCCCTGTTCGGCGACACCATGTTGAGCAACATTCAGCACGACCTCAACAGCACCCTGAGCGCCATCTCCGGGAACAACACGCTGGAATCTATCGGCATCACGCTGAACGCCAACAACGACCTCCTCGTGGACCAGTCCACGCTGACGAGTTCGCTCCAAGCCGACCCGTCCCAGGTCTTCAACCTCTTCGGAAGGTCCGGCCTGAGCAGCAACACCGACGTCGGGTTCGTCTCCGCGTCCGTCAAGACGCAGTCCTCCATCGGCGCCGGCTACGCCATCAACATCACGCAGCCCGCGACGCAGGCGCAGATCGTCTCCCCGAACGTGATCGGCAGCACGGTCGCGACGGCCAGCACGGACAGCGAGACGCTGACATTCACGGGCAAACTGTTCCCGTCATCGGCCTCGATCACGATCCCGACGGGCAGCACGCTCGAATCGGTGATCAGCCAGATCAACAACGACGCCTCGCTCAACGGCCAGGTCTACGCCAGCCGCGACACCGCCGGGCATCTCGTGCTGGCCTCGAACTCGTTCGGCGCCGGGAACGGCTTCTCCGTCCAGTCCAATGAGACGCAGACGGGCAAAAACACGAGCGGCTTCACGGCGGCCTCGGCGACCGCCGCCACGGACGGGACGGATGTCGCCGGGACGATCAACGGCGAGGCCGCGACCGGGAGCGGCCAGGTCCTGACCGGCAACGCGGGCAACGCGACGACCGAGGGCCTCACGCTGTTCGTCACCGCGACCAGCGCCGGTTCTTACGGCAACGTCAGCGTCACGCACGGCGTCGCCGACGCTATCGGCACAGCGATCACCAGCATTCTGGACCCGACGAACGGCCCCCTATTCACCTCGGAGAACAGCCTGACCGCCCAGATCCAGGACACGCAGACGCAGATTCAGTCCATGCAGACGCAGTTGACGACCTACACCAGCTACTTGCAGCAGATTTTCACCGACATGGAGACGCGGGTCAGCGAACTCCAGGCGCAGGGCAGCGCCTTCGCCGCCCAGGTCGCCGGCCTCAGCAATTCCAAATAAGCAACTCAGAAACGATAACGACACCCGACAGGGAGATAACAACACACGATGAGCGGATACAACCCTTACGCCCAGTACCGACAGACTTCGGCCGAGACCGCCACGCCGACGCGGCTGGTCGTGATGCTATACGACGGCGCGCTGCGCTTTTTGAACCAGGCCCTCCCGGCGATGCAGACGAAAGACTATGAGGCCCAGTCGCGGTTCATCAACAAGGCGCAGGCGATCATCGCCCACCTGCGCGCGACCCTGGACTTCGGCGCGGGCGGCGAAGTCGCGCAGACGCTGAGTTCTTTTTACATCAAGGCCTTCGACAGTCTGACCCAGGCCAATATTGACGACAACGCCGACCAGTTAATCACGGTCATTCACGGCCTGCGCGAGCTGCGCGAAGCCTGGATCGAGGTGGACCGCCAGTGCCAGGCCCAGAAATCGGCACCCGAACTCGTCGCCGCCTGACGACGCCCGACCCGGAAAGGAAACCCGTTCCCCATGTCCCTCGCGACCAACAGCGCCGAACGAGCCAAGTTCGGCTACCTGCTGCAGCTCGCCCACGAGCAGATCAAGGCGCTGGAAATGGGCGACATGAACGCCTTCGACCGCATCCTGGCCGCCAAACGCAGCCTGATCACCGGGCTGACGAACGCCCGCGAGATGATCGAGGCCGACTCGACCCTGGAAGGCGTCGTGATCCAGATTCAGGAGTGCGACCAGACCGCGCAGCGGCTCCTTTACCGCAAGACGGGCCGGATCATGCGCGAACTGTCCGAACTCCAGCAGGCCAAGAAAGCCCGCCGCGCCTATTACAAGTCTGCCCAGGCCGCGCCGCGCCGCGCCTACCCGTTCCAGCCCGACACGCCCCGCTTTATTGACCAAAAATCGTAAGACACGGCGCAACTTTCTGCGGCCTTTCTCCGTTTGTGACAAGAGACGGAGGAAGGCCGCATGAACTTTTTTCTGGCCGCGCTGCTGCTCGGCATCGCAGGGTACGTTTTGGGACGCATCGTGACCGCGCGCCGCGCCGAGGCGCGGGACGAAGAACAGCGCGCGGGCTACCGCCGGCGAATCGCGCAGGACCCGAAAAACATCGGCGCGTATGAGGCGCTGGGCGACTCCCTGCGCCGGGCCGGGCGGCTCGACGAGGCCCGCGACGTTTATCTGGGCGCGCTCGATGCCGGCAGCGACGACCACGTCCAAGACACCACGCGCTACAAGCTGAAGCGGGTGGACGAAGACATCCGCACGCGCGCACGCGGCGGGAGCCGCGTCCCCGTCGTCCGCGAGATGGAATTCTGCCCCCGCTGCGGCGCCCCCAACGCGCCGGAGCGCCGCCACTGCGAGACGTGCCGCGCCCTGCTCCCCCTGCCCTCTTTCTGGGACGCCCTGCGCGACAAAGAGGTTCTACGCTCTTCTTTGGAAGGCGTCTGCATGATCGTGATCGTCCTCGTCCTGGTGCGTCTCCTGTCCTTCCTGCCCATTGAGATACAGGGCCTGCTCATCATCTCCACGGCCATCGTCGCCGCCTGGCGCATCCTCCAGTCGGTCGAAGGCCGCCGCCAATGAATGTTTTTTGACAAGTCACCCGCAGGCGTGCTACAATCGCGCCGATATGCCCGCACCAGCCCACCCGCTCACACTGCTGGACCGCGCCTTCTGGACGCGGCAGGAAACGCTCGACACACTCGGAAGCGTCGCCGAGATCGTCGTCATCTATGTCGTCCTGCGCTTCGCGCTGCGCCGCATTGTGGACCGGGTCGTCGCCCCCGCGCTGACGGAGGGCGAGAAGCACGTGGACCGGCAGCGGGCGGCGCGGCTGAAGACGTTGGCCGGTCTGGTCAACAGCATCGTCAGTTACACGCTGACGTTCGTCTTCGGCATTATGCTGCTCCGGGCGATCCACCTGGACCCAATCCCGCTGCTGACGACGGCCAGCGTGGCCGGGCTGGCCGTCGGTTTCGGCTCGCAGAAGCTGGTTAAGGACGTGATCAGCGGCTTTTTTATCCTGCTCGAAGACCAGTACGCCGTCGGGGATTACGTCACGGTTAATTCGGTCACGGGGACGGTCGAGGACGTGGGGATGCGGACGACGCAGATTCGGGACGAGGCGGGGCGGCTCTACACCCTGTCCAACGGCGACATCTCGCTGGTCTGCAACCAGAGCCGAGGCGCAGTCGCCTCGTTCGTAGAGATTGGCGTCGCGGCGGCGTCCGACATGGACAAGGTGACCGAAATCATCAACGCCGCCGGCGCGGAACTGGCGAAAGAGCACCCTGACCTGGGCTTGGCTGAGCCGCCGTCCGTGCAGGGCCTGGGCGCGATGGACGCCGCCAAACTGACCCTGCGCGTCGCCTGCCCCGTCACCACGCCCGCCAAACTCACCGAGGCCCAGGTC
>CAZZVX010000376.1:0-4832 GCA_964657535.1 Armatimonadota bacterium | reverse complement strand
AGACGACCGACGGCGGGGGAAGCTGGAGCGTGGTCAACGCCGCCCGCAGCGGGGCCGCGCTCAAGGTCCACCCGACGCGCGGCATCGTGTATCTGGCGGACAACTCCCAGAACGGCCACGGGTTCTACAAAAGCGCGGACGGCGGCGCGACGTTCCGGCAGATCAACGGCAACTACACGCTGGACTTGGACGTCATCCCGACGCACCCGGACAACGTTTACCTTTCGCGCTGGGATAAGATCCTGGTGTCCACCGACGCCGGGGAAACGTTCCACGCCGCCGGGGCGGGCGCCGGGCTGCCGGAAAACACGCCCATCGGCGTCATCAAGGTCAGCCCCGGCGACCCGCAGGATATGCTGTGCAACCACGGCGGGGCGCAGTGGTGGCAGTCGTTCACGTTTTTCTCGCACGACGGCGGCGCCTCCTGGCAGCCGGTCGTTTACGACCACACGGACCTGTTTTTGCCCTTCACGCAGCCCGGCAGCCACTTCGCGTTCGACCCCGCCCGGCCCGACGTCGCGTTTTCCGACCTGAACACCAACGGCACGATTGTCAAAACCACCGACGGCGGCGCGACGTTTCATTGGTCCAACAACGGCGAAAACGCCGTCATGCTCGGCGGCTCGTTCGGCTTCAATCCCGCCCACCCGGACGCGGTCTTTCTGTCATTCCAAGATTTCAACGGCGCGGCCAGCGCCGACGGCGGACGCACCTGGACGTACTGCAACCCGTCGGGCCAGGGCTGGGGCGGCTACGGGTACGGCGGCTTCGCGCTGGACGCGGACGTGATGTGGACCGGGGACGCGCCCGGCTGGGGCGGCCCGCGCACCCTGAAAGTCTCCCGCGACGGCGGCAAAACGTGGACGGCGATGAACGACGCCGCCGGCAAGCCGGTCATCTTTGCCGGGCTGGATGTGTCCAACGTGGACCCCGGCAGCCCCGGCGTCTGCTTCGCGTCCAACTGGCGTTCGGCGGACGCGGCCCGGACGTGGGCGCCGATGACCGGCTGCGACGCCGTATTCACCATGTCCGGCAAAGCCGCGCTGCTCGGCAGGCACGGCAATCGCGTCTGCCGGTCGCTGGATCACGGCGTCACCTGGGCCGACATCACGCCGGACGTCCCCGGCGGCGTCAAAGACATCGCGTTCGACCCCCAGCGCCGCCGCTTGTATGTCGCCTCCGAAGACCGCGTCAAAACGTATGATCTGGGGCAGGGCATGAACGGCGCGTGGGCCGCTCTGGACACGCCCAAAGACTCGCGGGGCGGGACGCACACGTATTCCGTCTGCGTGGACCCCGCCGACCCGGCCATCGTCTACGCGGGCGGCGCGTGCAACATCTACGCGACCGACGCGACCGTGTTCCGCTCCACGGACGCCGGCAGAACGTGGGCCAACCTGACTGTCACCGCGCCGCTGCGCTCCCCCACGCAGGGCGGCGGGCCGCACGAGGTGAGTTGGGTGCGGGTGAACCCGGCCACGCGCGAACTGTGGGCCGCCGGGGAGTGCTACGGCCTGTGGCGGCTCGCCGCGCCGAATCACCCGGCCAAATCATCGCGTTAGATATTTCTTGAGCCTCTTGACAAGCACGACGACTTTGGGCATATCATCGGCCCGCTTGCTCAGGGCATCCTGGTGCCGGGGATGCCGCCAAGTCAGTACGAGCGGCACGCAGCCCGGCTTGCAGGATCGGGCAAGAAATCTGCAGTATCCCGCTACCGGTTGTGTCCCCGGACGGAGTAAGATGAGCGTATAATCTGACGGAGCAAGGGAGAACGATCTATGCGTTACAACAAACTCGGTTCCACGGGGCTGTTCGTTTCGGAACTGTGCTTCGGCACCATGACCTTCGGGGGCGACGGGCAGTACCAGGCCATCGGGACGACCGGGCAGGCGGAGGCCGACGCCCTGCTCGCCCACGCCTTTGAGTCGGGCATCAACTTTTTGGACACGGCGGACACCTACTCAGGAGGCCAGTCGGAGCGGATCACCGGGCAGGCCCTGAAGAATTTAGGAACCAAGCGCGACGAAGTCGTCGTTGCCACCAAAGTCTTCGGGGAGACGGGGCCGGGGCCGAACGGGCGGGGGTCGTCGCGCGGCCACATTCTGGACGGCGCGAAAGCGAGTCTGGCCCGGCTGCAGCTCGACCACATTGACCTGTACCAACTGCACGGCTTCGACCCCGCTACTCCTATGGAGGAGACGCTGGGGGCGCTGAACGACCTGGTGACGCAGGGGCTGGTCCGCTACATCGGCGTTTCCAACTGGGCGGCCTGGCAGATCGCCAAGGCGGTCGGCGTGTCCAACCTGCACGGCCTGGCAAAGTTCGCGTCGCTCCAGGCGTACTACACCCTCGCGGGCCGGGACGTGGAGCGCGAGATTATCCCGATGTTGGGCAGCGAAGGACTGGGCCTGCTGGTCTGGAGTCCGCTGGCCGGGGGGCTGCTCAGCGGCAAGTACAGCCGGGAAAACCAGGACGTGGAAGGCAGCCGCCGCACCGCCTTCGCGTTCCCGCCCGTGGAGATGGACCGCGCCTACAACACCATTGACGCGCTCAAAGACATGGCCGCGCAGAAAGATGTCTCCGTCGCCCAGCTCGCAATTGCCTGGCTCCTGCACCAGCCCGGCGTCACCAGCGTCCTGCTCGGCACGAAACGCCGAGAGCAGTTGGACGACAATTTAGGGGCCGTGAATGTCTCTTTCTCCGAAGACGAATTGAAGAGGCTTGACGAAGTCAGCAAACTTCCCGCCGAGTATCCCGGCTGGATGCTGTCCTTTTGGAGCCAAGCGCGCGTCCAGCAGCTGGCGGAGGCACGGGCGTGACTCTTGCCGACTTCCGCACCCTGGGCCGCTCAGGGCTGGTCGTCAGCCCGATGGCGCTGGGAACAATGACGTTCGGCACCCCGCGCTGGGGTTCGCCTGACGATGTCTCGCGGTCCATCTTCAACGCTTATGTGGACGCCGGGGGCAACTTTGTTGACACCGCCGATGTTTATGCCGGCGGGCGCAGCGAGGAACTGGTGGGCGAGTATCTCGCCGAGCGCCGCCTGCGCGACAAAGTGGTGATCGCCACGAAATTCGGCTTCAACGTCGAAGACGGCAACCCGAACGCGGGCGGCAGCGGACGCAAAAACATCCAGCGCGCGCTGGAAGGCTCGCTGCGCCGCCTCAACACCGACATTATAGACCTTTACTGGCTGCACGTTTGGGACATGGTCACGCCCGTGGAAGAAGTCCTGCAAACGCTCGGCGATCTGGTGCGCGCCGGCAAGATCCGCTACTTCGGCTTCTCCAATGTCCCCGCCTGGTACGCCGCCAAAGCCGCGACGCTGGCCGCCGCGCACTCCATCCCCGGCCCCATCGCCCTGCAGATGGAGTATTCGCTCGTCGAACGCGGCATCGAGCGCGAACACGTCTCCGCCGCCCGCGAGTGCGGCCTGGGCATCACCCCCTGGAGTCCGCTTGCGGGCGGTTTTCTCGCGGGCAAGTATTCGCGCGACGGCGCGGGCGGCGTCGGTCCGGGCCGCCTCAGCGGTTCCAATCCCTTTGGGAACACGAAGTTCACCGAGCGCAACTGGCGCGTTCTGGACGTTTTGCGGACGGTGGCCGCCCCGGTGGACCGCCCCGTAGCGCAGGTGGCGCTGGCCTGGGCGTCGGCGCAGCCCGGTGTTTCCTCACTCATCCTGGGCGCGGGCAAACTGGAACAGCTGCGCGACAACCTGGCCGCTTTGGAAGTCCGTCTTGCGCCCGAACAACTCCAAATGCTGGACGAGGGCAGCGCGCCCGACGGGGCCTTCTTCTCGCCCGCGCTGAAACGCATGATCTTCGGCGGCGTGGACGTCCAGAGTGAACAATAACCGCTCACGAGTCGTCCCGACCGTCGTAGGCGGCGCGGGCGGACAGGATCGCGCCCCGATAGTTCTCCGCCCACTGCGCCAGCGCCGTCAGCGGCTCCACGAGCGTCCGGCCCAGCGCGGTCAGCTCGTACTCGACGCGCACCGGGACCGACGGGTACACCGTCCGGTCCACCAGGCCGTCGCGTTCCAGCTGCCGCAGAGTCTGCGTCAGCATCCGCTGCGAGATTCCCGTGATCGAGCGGCGCAGGTCGCTGAAGCGCAGCCTCCCGTCCCGGAGCAGAACGACCACAAGGACGCTCCACTTGGCGCCGACCCGGTCCAGAATCTCGCGGAGCGGGCATTCCCCGTCCTCCTGCGGCGAGTCCGGCGAGACATCCGCAATCTTCATGCCGGGAAAAGACAGAAGTCTTGGGTCTTTGATCGTCACGGCTTTTTTTACCCCCACAAGTTACCTTCACGTAACCTGGTAATGAAAAAGTGCCGTCTTGACAGCACGGCCGATAAAGTGTACCCTAGTTACTGAAAGTAACCAGATTATTGACGGGAACTTGCCAGCCAAAGGAGAAAAGACTATGATCATCGTCACCGGCGCCACAGGCAAACTGGGCCGCCATGTCATCGCGGGGCTGCTGGAGAAAGTCCCGGCGGCGGAAGTCGTCGCCGCCGTGCGGAGTCCTGAAAAGGCCGAAGACCTCCGCCGCCTCGGAGTGCAGGTCCGGCGGGCCGACTACGCGCAGCCGGAAACGCTGCGTTCGGCCTTTGTCGGCGCAGACAAAGTGCTGCTCATCTCGTCCACGGAAGTCAACGGTCGGATTTCCCAGCACCAGGCCGTCATTGACGCCGCCAAAAGCGCGGGGGCAAGCCTGCTGGCCTACACAAGTATATTACGCGCGGACACGTCCACCCTGGCGCTTGCGGCGGAACACAAGGCGACGGAAGAGAACATCCGGGCATCTGGGTTGCCGTTCGTCTTTCT
>CAZZVX010000375.1:0-4841 GCA_964657535.1 Armatimonadota bacterium | reverse complement strand
GGGCCGGGGACGGCCGACCGGCGCGGCAACTACGCGGCCTCGCTCACCGGGCTGGGACTCAGCCGCCCGTACTTCTATCGCCTGAGCGGCGGCGGCCACGTGATCGCCGAGGGGCATTTCACGACCCGCAGGAAGCGCGGGGAGCGCACCCGCTTCGCCGCGTTCGGGGACAACGCCCACGGCGACCCCGGACAGCGGGCGGTCGCTTTTTACGCCTACCGGGCGAACCCCGACTTCATCATGAACACGGGCGACAACGTCTACGACAACGGCCTGGACAGCCAGTACGCGCAGTATTTCTACCCCATCTACAACGCCGACGCGGCGGACCCGAAGGTGGGCGCCCCGCTGCTGCGCTCGGTGCCGTTCTACACGGTGCTCGCCAACCACGACGTCAGCCACAAGGACGCGCAGAAGCGACCCGCCGCCGACTTCGACCAGTCCCGTGACTCGCTGGGCTACTACACGGTCATGCACCTGCCGCAGAACGGCCCAGCCCCCAGCCCGACCACTCTGCTCGGCGACCCGGCGCTGATCGCGGACTTCCGGGCCTGCGCCGGGACCCGCTACCCGAACATGGCGAACTACTCGTTCGACTACGGCGACGCGCACTTCCTCTGCCTGGACTCCAACCTGTACGTGGACCCGGCGGACGCCGCGCTGCGCGCTTGGATCGCCCAGGACCTGCAGGCGACGGACGCGGCGTGGAAATTTGTCGTGTTCCACCACCCGCCGTTCAATGTCGGGGAGAACCACTACAAGGAGCAGCAGATGCGGGCGCTGTCGCCGCTGTTCGAGGCGCACGGCGTGGACTTCTGCCTGCACGGCCACGAACACACCTACCAGCGCACGGTCCCGCTGCGCTTCCGGCCGACGGACGCCGCGAACGCCGCGCCCGCGCACGGGGAAGACCGGCGCATTCCGGGCGTCTTCGCCCTGGACACGGCCTTCGACGGCAGGACGCGCACGAAGCCGAACGGGATCATTTACATCACGACGGGCGCGGGCGGCAAGGAACTTTACGACGCCGACTACGACAGCGATCCGTCCCGGTGGCGGGTCCTGGCCGACGACCATCTGCCCTATGTCGCCCGCTTCATTTCGGCGCAGCACTCGCTGACGGTCTTTGATTTGACGGCCCGCGAGGCCGTGATGACTCAGGTCGGCGAGAACGGCGACACGCTGGACACGATCCGGGTGAGCAAGGGCTGACGGGGCGGGCTACTCGAAGATCACGCCGTCGTTGTGGCCGTCGGGTTCGACGATGGAAACGGCGGGGTGGACGAAGTATTGGGCGGCGATGCGCCGCACGTCCTCGGCGGTGACGGCGTTGATGGCGTGGGCGTAGTCCGTGTCGAAGCGCGTCCCCTGCGGGAAGAGCAGCGCGGCGGTGCCGAGCAGCCCCGCGCGGTCTTCCAGGCGTTCGTGGCGGATCTTGTACGAGCCGACCAGGTAGTGCTTGGCGCGCAGCAGGTCGGCGGGGGCGGGCGGGGCGGCCTGCATCGCGGCGACCTGATGGAGAATCTGGTCTTTGACCGTGCCGACACTGACCGGCGCGGATTTTTTCGTGACCGGGTCGGTGAGCGACAGGGGCGTGAAGACGTAGGCCGTCACGTCGTCGGCGGCGGCCTGGGTGTTGACGAGCGAGCCGAGTTCGTAGGACAGGCCCTGCTTCTCGCGGAGGTTGGTGAACAGGCGCGACGTCTTCATGCCCCCCAGCAGCGCGTTGGCGACCAGCACGGCGGGGTAGTCCGGCGAGGACGGCGGCGGCACGCGGTAGCCGACCATGACGCCCAGTTCGTCCAGGTCCGGCTGCTCGGTGCGGACCGGGGCCGTGTCCGCCGTCGGGATCGGCAGGGGGTCGGGCGTCAGGCCGGGGCGGTTCGGGCCGCGCCCCTGCGTCGGGAAGTCGTCCATGTCGCCGGCGATCTTCGTCATGGCCGTCTGCGGGTCAATGTCGCCGACGACCACGAACGTGAAGTTCTTCGGCACGTAATAGCGGTCGTAGTAGCGGGTCAGGTCGGCCCGCGTCAGGCGCTTCAGGCCCGCGACGGTCCCCGGCGTGTTGAGCGCGTAGGGCGTGCCGGCGTACAGCGTCCGGCGCAGCCCGCTGAACGCGATCTGGAAGACGCCGGCGTTGGCGCTGTCAATGTCGTCGAGCATGGCCTGGCGCGTCTGCTCGACGGCGTCGGGGTCGAAGTCCGCTTTCTTGAGCGCGTTGGTGACGAGGAACGCGGCGTCGGTGAACTTGTCCCCCAGCGTCAGGGCCGAGACCTGCGTCCAGTCGGCGGTCCACCCCGCCGTGACGTTGCCGCCGAGGTCGCCGATGTCCGAGGCCTCCATTTCGGGCGTCTCGTCGGACAGCCCGTTGAAGAGCGCGTGCGCCACGAAGTCCCCGACGCCCGGCCTGTCCGGGTCCTCCTGCGCGGCCCCGGCCCTGATGAAGACCTGCAGGGACACGAGCGGCGTCGCCGTCTCCTGCCGGCAGATGATCCTCATGCCATTGGGCAGCGTCTTTTCCAGCGTCGCGGGCGCCGCGCCCGCGGGGTCCTGGGCGCGGGCCGCGTGCGGCATGGTCGTGCCGAGCAGGGCGGTCAGACAGAGAAATGGTAACGGGTGCGATTTCATCGGGAAGAAGCCTCGATGGGGTTGACGCGCGGCAGCAGAGTCGCCACGGAATAGGCGTTGGGGTTCAGGTACGTCTGCGCCACGGCCTGCACCTGCGCCGGCGTGACCGCGAGGACGTGGGCGATGTACTCGGTGTCGTACTTGTAGGAGTCAATCGTGTTGTAGAAGCCGAGCGCGTCGGCCCGCCCGCTGTCGGTCTGCGAGTCGAACAGGTAGGAGGCGAGCAGTGCGTGCTTGGCGGCGTTCATCTGGGCGGGCGTCAGCGGCGTGTCGCGGAGGGCGGCGATCTCGTCGAGGATCGCCTGCTGGACCCGCTGGACGTTGCCGGGGTCGAACGACGCCGTGACGGTGAGGATGCCCCGGTCGCGCTGGGTCAGGTAGTTGGCGGTGACGGCGCTGACCAGTTTCTGCTTGCGCAGCAGGTCCGTCTGCAGTTGATTATTGCCGCCCTGGCCGAGCCAGGTCAGCAGGACGTCCATCGCCCAGGCGTCGGGCCGGTCGCGGACGGACGGGGCGCGGAAGCCGAGCGTCATCACGCCGTGGTCGGAGCCGCCGACCAGCATCTGCGTGCGGATGTCGGACTGCGCGGGTTCCGAAGTCACGGTGTCCGGCGGGACGGCGCGCGCGGGCCAGGCCCCGAAGTCCTCGCGGGCCAGCGCCAGCCCGGCTTCGGGCGTGATGTTCCCCGTGATCACGAGGGTGACGTTGCCGGGGACGTAGTTGGCCTTGTAGAAGTCCAGCACGGTCTGGCGGGTCATCGTGGAGATGTTCGGGACGGTGCCGAGCAGCGGGCGTCCGTAGGGGTGGTCGGGGAACGCGAGCGCGTTGACCGCTTCAATCGTGCGCTGGTCCGGCGACGACAGTTCGCGCGACCGCTCGCTGAGGATGACGGACCGTTCGGTGTCCATGTCCTCCTGGCGCAGGCTGGCGTTCATCACGGCGTCGGCGACCACGGCGAGCGCTCTGGGCGCGTCGGACGCGCCGACGGTGACGTAGAAGTGCGCCCAGTCGTAGGACGTGGCCGCGTTGAGGCTGCCGCCCAAATCTTCGATGGCGGCGTCAATGTCGCCGGGCTTGCGCGTGGGCGTGCCTTTGAACAGCAGGTGCTCGATGAAGTGCGCCGCGCCGTTGTTGTCCGCCGTCTCGCGGCGCGTCCCGGCGTCCACCCACACGTCGAGCGTGACCAGGTCGGCGGCCTGGGACGGCCCGACCAGCACCTTCAGGCCGTTGGGCAGGGTGTAGGGCGTGACGGGGCCGAAGCCGAGCGCCGGGGCGGCCTGGGGCGTCAGCGTCGGGGTGTCGGCATTCGCGGCGGCAAAACTGAACAGCGGGGACAGCAGCAGACCGATGGCGAGCGGGAGGACAAAGGCGCAGGAGCGCACGGCGCGTTTCCTTTCGGGCATAAGTACGGCCATTGTACCCCATATCGGGCCGGAAGAAGCCCACCCCCTTGCTCCGGTCGCTCAGTCCCCCAGGATCGAAATCCTGGGCCAACGCCGAGAAGATTGTCCGCCTGCGCGGACGAGGAAAGAGCATCGTTACCTCTGCGCCCCCGAAGGCGGGCAGTCTTCTCCCTCGGTAGCCCAGGATTTCAATCCTGGGAACGCTGTGGGGGTCAGGGTTTGACGGGCGCGGCAGCCGAGGCGAAAGCGCGTTATTTAGCAGCCGTGAAAGACGGCTATCTGATGCGCTATGAGCCTTTAAGCGATTTCTTTTTTCGCGTGATGGAGCGCCGTTTAGGGGCAGGCTGAGTGACAGGCGGTAATCCACGCGCGCCTTCAAAGATGCTGGACGTGTGGGCGTTCTCTTCCAGCAGGCGGCAGCGGGTTTCGGGGTCGCGCAGGTAGGGGTTGGCGTCAATCAAGGAGGGCATACGGGAATTGTACCCGGTTTCAGGCGTAAACAGGATGGAAAGAGGAACGGTGACAAAGGCGTAAGAGCGAGGGGTACAATCACGCTGGGAGGAGCCGAATATGGCCGTGCTGGGACCCCTGGTGGCCGAACTGCCGCCGATTACGGTGGAGGCGACCAGGAAAGGGTCCATGCCCATGTTCAGGAGGCGCGTCACCGCCCCCGCCGCGTCGTTGCAGTGCAGGGTCGAAAAGACGAGGTGCCCGGTCAGAGCGGCCCGGAACGCGATCTCGGCCGTCTCCTGGTCCCGGATTTCGCCGACATAGATGACGTCCGGGTCCTGGCGCAGAATGGCCCGGAGC
>CAZZVX010000374.1:0-4869 GCA_964657535.1 Armatimonadota bacterium | reverse complement strand
GTAGACCAGCGCAGTCCCTGCCGCCACCCGGACTGGCTCGGCCCCGAAGACCTGGCGATCAAAATAGAAGAAATCCGTGAAGCGACCGACTGGGAAAAGCCGATCTACGTCAAGATCGGCGCGGCGCGGGCTTATGAAGACGTGAAACTCGCCGCCAAAGCGGGCGCGGACTGCGTGGTGCTGGACGGCATGGAGGGCGGCACGGCGGCCTCGCCGGATGTGCTGCTGGACCATACAGGTATCCCCACTCTGGCGGCCATCTGTGAAGGCGCACGGGCGCTGGAAGACTTGAAACTGACGGGTACCGTCCAACTCATCGTCAGCGGCGGTATCAAGACGGGCGTGGATGTCGCCAAAGCCATTGCGCTCGGTGCGGACGCGGTCGCTATCGGCTCGGCGGCCATGATCGCCCTGAACTGCAACGCGCCGTTCTGGGTGGAGGATTACGCGGCGATGGGGACGCGCCCCGGCGCGTGTCACCACTGCCACACGGGGCGCTGCCCGGTCGGCGTCGCCACGCAGGACCCAGAACTTTCCAAGCGCCTGCCCGTCGAAGAAGCCGCCGAGCGCGTCGAAAACTTTCTGCGCGCCATGACCCAGGAACTCCAGATCATGGCCCGCGCCTGCGGCAAATCGCACGTCAAGAACTTGGACCGCGAAGATTTGCGCGCCCTGACGCTGGAATCGGCCTTGATTACGGGCATTCCACTGGCGGGAATGCGTCATCCCTTGACAATGTTCGGGCAGGGAGGGCATTAACCGATGGCAGCGTTGACAGCCGATGCGTTGATTATCGGCGGCGGCCTGATGGGCTGCGCGACGGCCTATGAACTGGCGAAGCGCGGCGTCAAGACGATTCTGGTGGAGCGCAACCCCGCGCCCGGCCAGGAAACGACGGCCCGCTCCGGCGCGATCATCCGCGCCCATTACGGCGTCCCGGAACTGGTCACGCTGGCATTGGAAGCCAACAAGCGCTACGCGCGCTTTGCCGAAGACGTTGGCTTGTCCTGCGGCTGGACGCCCTGCGGCTACGCCGTGCTGGTGGACGAGGCCGACACGGCCACGCTGCGCGCCAACGTTGCCATGCACCAGGAGTTAGGCGTGAACGTCTCGTTGATCGGCGCGAGCGAGATCGGGGCGCAGGTTCCGGCGCTCCGCACGGACGATGTCGCGCTGGTCGCCTGGGAGCCGGAGGGCGGGTATGCAAATCCTGCACTCACGGTGTCCGCCTTTGCCGCCCGCGCCAGTGACCTCGGCGCAGATCTGCGCTTTTCGTCGCTCGTCACGGCGGCGCAAAAATCCGGGGACGGCTGGAGCGTCACATTAGCCAATGGCGACATCATCACTGCCCCGCAGGTCGCGCTTTGCACCGGCAACTGGTCGCGGCCCGTCGGGGCGCTGTTCGGCCTGGAACTGCCGGTCACGCCCGTCCGGGCGCAGATCACCGTGTTGGAACGCCCGGCATCGTTTGCGGGGATGTTCCCGGTCATCTCCGATTTGATCAACCTGGCCTACTTCCGCGCGGACGGTCCGACGGGAATGTGGGTCGGCTCGTCCGACATGGCCGACTTGCAGGAAGCGCTGCCCCAGCCCGACGGCTACAATGAAGCCGCCGACCCCGGCCCTGTTCAAGCCGCCCGGCACAAGGCCGCCTTGCGCTTTGGCATGGGCGACGCCGACAAAGGCGATGTCCAGCGCGCCTTTTGCGGCCTGTATGAAACCACGCCGGACTGGCAGCCCATCATTGACGACTTCGGCGGCAATCTCCACGCCGCCGTCGGCTTTTCCGGCCACGGCTTCAAACTCGCCCCCGTTGTCGGGCAGGCGCTGGCCGAGCAGATGACCGGCGCGGCCCCGACCTTTGACGTGTCCCTGTTCGCGCTGTCCCGGTTCGCCGAAAATCGCCCGATCAAGTCCCGCGCGGCCTACCAGCGCGCCCGTTTTTTACGCTGAGGAGAACTCATGTTTACGATAGCCGAGACGCAGAAACTCTTTGCCGAACACGACATCAAGTTCTTCCTGATGTCATTTGTGGATTTACATGGGACGCCTCGGGCCAAACTCGTGCCGGCGGAATACCTGGCCGATGTGGCCGAAGGCGCGGCGGGCTTTGCGGGCTTCGCCGTGGACGGCGTCGGACAAGGGCCGCACGATCCCGACCTGAGCTGTGTCCCCCAATCCGACTCAACGGTGTTCCCGCTGCCCTGGAAACCGGGCCTGGCCTGGATCGCGGGCAATCTGGAGATGGACGGCGGCAAATGGGATTACTGCCCGCGCACCATCTTGACGCGCCTGATGAACGACGCCAAAGGGCGCGGCTTTCTCTTCAAGACCGGCGTGGAGCCGGAGTTCTTTCTGGTGGATCGCAAAAGCGATGGCTCGCCCGCCGTCGCCGATCCGGGCGATACGCTCGCCAAGCCCTGCTACGGACAATTGTCCCTGTTGCGCAACGCCGACTTTCTGATGACGCTGATCACGCACCTCAACAGCCTGGGCTACGGCGTGTACCAGAACGACCACGAAGACGCCAACGGCCAATTTGAGATCAACTGGCGCTTTAGTGATGCCCTCACGACGGCGGACCAGGTCTCGTTCTTTAAGTTCGCGGTCAAGGCGCTGGCGGAGGAGCGTGGCCTGACCGCGACCTTCATGCCCAAGCCGTTCGCCGACCTGACCGGCAGCGGCGCGCACCATCATGTCTCGCTCTGGGACCCGGAAGGCAAGGACAACCTGTTCCTGGACAAAAGCGACCTGCGCGGCTTGTCGTCGGTCGCCCTGTCGTTTTTGGGGGGTCTGATCGCTCACGCGAAGGGCCTGTGCGCGCTGACAGCGCCCTCGGTCAACTCCTACAAGCGGTTCGGGGCGCGCTCGCCGCGCTCCGGCGCGACCTGGGCGCCGATCTTTATCGCGCACGGCGGCAACAATCGGACCATGATGGTGCGCGTCCCCGCGCCGGGGCGTCTGGAATACCGCACGGCGGACGGCTCTTCCAACCCCTATCTGGCGGCGGCGGGCCTGCTCGCGGCGGGACTGGACGGCATCACGCGCGGCCTGAAAGTGGACGCGGGCCGCGACGGCAACCTGTTCCTGCTGTCGCCGACCGACGCCCAGGCGCAGGGCATTGATCTGCTGCCCGCGACGCTCGGCGAGGCCGTGGAAGCGCTGGCGCAGGACGACGTGCTGTGCGAGGCGTTGGGGGCCGATTACGCGCCGGTCTATTTGGAAACCAAGCGCGCCGAGTGGGACGAGTATTACGAAATGATCGCTAAGCAGGTGACGCCCTGGGAGATTCAGCGCTACTTGTGTCTGTGAGGCGGGTTCAGCAGGGCAAACGTCTCGCGAGCGATCTGCAGTTCCTCGTCCGTGGGAATCAGCCACACGGGAATGAGGGAGTCGGATGGGCTGAGGGCTATTGCCCCCCGGCCCGTCGCGGCTCCATTGAGTTCGGCGACGAGGCGCAGGCCGAGAAACTCCAACTGGGCGCAGATGCGTTCCCGCATCGAAGCCGAATGCTCGCCGATGCCGCCCGTGAACGCGACGCCGTCCAGGCCGCCGAGCGCCGCCGCATACGCGCCGATGTATTTACGGACACGGTAGGCGAAGACGGCCAGGGCCAATTCGGCGTGGGCGTCGCCTTCTTGCGCCGCGCTTTCCAAGTCACGCACGTCATTGCTGCGGCCCCCGGACAATCCCAGCAGGCCGCTTTGATGGTTCAGTAAGTCGTCCAACTCATCAGGCGTCATGCTCTGCTGCCGCAATAAATACAGGAGCAGGCCGGGGTCAATGTCGCCCGACCGGGTCCCCATGACCAGCCCTTCCAGCGGCGTCAGGCCCATGCTGGTGTCCACGCTCCGGCCATCGCGCAGGGCGCAGACGCTCGCCCCGCTGCCCAGGTGACAAACAACGAGCCGTGTTCCCTCGGCTTTGCGTCCCAAGCAGTGAATCAGTTTCCCAGACACATAGCGATGGGAGATGCCGTGCGCCCCGTACCGCCGCAGGCTGAGGCGCTCCGACAACTCGCGGGGGATGGCGTATCGGGAGGCCACTTCGGGCAGGGTATGATGAAAGGCGGTGTCGAAGACGGCGACGCCCGGCGCATTCGGAAGGAGGCGTTCTCCGGCCTCGATCACTGCCGCGTCAATGGGGTTGTGCAGTGGGGCGAGGTCGCCCAGCGCGCGGACGTCCGCGATCACCGGCTGCACGCGGACGTTCGGGAACGCGCGCGTCAGCTCCTGCACCAACTCGAACACCGAGTTCTCGCCGCGACCCAGCGCGACGATCCGGTCGGGACCGAGCCGCGCGATCTGACGGCACAGCTCCGACCCGATGGAACCGCCCGCCCCGGTGACGAGCACCGTCTTGGCGTACGCGAGACTGCGCACCCGGTCGAGATCGGTCTTGATCGGCGCGCGGCGGAGCAGGTCCTCGATCTCGACCTTTCGCAGGGCGCTCACGGATTTCGCGCCCGAGATCAACTCGAACAACCCCGGGACCGTACGGGTCGCGACCGCCGCTTCCTGGGCCGCCAGCATGACGCGCCGGAGCGCCGCGCCGGGCGCGGACGGCATCGCGATCACGATTTCGTCGATCTCGAGTCCGCGCACCACCGCCGGGATCTCGTCGACCCGCCCGACCACGGGCACGCCTTGGAGCGTCCGGTGCTGCTTGTACGGGTCGTCGTCGACGAACGCGACCGGGGTGAGGTGCAGCTGCGGATGCTGCTGCATCTCGCGCACGATGAACGCGCCGGCGGACCCTGCGCCGACGACGAGCGCGCGCCGCGTGTTCGACCGCGCCGGCGGGGTGTTCGCCGAATGCAGTCGGAGGGCGAGTCGCGGGAGCGCGAGCGCGAGCGCGCTCAAGAGCCCG
>CAZZVX010000373.1:3527-4910 GCA_964657535.1 Armatimonadota bacterium | reverse complement strand
AGGTCGTGCGTGACGTCGTAGAGGCGCAGCAGCGACTCGCAGAGGAGGACCGTAAAGCGCGAATCGCCTTCGGTCTTCTGCAGGGAGCCGGTCGCGGGGTCGGTCCAGGCGGCCAGTCCGGCGTCGGCCTCGCGGCGGGCCTCCGCGAGAGCGGCGTTGTCGTGCCGGATCTGGAAAAGCAGGGTGTTGGTGCGAATCATCAGGGCCGTGTTATAGGTGAATTTTGCCCGCCCGATCTCCCCCTTCAGATTCACGTTGTCCCAGTAGAGGCCGTCGGCGTCCTGGAGCTTGCTGTTGAGCCACGTCCGTATCTTGAGCGCCCAGGCGATCTGGTCCTGGTCGCCCGCGACCTGCGCCAGACGCAGGGCGGAGGCGGCCGCGGGGGCGTTCGAGCAGGTGTTTTTGGATTGATGGTCGAGTTTCCAGTAGATGCCGCCGCCCAGTACGTCGTCCCAGCCGCTCAGGACGAACGTCTGCGTGTCGCGGGCCTTCTGCAGAAACTTGGCGTCTTTGGTACCCTGGTAGGCCTCGACGAAAGCGAGGACCATCCATTCATTGTCGTCGTAGTATTTGTCGGTGCCGCCCGGCCCGGAGCAGTAAGCGTTGTAGCCTGGAGGCGAGCCTTCGGGGGGCTGTGGGTCCCAGTAGGCCTGCAGGCCGTCGGTGAAGGCATACAGCACGGATCTGTATTTTGCCGGGTCCTCGCGGGCGGCGGCGGCGAGCACGGAGAGCTGGACTCCGTTGCCCCACATGAGGTCGTAGGGCAATTCGCCGGGTTTCATCGGGTACGACGGGTGGTAGCGCTGCGCGGACGCATCGTAGAAGTGGCTCTGAATATAGTCCGTGGCTTCTTCGGCTTTCTGACGATAGTCCGCACGGGCCGTTCCTCCGACGCTGAGAAGCAGCGCCATCAAAAAAAGCAATGTCTTCATGGCATTTTTCTCTGTACCAAAGCTGCTCAAAACTGAGACCATAATATCATTTTTCTGGTCCTCTGTCAACCGGCGCCCCATTGATGCGAGGATCCTGCAATGCGACGACACATTCGCTTTGCGAAAAACGGTAAAAGAGCGGGTGAAAACTCCCATTGCGGATACAGTGAATGTGTGCTATAATAGCCGCAGAGATTAGTAAAACCGTTTTAACAAACTAAGTTGGAGTCAAACTTTCCTCCTAAAAACGATTTTAGTTTTCATTCCGAGCGTCTGTCGTTATTGGAAGCATTGTCAGTCTTGATATAAAGTCAGTCGCCGTCTCTGCCGTGTGTTCGCCACGTCGGCACCCATGCTCTTGAAAAGGATTGCATTCATGGTAACTCGTAGTCTCAAACCGTCCGTCACTCCTACAGCGAAGCATCGCAAGTTCCACTGGCGCGGCGGCGCC
>CAZZVX010000373.1:0-3517 GCA_964657535.1 Armatimonadota bacterium | reverse complement strand
GGTCCGGGTCTCGTGAACACGATGCTCGCCATTGCGATCGTCGCGCTGCCGGGCTACGTGCGTCTCACGCGCGCGTCGGCGCAGGGCGAATTGCAGAAGGAGTACGTGACGGCGTCACGCGTCGCCGGGGCCGGCACGCTGCTGGGACACGCCTCCTACGCGGCGGCGGAGACATGGTCCGGCGGCAGTGGGACCGTCAACTGGAACGCCGCCGGGAACTGGTCGGGGACGAACCCGATCCCCGTTTCCGGCGACTCGCTGACGTTCGGGGCGGCGGGTACGGGCGGAGCGATGCTGAACAACGATTTGACATCAAGCGCTTTCAACATCGCCGGCATCACGTTCAGCAGCGCCGCTCCTGCCTACACAATCAACGGCAATTCCTTCACCTTGACCGGCAACATCACCAACAGCAGTACGGCCATCCAGACGATCAACGATGCGTTCAGCACGACGGCCGTCCGAACCGTCACCCTGACCACCGGCGGCGGCAACATCGCCCTGGGCGGCAACATCAGCGGCACGGGCGGCGGACTGACGCTGGCCGGGACCGGCACACTGACGCTTTCCGGCAGCAACAGTTTCACCGGCGGCGTTGCGGTCAACAGCACCGGCATCCTTCAGCTGCAGTCCAACGCCGCCAACACCACCGGCGGCGTCTCCAGTGTGCTGCCCACGCAAAACTTCACGGTGGCGCAGCTCGGCGGCGGTTCCGGCGGGACCATCCAACTGCGCGCGGACAGCGCGGTCGCTTCCGGCGGCGTCGTGGCCTTTGACAGCGGCGCCACGACCTTCGGCGTCAACAGTGCAGGCAATCGCCTCAGCGGGAATTTTAACTTTGACGTGAACAACATCACGTCGGGATCCGGCCAGACGCTGCAATTCGGCTCCCCAAGCGCGATCTGGACCATTGGAAGCGGAGCGACGGGGACCTCCACGACTTTCAATGTCACCGGCGGCAACGGCTACGCATTGCAGATGGGCAATTTCCTCGTCGGCAACAACTACGCCCTTACTTTCAATCCCACGACCGCCAACGTGATCGTCGGTCAGATCTACAACGGCTCTTCAGGAGCCGTCACGAAAAACGGCGCCGGGACGCTGACAGTCACGGGCGCGAGCAACTACACCGGCGCAACCGTGGTGAACGCCGGCAAACTGTTCGTCACCAACACCGGTTCAATCACCGCCAGCAGCACAATCGCGGTCGGGACCACCAGCGGATCGCCGGCGGCGATGTACCAGTCCGGCGCGAACAGCGTCGTGACCAACACCAGCGGCGGCGGCGGCGCGTTCCAAATCGGCAGCGTTGCCGGGGCGTCCGGCTACTACAGCCTGTCCGGCGGCACCCTGAACGTGGGCGGCGAGATCGACCCCGGCGGCCCCGGCGGGGGCGCCGGCACCTTCGGCCAGTTCGACATGAGCGCCGGGACGGTCAACCTGCCCAACAACTCCGGCGCCTACGTCCTGCCCAACCGGGGCGGCGCGGGCGAAACGGCTGTCGTCAACATCTCCGGCGGCGCCGTCCAGATTGTTGGCGGCGGCGCCGCGCCGGTCAGCAACGGCTTTAACGGGCTGGCGGCGGACTGGGCCAGCACCGGCGCGGCGCAGACCAGCACGATCACGCTCAGCGGAACCGGCCAGTTCCTGACGCCGACCCTCACCGTGAAACTCAACGAGGGGGCCAACTTCAACGGACTGACCGGCAACAGCGCGAACGTGTCCACGCTGAACCTGAACGGCAGCAGCACACTGCAGACGCTTGGCTTCTTGAATGGGACCAGCAACAACGCCAATGTCGCGGTCAATTTCAACGGGGGGACGCTGAAGGCGGGCAGCGCCGACAACAGCGCATTCCTGGCGAACCTCGGCGGCGCCTATGTTTACGGCAACGGCGGCACGATAGACAACAACGGCCACGCGATCACCATCGCCCAATCCCTGCAGGCGCCCGCTGGCAGCGGCGTCACATCGGTGGGAATCAGCGCCGCCGGGTCGGGCTACGTCGTCCCGCCGCAGGTCTCCTTCAGTGGCGGGGGCGGGTCCGGCGCCACCGGCTATGCGACGGTTGACCCGAACACCGGGGCGGTCACGAACATCGTGATCACCAATGCCGGTACGGGCTACACCTCGGCCCCAACGGTCACGCTCTCCGGCGGCGGCGGCGCGGGTGCCGCTTTGGGAACGGTCAACACCGCCGCCAACGTCAGCGGCGGCATGACTTATCAGGGAACAGGGACGACCACGGTGTCCGGCACGAACACCTATGGCGGGCCGACCACCATCAGCGGCGGCACGCTGAAACTCGGCAGCGCGACGGCCCTGCCGTCGGGCCAGGCCGTCACCATCGGCGGCAAACTGGACCTGAACGGCCAGTTCCTGTCCAACGCTGGCGGCCTGGGCCTCAGCGGCCTGACCGTCGGCAGCAACGGCGGCTTCAACTTCGACTTGAGCAGCACGCTTTCCGACCAACTGACCGTCGCCAATGCCGCGTCCGTCACCAACGGCAAGATCAGCATCGCCGCCGCGTCCGGCACAACCAGTTTGGCCCCCGGCCAATACACCCTGATCGGGGATGCGGCGGGCGGCCTGGGTTCGGGCGTCTTCTCGCTGTCCAACAGCACCCTCACCGTCGGCGGCCTGGCTTACGCGCTTTCCCTGTCGGCTTCCAACGCCAACAACGAAATCCTGACCGTCGGCAACGGCGTCCTGGGCGTCGCCTATTGGACCGGCAGCCAGAACAGCGCCTGGAACACCGGCGCCGGCACTGCCACCAACTTCTCCACCGACGCCGCCGGCGCCAACAACACCGTCGCCCTGCCCAATGCGTCAACGGACGTCTACTTCACCGCCAACACCGCCGCCAACCTGAACACCACGCTGGGCCAGGACTTCACGATCAACAGCCTGACTCTGGGTACCGGCACGGCGGCCACCACGCCCGTCACTATCGGCGGAGCCACCACGCTCACCCTCAACGCCACCAACGACGGCACGGTCCTGACGACCGGCAGCGTCGCCAACGGCATCACCGTCAACAGCGGCGCGGCCGCCGATACGATCAGCGCGGGCGTCGCGCTCGGCGCAAGCCAAGCCTGGGTCAACAACTCCGCCAACACGCTCACCGTCAGCGGCAATGTCGGCGGCAGCGGCAACGCCCTGACCCTGGCGGGCAGCGGCGCGCAGGCCATCAGCGGCAGCGTCAGCGGCACCGGCACCAGCCTCACGCAGAGCGGCGCGGGCACCGTCACCCTGTCGGGCAGCAACACCTACACCGGCGGCACCAGCATCAACGGCGGCGTCCTGAATGTCGGCAGCGCCGGGGCGCTCGGAACCACCGGCGCGATCAGCTTCGGGGGCGGCACCCTGCAATACAGCGCCGCCAACCAGACGGACTACTCCGGTCGCTTGGACAGCACAGCGGGCGGCCAGACCGTCGGCATTGACACCAACGGTCAGAACATCTCCTTCGCCAACGCCTTCGGCGGGACCACGAGCGACGGCCTGACCCTGAGCG
>CAZZVX010000372.1:0-4929 GCA_964657535.1 Armatimonadota bacterium | reverse complement strand
CAGTACGCCACGCCGCCGGCGCAGGCCGCCAGGCCGGCGCGCGGCGGGCGCCGGTGGTGGGTGCGTTTGCTTCCGTTGGCCGCCGTCTTCTGGGCCCTGAACGTCAACGGCGTCTTCCACATCGGCCACGCCGCCCACCACGCCCCGCCCGCGATGACGGCTGCCCTCGCGCAGGTGCCTGACGGTAAAGCGTTCTATTGCGACTCGGCTACGCTGGTTCAGATTTCAGAAGGAACGCCGATGTCACAGATTCATGTAGATGCGTCACAATCATTCGACAACAGTTGGACGCTCGTCAAGATGCACGGCCATGTTTATGTGCATGCTTACACAGAAAGATTGTCACGTTCGTTTCAGGACGACAACGGCAAGACGGTGATTGGGCAGAATCTGGACCTGTACAACGACGATAACTCCGGCGACCTGGAAGGCGTCACGACGTCGAAGACGACCGTGCGGATAGACGGCATCAAGTTGCAGCCCCCCAGCGGTGACGACAATTACAGCGAAATCACCGTGCCGAATTTTCAGCCCGACCAAGACACCAACACCAGCGCATGGCATTAGCGGAACAGGACAAAGAAAATTACTCGACACCCTCTTGCATTTTAGGGCGTCAGCGTGTATAATACAACTCGTTGCCGCGCGGGGGATTAGCTCAGCTGGGAGAGCGCTTCAATGGCATTGAAGAGGTCAGCGGTTCGATCCCGCTATCCTCCACCACTTCGCAGAGCAGTCAAAGAGCCTGCCGTTTTCAAGACGGCAGGCTCTTTGTTTGCCGGCACATTTTACTGATGGAATGAGATTCAGGAGGAAACGAATGGACTATCGCCCATTAGGCACGAGCGACGTGAAGGTCTCGGAGATCAGTTTCGGCTGCTGGACCATGGGCGGACTGAATTGGGTCAACGGCAGTCCCAACGGCTGGGCGAACGTGGACGAGGACGAGATCACCGCCGGGATCAAGACCGCCATAGATGCCGGCGTCAACCACTTCGACAACGCCGACGTGTACGGCAACGGCCGGGCCGAGCGGATGCTGGCCCGCGTTTTAAGCAGACTCGGCCTGAAATCGCAAGACTTCGTGATTGCCACCAAGATCGGCCACTTTCCGGGGACGGCGGAACACGCCTACGAGCCTGCCCATATCCGCCACCAGTGCGAGCAGTCTTTGATCAACCTGCAGCGGGACTACATTGACGTGTATTACTTCCACCACGGCGGTTTCGGCCCGAACGGGCGCTACCTACAAGACGCGGCGGCCACGATAGACGCGCTCGTCGCCGAGGGCAAAGTCCGGGTCAAGGGCCAGTCCGTCTATTCCGCCGACGATTTCGAGAAGGCCGTCCCCGTCGTCCGGCCCCAGGCGCTGCAAAGCTGGGCGCACGCCCTGGACGATCAGTTCGTGCGGCCCGGCTCGCGCGTCGGCAGGCTGATGGACGAGTACGGGCTGACGTTCGTCGCGTTCAGTCCGCTCGCGCAGGCGCGGCTGCTCGACAAATACAACCCGGAAAGCCCGCCGGAGTTCGAGCCGGGCGACCACCGGCGCGGCAGCGGCGCGTTCGGCGCGGAGGCCATCGCGGCGCTCAAGCCTAAACTCGCCAAACTGAAAGCGCGCTTCGGGGAGACGACGGAAGACCTGGCATCGGTGGCCCTGAACTACATCCTGGCCCAGCCGCGCGTCGCGTGCGTCATCCCCGGCTTCCGCAACGAGCGGCAGGCGCGGTGCAACATCGGCGCGGCGGGCCATGCGCTGACGGAAGACGATCTGCGCTTCGTCCGCGAAACGCTGGCCTGAGTTGTCGCTCACCAACGAGGACGGACAAACCGAAACCGTCGAACCGGGCGAGGCGTCTGATCGGCCTGGGTGGAGGCGCAGCCTGCTGGCGGCGACCTGCTGCGGCGTCTTGTTCCTCTACGCGGTTTATTTAGGCGCACTCAGCGTGCTGCTGCCGTTTCTGGGGGCGTCCTTCGGCTTGGGGTCCGCCGCCGAAGGGCGCCTGTTCCCGGCGAACTTTCTGGGATTCAGCGCGGGAGTCGTGGTCTGCGGCTATCTGTCGGACCGGTTCGGCCGCAAGAGCGTCCTGCTGGCGGCAATCGGCGCTTATGCCGCCGGCCTGTTCCTGTTCGCCTGTTCGACACTGTTCAGTGCGGCGATGGCCGCCGCCGTCCTGATCGGCGTCGGCAGCGGCGCGATGGAGATCGTCGCGAGCGCGCTGGCGGCGGACCTGTACCCGGAGCGCCGGGCGTACATCCTGAACGGCGTACAAATCGCGTTCGGGGCGGGGGCCGCGTTCAGCCCGGCCCTGGCTCACGCCCTGCTGAACGGCGGCACGGACTGGCGGCAGTTGTACGCGGCCCTGGCCGTCGCCGACGCGGCCCTCTTCATCGCCCTCGCGGCGCAGACCGTTCCCCGCCTCAAGCACGCGCCGGAGGCGCTGGACATCAGGGCGCTGCGCGTGATCCTGCGTCAGCCGGCATTCCTGATCCTCTGCCTGGCGGAAGCGCTCTATGTCGGCGCGGAGACGGGGTTCTTCTCCTGGATGCCGACCTATTTTCAGCGCACCCTGCCCGGCGGCCCCGTGTGGGCGGGCTGGGTCGTGACGGTGTTCTGGGTGGCGATGACGGTCGGGCGGATCGTGACCGGCGGCCTGATCGAGCGCGTGGCCTTGCGGCGGCTCGTCTTGGGCCTCGCCTGCGGCGGCGTTCTGGGGGCTGGACTGTCGCTGGCGTGGACGAACCCGGTCGCCGTACTGGCCTGTGTCGCCGGGACGGGACTCTGCTTTTCCGGCATCTTCGGCCTGATCCTCGCCGATGCCGGGGAGCGCTACCCGCGCGTGGCCGGGACTGTCTTCGGCGGCGTCGTGGCGGCCGGCGGCATCGGCGGGGCAGTCATCCCCTGGACCGTCGGTGCGCTCGCCGACACGCCGCTGGGCTGGCGCGGGGCGCTGGGCCTGATCCCGCTGGTCGTCTGCGGCATCGCGCTGCTGATGGGCCGCCTGAGACCGCCGCTTACTGCCCCGCCGCCTGGAATGCGGCATTGACGATGCTCTGGGCCTCGTCTTGAATCTGCCGCAGGTGTTCTTTCCCCCGGAAACTCTCTGCGTAGATCTTGTAGATGTGTTCCGTGCCGGAGGGCCGGGCGGCGAACCAGCCGTTCTCGGTGACGACCTTGAGGCCGCCGATGGGCGCGTCGTTGCCGGGGGCGCGGGTCAGTTTGGCCGTGATCTTTTCGCCCGCGAGTTCTTCGGCAGTCACTTGGCCCGGCGACAGGTTCTTCAAGACGGCCTGCTGGGCCGTACCGGCGGGCGCGTCCATGCGCTCATAGACGGGGCTGCCGAACTGTTCTTCCAGCGCTCGGTAATGCTCGCCGGGATCGCGGCCCGTTCTGGCGGTGATCTCGGCGGCCAGCAGGTCCATGATGATGCCGTCCTTATCCGTGGTCCAGACCGTGCCGTCACGTCTCAGGAACGACGCCCCCGCGCTTTCTTCGCCCCCGAAGCCGTAACTGCCGTCCAACAGCCCGTCCACGAACCACTTGAAGCCGACGGGGACTTCGGCCAACCGGCGGCCTAAGTTCGCGGCCACGCGGTCAATCATGGCGCTCGATACCAGCGTCTTGCCGACGGCGGCATCGGCACGCCACTGGGGCCTGTTCTGGAAGAGGTAGGAGATGGCGACGGACAGGAAGTGATTCGGGTTCAGCAGCCCGGCACTCGGCGTCACGATGCCGTGGCGGTCCACGTCGGGGTCATTGCCGAAAGCCACATCGAACCTGTCTTTGAGGCCGATCAAACTCGCCATGGCGGCGGGCGAGGAGCAGTCCATACGGATCCTGCCGTCTTTGTCCACGGTCATAAACGAGAACGTCGGGTCAATGTTCGGGTTGACGACATCTATAATGAGGCCGTAGCGCTCGGCAATAGGTTCCCAATAAGCGACCGCCGCGCCGCCCATCGGGTCCACGCCCAGGCGCAGGCCCGCCGATCTGATGGCGTCCGTGTCTATGATCTGGCCCAGGTCTGCGACGTAGGGCGTCATATAATCGTATTTGTGGGTCGTGGTCGCTGTCAGCGCCTTCGCCCAGGAGAGCCGTTTGACGGAATGGAGGCCGCCGCGCAGAAGGGCGTTGGCGCGGTCCTGAATGCCCTGCGTCGTCCCCGTGTCCGCCGGACCGCCGCTGGGCGGATTGTACTTGAAGCCGCCGTCGTCGGGCGGGTTGTGCGACGGCGTGATCACCACGCCGTCGGCCAGGCCGCTCGTCCGGCCCTTGTTGTGAGTCAGGATGGCGTGCGAGATCACGGGAGTCGGCGTGTATCCCAGGTCGTCGGCGATCATCACCTCTAAGCCGTGCGCGGCGAAGACCTCCAGGGCCGTGGTGCGGGCAGGCTCGGACAGCGCGTGCGTGTCCATGCCGAGAAAGAGCGGCCCGGTGATGCCTTCGGCCTGCCGGTGTTCGGCCAGCGCCTGGCAGATGGCGAGGATGTGGTTCTCGTTGAATGTATTTTGGAGCGACGTGCCGCGATGGCCGGACGTGCCGAACGTCACGAGCTGCGTCGGCTCGGCGGGGTCGGGCTGACGGGAGTAGTAGGCGCTGATCAGGCGCGGGACGTTGACGAGCAGACTTCGCGGAGCGGGTTTTCCGGCGAGTTCGGACATCGGGCGCTCTTTCTGGCGGCCCCAGCAAGGCTGAGTCGCCGTCTGAAATCGCCTGTATTGTAGCCGACGGGGCGCGGGGGTGTCAAGCGTGTCGGCTTTTCTGCGGTCACGCGGTCAGCGGGGTGAACGTCTTACACGGTCCTCGCGCTGCTTGGTCACTGCCCCCTCCCGAAGCCACAGGCGTAGCCGTCGTCGAGCCGCCATCGTGATCGTCGTGGGAGTGGCCGTGTGTGGACAGGCCGGCAAGCCCCAGTGCGAGGAGTTCGCCGG
>CAZZVX010000371.1:0-4959 GCA_964657535.1 Armatimonadota bacterium | reverse complement strand
CTTCTCATGGGAGACCTTGAGCTTCAGCGGCTCCCCGGCATTGTGGGTCGGCAGCGACTCGACATCGTTCCAGGCGATGAACGAGTCCGGCGGCTGGGCCAGGTGCAGGAAACGCCCCAATCCCTGGACGGCGTGTTCCAGCCCTAGGCGGCGCAGCAGGCCGCGCACGCCGGGGTCCACGCCGACCAGCGCCAGCCGCCCGCTGGCGAGCGGCTGCAGCCGAATATCGTTGACGCGGACGACGCGATAATCGTGGACGTCCACGATCTGCTTGTCCAGCACGTCGCGCACGAGGGAGAAGTCGTGTTCGTGAATCTGATAAGGCGGGATCTGGGTGACGGGGCGGTTGAGCGCGATCTCGCGGGCGTCCTGCGTGACCGGCAGGGCGTCCCATGGGACGAACAGCGCGCCGTCCTCCGTCTTGACCTGGTAGGCCGAGACGAGCGGCACGGGGTCGGCGGGCGACACGACCACTTCCGCGATCCTGCCGAACCGCTCGCCGTCCACGTCCGCCACCGGTTTGCCGATGATCTGTGTGAGGTATTCCATCTGGTTGTGGGAGATTATACCCGTCATCCTTGCTCTTTTCCGCCCCGACGTCTTACGGTTTCCACGGCGGCGGAGCGTTAGTCAGGTCTCGGTTTCGGGTATAGAGGGGTGTAATCGCAGCAACGGAACGGGAACATCAATGACCTTCATTACGATGCAGGACAACGCCAAACTTTACGTGAAGGATTGGGGGGCGGGCCGCCCCGTGATCCTCCTGCACGGCTGGCCGCTCTCGGCGGACAGTTGGGACGACGGGGCGATGGCCCTGGCCGACGCGGGCTTTCGCACCATCGCCTATGACCGGCGCGGCTTCGGGCGCTCCGATCAGCCCTGGAGCGGCTACGACTACGACACGCTCTCGGACGACCTGGCCGCCGTGATGGAGGCCACCGGCGCGACCGACGCGGCCCTGGTCGGCTTTTCTATGGCCGGCGGCGAGATCGCCCGCTACCTCTCGCGGCACGGCGGCAAGAACGTTTCTCAGGTCGCGCTGATCTCGTCGGTCGTGCCGTATATGCTCAAGACCGACGACAACCCCGACGGCGTGCCTGCGGAGCAGTTCGACCTGATCGCCGCCGGCATCAAGAAAGATCGGGCGCTGTTCTTCGCCGGCTTTTTCAAGGACTTCTACGGCGTCGGCCTGGTCAAGCACCTCGTCAGCGATCAACTGCTGGAAAATTCGTGTGACGTCGCCATGCAGGCGAGTCTCAAAGCGACCCTGGCCTGCGCTGTTTCGTTCGGCACGACGGACTTCCGGCCCGACCTCGCGGCCTTCACCGTCCCGACCCTGGTTGTCCACGGCACCGCCGACCACACCGTTCCGATTGACGCCACGGGCCGCGCCGCCGCCCGCGCCATCCCCCAAGCCAAACTGATTGAATACGACGGCGCCCCGCACGGCGTCTTCGCCACCGATAAGGAACGGCTCATCGCCGACCTGCTCGCTTTTCTTAGAACGTGAGTGGCAGCCTGCCTGCAAACTAGAGTTCCAGCGCCGGTACTCCATGAGCGTCCAACGTGATTGAGATTTGCCCGCCATGGTAAAGGTCATGTTCAATCAAATGCCAGATCACCCAGGGGCGCGTGATGACCTCCGGCTCAGTTTCATCCTTTCCGGCCCAAGTCTGCTCCCAATCTTGGAGGGTCCATCGCGTGATCGCGTCCTGCATGCCGCGCCAGGTCGCTTCCAATCCCTCAGCGATCTCTTCCGCGTTCCAGACCTTTGCCTCCGAGCGATCCCACCGGCAAAAGGCCTTGAACTCGTCTCCCCCTTCTCCGAACTGGAGGTAGAACCAGCGGGCGCGGGCGCCAATGACGTGAGAAGCAATCTTTCGGACAGAACGCAGGTTTGAGGAAGGGCGGAGCGAAAGCTGCTCGGCATTCAGCGGTGCAATGGCCCGCGACAGGGTGTTTTGGTAGTCGTGCCAGCCCTGGTAGATGGCTGGAATAAGCGCTTTATCCACAATCACTTGGAACTCCCAATGCGGCTTATTTTGCCGAGTGTCACTCAGTGGTTTCCTGTGTAAAGTATACCTCTGAAAGCTCCGCTTTATGCCGAAGCCGTCTCACCAGGGCGCCAACAAGAATCGCCAGAGGCACATCTCCCATGACACCATTGTAGAAGAATGCGCGCTAAAGGTTTACATTCTAAAGGTATCAGTATCGGGATGAGGAATGGCGAAGGCTGCACGGAACTTAACTCCCCGGAATAGCGTTTTGAGTATGAATGTCACTCACGCAGACTATATCCCACCCGTCTATCGTCCAAGTCGCTGAGAAAGTACGGCGGATCGCCGACGAGATCGAGACCGTCATCGTCGGCAAGCGCGAGGTCGTCGAGATGGCGCTGACGGCGTTCCTGTGCGGCGGCCACGTACTGCTCGAAGACGTGCCGGGGACGGGCAAGACCACGCTCGCCAAGTCGCTCGCCCGCGCCCTGGGCTGCGTCTTCAAGCGCGTCCAGTTCACGCCGGACCTGCTGCCCGCCGACATCACCGGCTCGGCCATCTTCAACCAGCGCACGGGCGAGTTCGAGTTCCGCGAAGGCCCCGTCTTCGCCAACATCGTGCTGGCCGACGAGATCAACCGCGCCACGCCCAAAACGCAGTCGTCGCTCTTGGAGTGCATGGAAGAGCGCCAGGTGACGAACGACGGCATCACCTATGAACTGCCCTTGCCGTTCTTCGTGATTGCGACCGAGAACAACATTGACGCGCACGGGACGCACCCGCTGCCCGAAGCCCAGCTCGACCGCTTTCTGATGCGCCTCTCGATGGGCTACCCGACCCGCGCCGAAGAGTCGCTGATCTTGGAGCGCCAGACGAAACTCTCGCCGCTCGGCGAGGTGCAGTCCATCGTCACGCGCGAGGAACTGCTGGCGCTGCAGGCCGAGGTGCGTGAGGTCTATGTGGACGCATCCCTGCGCGAATACATTGTGGATGTCGTCGGCGCGACCCGTTCCCACCCGCAGGTGCTGCTCGGAGCCAGCCCGCGCGGCTCGCTTTCCGTGCTGCACGCCGCGCAGTCCTACGCCGCCCTGCACGGGCGCGCGTTCGTGCTGCCCGACGACATCAAGCGCCTGGCGCCCGCGATCCTGTCCCACCGCCTCGTCCTGCGCCCGGAAGCGCGCCTGAAGACCCGCTCGGCGAGCGCCGTGGTCGAAGAAATCCTGACCCAGATTCCCGTCCCCGTGGCTGTGTAGGTGACATACTGTGCCGATCCGGTTCTTCAAGCGTCTGGCCCTGAACGCGGCGGCGATCTTTCTGCTGATCGTGGCGGCTTTGTTCCATCAGGAACAGCTTTATCTGATGTCCGCGACGCTGTTTCTGATCCCCCTGGTGGCCCAGCTTCTGGGGCGGGCGATGATGGGAGGGCTGGCCTGTGAGCGGACGGGGCCGGCGACGTGCAGCGAAGGCGAGCGCGTGACGCTCACCCTGACCCTGACGGCGGCGGGCGCGCTGCCCAAGTTTTATCTCACGGCGCAGGACCGGCTGCCGCGCTGGCTGAAGCCCGTCGGCGACCCGCCGGCGCTGATCCTTCAACTCTGGCCGGGCGAGTCGAGCGCCGTGAGCTACGCGCTGGAGCCGGAAAAACGCGGCGTCTATGCGCTGGGACCGGCCCGCGCGAACACGACGGACCCGCTTGGGTTTTTCACGTACACGCAGACCCTGCCGTGCGTCTCAGAGCTGGTCGTTTACCCGGCGGTCATCCCGCTGCGTCAGTTGTTTGTCCTGGACGCTTCGGGCGCATGGGGGCGCGATGGGCGCGACGACGGGGCGAGTCGGGGGGACGGCCTGGACTTCCACGGCGTCCGCGAGTACCGGCCTGGGGACGACCTGCGGCGCGTCCACTGGCGCACGACGGCGCGGACGCAGAAACTGGCCGTGATGGAGTTCGTGCAGGGGCAGACCTCCGATGCGCTTTTGGCCCTGGACCTGAACCGCGCGTCCTACGCCGACACCGGCGACGGGCCGGACGGCGCCCTGGAATATGCGATCAAGACGGCGGCGGCGGTCGCCGCGTTCCTGCTGCAGCAGGGGTACCGGGTGCGGCTGCTCTCGCAGGGGACGTCCTTGCCGCTGCGCTCCGGGGACGAGATGCCTCGCCTGCTGGACTTTTTGGCCCGCGCCCAGGCCGACTCGCCGCTGACGCTGGCCGATGTGATTCAGAGCGACCCCGATGCGCCGGTCGGCGGGGCGCTGATCTTCCTCACGCCGGATGCCGCACAGCCGGGGCTGGGCGCGGCGCTGTCCGCGCGTCGCACGCGCGCCTTCGGCATTGTCTTCGACCGAGCTTCCTTCCGGGCCAGGGGCGGCGCGCGTCCCGCCGGTGTCGAGGGCGGGGACGGACTGCTGCCCGGCATCCCCGTGCAGACGGTCCGCCGGGGGGACGATCTGCCCCAGGCGCTGGAAGGCTGGAGCTATGCCGGGCGGTAGGTCTCCTGACGGACACTGTTATGACTGACCAGACCACGGATTCGGGGAAAGGGCCGATCAGTTTGCCGCTGTACGCGGGCGGACTGGTCGTGACGCTGTGCGGCGTCCTGGTCGTCAGCGCGGCGAACGCACAGGGCGATAGCTCGTCGGTCGGCGCGGTGGCCGTGCTGCTGACGCTGCTGGGGTTCGCCTTCTCGCTGGCGTGCCGGTACATGAGCGTGCAGGCGCGCTGGATCGAAATCGGCTGCCTCGCGTTGGTCGGCTACATCGCCTTCCGGCTGTTTCAGGGGAGCCTGGACCTGGACTGGTTCTTGGGCGGTGCGGACCGCAACGATATGCGTCTGGCGGCGGGGCTGATGTGGGCGTCCGTCCTGCGGTCGTGGACGCTGTCGAGCGACGGGACGGTGATGTTCTCCTGCGTCCTGACCGCCGCGATGATCGGGCTGATCGGCACGCAGGACGTCAACACCATCAC
>CAZZVX010000370.1:0-4970 GCA_964657535.1 Armatimonadota bacterium | reverse complement strand
AGCGCGAGGGCCTGTTTGTGTTCGGTCTCGGCGTCGGCGTAGCGCCCCTGGTCTTGGAGGGCGAGGCCGAGGCCGGTGTGGGAGTCCGCCGAGCCGGGGTCAAGATGGACGGCGATCTGATACTCCTCGGCGGCCTTGCGGGGCATGTCCAGACGCTGATAAACCGCACCCAACTCTTGATGCACGAGCGGCAGGTGCGGCGCGAGGGACACCGCCTTTTCGTAGGCGGTCCGGGCGGCGTCGGTCTGCTGCTGCGCCAGGAGGGCACGGCCCTCGGTCAGCAGCGCGAACGGAGACAGGGGGTTCAACTTGACGGCGCGGCGCGAGAATTGCTCGGCCTCGTGTGTCTGACCGGCGAAGAACAGGGTCATGGCGAGGGTGCCCTGGGCCTGCGCCGAGTCCGGCTGCCGCCGCACGGCCTCCCTTGCCGCCGCTTCCGCCTGGGGCAAATCATCCTGGGTCAGATAAGCCAGCGCGAGCAGCGACCGGGCCGAGACCAGCGTCGGGTCCTGGGCCAGCGCCGCCCGCAGGTCCGGCCTTCGTGCAGATCGGCGAGACCCAGCGCGGCGCGCGCCGTCGCCTGCGTCCGCACCGGCTCCAGCGCGGCGCGCGCCTGCTCTGTCTTGCCCTGAGATAACAGCGTCAGGGCCGTGCCGAGGAGAGCGTCCGCATTGTCAGGCGCGAGCTGTTCGGCCCGTGCGAACGCGGCGAGTGCGCCCGGCAGATCGCCCTGCCCGCGCCGCGCCTCCCCCAGCGCCGTCCAAGCCGCCGGGGCGTTCGGCGTCCGCCGGGTCGCCGCTTCAGAGGCTGCCACCTCGGCGGCGTCGGGACGCTCTTTCTGCCCCGGCGTCTCGAACTCCAGCGGCAGGCCGACGACGTCCCCGGTCCAGGCGATCAGCCCCGTGACATCCACCGCGACCGGTGGCGTCGGCGCGGATTGATCCGTCGCCGTACTCTGCTGCGACGACTGCACCTCGACCGAACCGTGTTCGTTGGCAAACAGGACGTCGCCTTCCGTCACCGTCAGCGTCGTGCGGTCCGGCGTCACGTCGAGAAGCACTTCCGTCCCCCGGACGACGATGTTCGCCGACGGCGATTGGATCTTCTGGCCCGGACGCAGGTGCGCCCAGATGACCCCCATCAGCGCCTGAAACAGATTCTGGTCCGGGCGTCCGCCGGCGCGGACGGGAATACGCAATCGGGAATTCGAGTTGAGTTTGACGCGGGACCCGTCGCTGAAAAGCAGCGCGACCTTGCCGCCGGGGCCGGTCTGAATCTCGTCGCCGGTGTACAGGTCCGTCTGAAGGTCGAGACGCCGGATGGCACCGAGCGCGCCGCGCCGGAACTGCACCGGCCCGCGCTCCGCCACCACGATTGCGGCCCCGCGCGGGGCCGCCTGAGCGCCGGGGACGACGAGCGCGGACAGGAACAGGTAAACGATGAGCGGGATAATTCCGCGCGTCTTCAGGAGCGTCCGCCTGGGCGTCTGTCGGGACGGTCCGGCGGCACAAGAAATAGTTTGGATGAGGGCGCGCATGGAATCAGCCTTTTTGAGCATCAAGTATTCAGGCCCTGGGATACTTCACGGCTGGCTGATAGGCCGCACAGTTATTATAGCACGAGAAGGAAGGATTGTGCAGCAGAGCCAACGCAAAAGCCCTGACGCCATCATCTCATACACATTGTCAAGACGATGTCAAGACGACTGGCCGAGGCGCAGTGACGGCTTGACCGGGGTGATGCCGGCGGTCGGCGGCGGGACGGAACCGGCTGCGGCGTCCAGGGCGGTGTCGCTGTCGGTGCAGAGAAAGTCAAATTCGGTCAGGCTGTGGGCGTGTCCCTGCGCGACTTCGTAAGTCACGACGCCCTTCTTGACCAGATTTGCCAGCGACTGGTCGCGCGTGACCATGCCCTGCTTCATGCCCGTCTGGATCAACGGGAATATCTGGTGCGTCTTCGCCTCACGAATCAGACTGCGGACGCCGGGGACGCCGACGAGCGTCTCGTAGGCGGCGACGCGGCCATGCCCGTCTTTGGTCTTGACCAGCGTCTGCGAAACCACGCCGATCAGATTCACCGAGAGCTGCATTCGCACCTGCTGCTGCTGGTGGACCGGGAACAGGTCAATGATGCGCTCCAAAGCCTGGATGGCGTCCACGCTGTGCATCGTACCGAAGACAAGATGCCCGGTCTCGGCGGCGGTCAGCGCCAACTGAATGGTCTCCAAGTCCCGCAGTTCGCCGACCAAAATAACGTCCGGGTCGTGGCGCAGGGCGGCGCGCAGGGCCGCATCGAACGAGGGCGTGTCCAGTCCGAGCTCGCGCTGAGTGACCACGGCCTTTTTGTCGTCATGGACGAATTCAATGGGGTCTTCAATGGTGACGATGTGCAAAGGCGAGCGCCTGTTGATGTAGTCAATCAGGGCCGCCAGTGTGGTGGACTTGCCCGCGCCCGCCGCGCCCGTCACCAGCGCCAGTCCGCGCGGGCGCTCCGCGAAGTAGCGGCAGACGGGCGGCAGACGAAGCTCTTCCATCGTGCGGATCTGCAGGGGGATGACGCGGAACACGCTCTGCACCATGCCGCGCTGCAGGTACAGATTGCCCCGAAAGCGGGCGACGGCAGGGATGGCGTAGGAAAAATCCAGTTCGTAGTCGCGTTCAAAGCGGGACTGCTGCTGCGGGGTCAGGTTGGCGTAGGACAGGGCACGCGCCTGCTCCTGGGTCAGCGGGTCGCCATCCAGCGTCAGCAGCTCGCCGTGGACGCGGGCCAGCGGCGGCGACCCGACTTTCAGGTGCAGGTCGCTGCCGCCCCGTTCGACCGTGGTACGCAGGAGGTCGTCAATGTCCATGAACACCTCAGCGGCGGATCGCGCCGAGCGCCCCGGCGCGCTGCTCGAACTCGCGCGGGTTGAGTGACTTGGCAAGCGCGTCTTCGTAGCGCACCAGGCGGCGCTGCACCAGCGCGACCAGCGAGTGATCGAGCGACTCCATGCCGTACTGGCTGCCGGTTTGAATGTCGGCGGCGATCTGCGGCGTCTTGCCGTCCCGGATTAGGCCCCTGATCGCCGGGGTCGCCACCATGACCTCGAAGGCCCCGACGCGGCCCGGCAGGTCAATCCGGGGCAGCAGTGTCTGCGACAGGATGCCGAGCAGCGCCGAGGCCAGCTGCGCCCGCACCTGCCGCTGCTGTTCCGGCAGGAAGCCGTTCACCAGCCGTTCAATCGTCTGCGTCGCGTCGGTTGTATGGACCGTCGAGAGGACCAGATGCCCCGTCTCGGCGGCGGCGAGGGCGAGCTGGAGCGTTTCCGGGTCGCGCAGTTCGCTGATAAAGATGACATCCGGGTTCTGCCGCAGGATGTGCCGGAGCGCGTCGCCGAACGAGTGCGTGTCCCGGCCCACCTCGCGCTGGTTGATCGCGGCCTGGTTGTCCTCGTGGACGAACTCGATGGGATCCTCGACCGTCATCACGTGGACGCGCTTGTGCCGGTTGATGAAATCTATCAGCGACGCCACCGTGGTGGACTTGCCCGACCCCGTCGGCCCCGTGATCAACAGCAAGCCGCGCGGTCGAAGCACCAGATCGTGCATGATCGGCGGCAGCATCAGCTCCTCGACCGTCGGCGCCGCCAGTGGGATCAGGCGCATGACGGCCCCGATCTGGCCCTGCTGACGGTAGGCGTTCATGCGGAACCGGGCGAATTCTGTTGCATAAGACATATCCAGTTCCTGCTGTTCGGCGAAGAGGGTGCGCCGCTCGTCGTTCATCAGCGAACAGACGAGGCGCTTGGTGTCCTCCGCCGTCAGCAGGGACCGCTCGGCGCGTTCCAGCAGGCCGTTGACGCGGAAGACCGGCGGCTCCCCGACGCGCAGGTGCAGATCGGAGCCGCCCCGTTCCACCAGCAGCTGCAGCAGTTCGTCCAGTTCCGTCATCTGCGTTGCCCGCCTTGCGTCAGTTAGGCCGCCGGACCATCTGTTTCATCTCGGTCACGTTGCCCGCGTTGGCGATGGCTTCCTCTTCCGCAATGAGACCGGCCCGGAAGAACTTCAGCAGGCACTGGTTCATCGTCTGCATCCCCCAGAAGTTCCCTTCGGCGATGGCGGCGTAGATCTGGGATGCACGGCCTTCCTCCACGAGTTTGGCGATGGTCGGCGTGGCGATCATGGTCTCGATTCCTGCGACGCGCCCGGTGCCGTCGGCGCGCGGCAGCAGCTTCTGCGAGATGACCCCGCGCAGCGACCCCGAAAGGCGCAGACAGACCATGTCGCGGTCCTGCGGCGGGTACATATTGATGATGCGGTCCAGCGTCTCCGCCGCCGACGACGTGTGCAGCGTGGAGAACACCAGGTGGCCCGTTTCGGCGGCCTGCAGGGCGACGTTGAAACTCTCCACGTCGCGCATCTCGCCGACCAGGATGATGTCCGGGTTCTGACGCATCATGTACTTCATGGCGTCCGAGAACGAGTCCGTGTCCAGGCCAACTTCGCGCTGGGAAACGATGCTAAGTTTGTCCGGGTGGACGAACTCAATCGGGTCCTCGACCGTGATGATGTTGCAGCGGCGCGAGGCATTGATCATGTCAATCATGGCCGCGAGCGTCGTGGACTTGCCCGACCCGGTCGGCCCCGTGACCAGGATAAGCCCCTGGCGGGATTTGGTCAGTTCGCCCAAAATGGGCGGCATCCCCAGCTGTTCCAGGGAGTAGATCTTGAGCGGGACGAGGCGGCAGACCATGCCCATCGCGCCGCGCTGCTGGTAGACGTTGCAGCGGATGCGCGTGACGCCCTCGATCAGAAACGCGATATCGAGTTCGTGCCGATGCTCGAAGCGCCCGATCTGCTCGTGCGTCATCACGCTGTACGCGAGGCTGCGCGTGTCGTCGGGGGTGAGCGGCGGCACGTCCAAAAACTGGACGCGCCCGTTCAGGCGCCAGGCCGGCGGGCTTTCGGCCTTGATAAACACGTCCGAGGCCT
>CAZZVX010000369.1:0-4984 GCA_964657535.1 Armatimonadota bacterium | reverse complement strand
CCTCGTTCTCTTTGTTGCCGAAGTAGGAGTTGTACTCGTACTCGTTGGTGTGGGCCAAGACAACGAGATCGGCGTAGATGAGGGCGAAGCGCGAGGCTTTGATGGTCTGCTCGCCGGCGACGGTGTTCAGCTCGTACAGGAAGCGCTTTTCGGCCTTGAGCATCTCGATGAACTCGATGACGCCGCGATTCGCGATGTTGAGTTCGCCGTCAAAGTTATAAGCGCGCGGGTCCGACTCGGAGCCGAACTCGGTCAGGGCCTGGATGTTGACGCTGCCGGTGAGTTCGGCCACGTCCTGGGATTTCGGGTCGGCGGGCTTGAACGTGCCGATGCCGATGCGTTGGCGCTCGGAGAGCGGGATGCGCTGCACCGGGATGTCGTCAATCTTCCCTTCCCACTCGTGGTCCAAACGGTAGCGGCAGACGGGGCAAAGGTCGCCCTCGATGTACATCCCCGCTTCCTTCTTGAACGCATCGCGCAGGTCTTCGGGGATCAGGTGCAGCGGCTCCTCGTGCATCGGGCAGCCTTTGATGGCGTAGACCGCGCCGCCGTCGGTCTTGGAATACTTCTCCAGGCCCTTCTTGAGCAGAGTCGCCAGGGTGGATTTGCCGCCGCCGACAGGGCCGACCAGCATCAAGATGCGCTTGCGGATGTCCAGCCGCCGGGCGGCGGGGGCGCAGTATTCTTCGACGAGGTGCTGGATGGTCTTCTCCATGCCGAACAGCTCGCCCTCAAAGAACTTGTAGTTCTTGGGCTTGTTCTCGCCCGTGTCCTCGGTGCCCGCCGAGATGATCATGTCGTAAACGCGGGCGTGGGCGAGGTCGGCGACTTTGGGGTCTTGGGCGACAATATCGAGGTAGTCTTTAAACGTGCCTTCCCAATGCAGTTTGTCGGCGAGCGCGCGCTGTTCCTCGGCCTGCTTGAGAATGTCCCATGTGCTCATGAGTGTTCCTTTCAAAACGACGATGATAACGACGCGGACAGGGCGGCCCTGTCCCGGTGATTGCCGCTCCGACCCAGCCGGGCGGAGTCCCGTATGTCCCCGGCGGCGAGGCCGCCCCAAAACACACGCAGCCTCGGCATTCGTGTCTGCAACGAATGAACCGAGGCTGCGTTCCTGCGCCAAGTCTTGCTTTGTACCCGCGTCAGCCGGAGAAGGGGTCTCCGGCGCGCGCCCGCACCATCTTGCTGATATTATCCGCCCGCGATGCCTCGGAATCCGTTGAGAAGGTATTCGCTTTGGGGGTGTGACAGACCATCATTGTCCGTGGCTTCCCTGGCTGCGCGGCGCGCTGGCCGGACGCAGCAAGTGAAAAGAGAAAGGGTAAATCCATTATACCATACATCTGCGGCGCGAGCGAAGATTTTCTCGCCTCCGCGCAGAGTTTGTGTCCGCCTCCTGGGACGATCTTCCCTGCCTTTATTTACGACGCTTCCGGGGATTTTGTTCCAGGGGCGGGGGCGTCTTCCGGGTCGGGCCGCAGGTGGTGCCAGAGCCACAGGGCGAACAGGACGGCCAGCACGACGGTGATGCCCAGGTCGGCCTTGTGCAGCCAGGCGCTGACGGATTTCCAGTGCGCGCCCAGTTTGGTCCCCGTCCAGGCCAACAGGTAGCAGAACGGCAAGGCCCCGACAAACGTGTACGCACAGAACTTGGCGAACGGCATCCGCGCGATGCCGGCGGGCAGCGAGATAAAGGTGCGCACAATGGGCAGAACGCGGCTGACCAGCACGGTGATCTGGCCGTACTTTTGAAAGAAATGGTCGGACTTGTCAAGGTCCCGCTTGCGGATCAGAACGAACTTGCCGTACTTCTCCAAAAAGGGCCGCCCGCCGATGTGACCGACCCAGTACGCGATGACCGAGCCGAGCAGGTTGCCGAGCGCGCCGACCAGTGTCAGCGTCCAAATGTTGAACCCGCGCGCCGGGTCCGTTTTAATGAGCGCCCCGGCGAAGGGCATGATCGCCTCGCTGGGGATGGGGATGCAGGCGCTCTCTAAAGCCATCAGCAGCAGCACGCCGGGGTAGCCGTGCGCCGCGATGAAGCCCGTCACCCAAGAGATAAGATGTTCAACCACGGGTTTTGCGTTCTCCTTTAATTATTCCAGGGGCGAATGTCAGGCTGCCTCGCCGGAGGGAACGGGGATGTCGGTGTCGAGGCCGAGCGGGACGCCGAAGCTGGGGGTGCCGTCGGCGTTCCAGGTGAAGGGCTGGGCGCGGGTGGACCGGCCCGCGTAGGTGTAGCGGCTTTCCGTCTTGGCGTGGTACACCATCCAGTCTTCCGTGCCGTCTGGGGACCGGAAAAAGTGGTTGTGGCCGGGGCCATAAACGCCTGCCGCGTCGTTGCGCGTGAAGACCGGCGTCGGGTGCTGCCGCCAGTCTGACGGGTTAAGCAGGTCTGCCCCTTCGTCCGCGAGCAGCATCCCAAGCTTGTAGTCCGGTTTGCCGGTGTCGCAGGCGGAGTAGACCAGAAAAATCTTGCCGTTTCGCTGTAATGTGACCGGGCCTTCCCGCACTTCGTCACAGCCAAAACCGTCGGCGGGCAGGTGGACGCGCTCGCCGGTCAGCGTCCACGGATTGTTCATGCGGGAGATGAACAGGACGTGGCCGGGGTGTCCCGCCCACAGCAGGTACAGCGAACCGTCAGCACCGGCCAGCACGCTGCCGTCAATGGCGTAGTACCCGTTGTCGGGGTCCGTCATCAGACTGCCGCAGTAGGAATACGGCCCCAGCGGGTCGGTCCCGGCGCTTTCCAAAACGTGCAGCCGGTGATTGCGGTCTTCGTCGTCCGAGGCGGTGTAGTACAGATACCAGCGCCGTCCGTGCGGGCCGTCCAGCAGGTAATACTCCGGCGCCCACAGGTGCTTGGCGCGGGAAGGCGTGTCGTCTTTCCAGATCAGGACATCCGGGGCATTGGCAAGGTCGGCAAGGCGGGACGCCCTGCGAAGACGAATGTCGCTGTCGGTGGTCGTGGATAAATAATAGAAGCCGTCATGGAAGACCAGCCAGGGGTCGGGGCCGTCCTGCTTCAATGGGTTGCGGAATGTGGCGATGGCGTCAGTCATAGAGTTCCTCAGAGGCGTCTGCCTTATTCTACCACGCCGAAGGCTGTTGCCAGCCGCAGGGCGCCGTCCTTGTCATCGGGCGCAAGACGGCCTTCAATGACCTCGTTCGTGAGAAACTCTTTGACCTGGCCGACGCGCCTCCCCGGCGGGACGCCAAGCAACTGCATGATCTCCGCCCCGTCGAGCGGCGAGGTCAAGGCGCGGACGTCCTGATGCCGCTGGATCGCCTCGATGCGAGAGCGCAGTTCTCCGGCGCGCGAGATGTCCTGATGCCCCGGCGCGAGCGCCGCCACATCGGCGCGGTGGATGGCGAATAAATCGTCCAGGTGCGGCCCCAGGTCCCGGATCAAGCGGCGGACGGCGGAATCCGTCCACGCGGTGTGGTACTCGCCGATGCGCATATGCTGGGCGACGAGCTGCGTCACCACGGCGATCTCGTCGTTGGAGAACTTCAAGCGGTGCAGGAAGCGCCGGGCGAGTTCGGCCCCCACGTCCTGATGGCCGTAGAAATGGACGTGGCCCTCGGCGTCCGCCGTGCGCGTCGGCGGCTTGCCGACGTCGTGCAGCAAAACCGCCAGGCGCAGGAGCAGCGGGGCGTCGGGCGGCAGACTCCCCAGCGCCGTCAGCGTGTGTTCCCACACCGGGTACGCATGAAACGCATTCTGCGTCACGCCGACCATCGCCGGAAGTTCCGGGGCGAACTGCGCCAGCAGGCCGCTCTCACGGAGCAGTTCCAGGCCCCGCGCGGGCCGGGGCGTCAGCAGCGTCTTGCAGAACTCGTCCCGGATGCGCTCGTAGGAGATGACACGCTTGCCGTCGGCAGCCACATCGCCGATCCGCGCGGCCCCCTGACGCATGGCCTTCCAGGTGAACGGGTCAATCGTGAAGCCGAAGCGGGACGCGAACCGCACGGCCCGCAGCATCCGCAGCGCATCGTCCTGGAACGTCAAGCGCGGGTCGGTCGGCGTGCGGATGACGCCCGCTTCGATGTCGGCATAGGCCTGGCCCAGCGGGTCGCTTATCTCTCCCGTATCGAGGCTTTGCAGCAGCGTGTTGATCGTGAAGTCGCGGCGACGGGCATCATCTCCCAGCGTCCCCGGACGAACATCGGGCTTCCGGCTGTCGGGAGTGTACGACTCGACACGCGCCGTCACCATCTCAATGTCACGGCCGAAGATGGCGATCTTTGTCGTGCCGAATCGCGGGAACTCGACAGGCCGATGCTCGGCCAGACCCTGCTCGCGGAGGAACTGCGCCAGCGCCAGCGCGTCCCCTTCCAGCACGATGTCAATGTCGTCGGTCGCCGACGGCAGCCCCATCACCCGGTCGCGCACGAAGCCGCCCACCAGGAACAGACGCCCCTCGTACTCCGTCCCCCGCGTCGCCCCCCGCAGGGCTTCCAGCACTTCATCCGTCTCGCCCATAGCACCCCATTATACCCGCACGCCGGGTACACTCACGCCATGAACATCACCCGCATCCTCATTAGAGGCCTCAAGACCGGCCTCCTTCTCGCCGCCACCACCACCGCCGCCATCATGCTCGCCAGCGACGCCGAGAACGACTCCCCCTGGGCCGCCCTTAACTCCGTCGCGCACATCGTGGACGGCGACGACAAAGAACAGCCCACCGGCTACTCCCCCCGCGAATCCCTCCTCGGCCTCGCCGTCAACGCCACCGCCATGGGCGCCTGGGGCGTCCTCTACGAAGGCGCACTCGAAGTCGCCGGCGCCCGCAGCACCCCCCTCACCGCCGCCCTCGGCAGCGCCGCCGCCTACGTCATTGACTACAAACTCGTCCCCAAACGCTTCACACCCGGCATCGAGAAGCGCCTCACCCCCCGCTCCGTCCTGCTCGCCTACGCCTCCCTCGCCGCCACGCTCGCCCTGTCCCCCCTCTGGAACCGCCGCCCCACCTAG
>CAZZVX010000368.1:0-5019 GCA_964657535.1 Armatimonadota bacterium | reverse complement strand
TGTCTTACATATGACGATGGCGGCGGTGGTGGCCGACCCGGTACAGGCGATGGACATGGCCCTTCGGCGTGATGACCGAGCGGTACGTCTTGTCGCCGTTGCGGCGATGGACGACGGATTTCGTGCCGGCCGCCCGGTGCGCGACGATGCTGGTGTTCTCCCCGGCCTTGCGGATGGGGTACTGGATCGCCTTGCCGAGTTTGTGCAGGGTGTTGCTGTCGTGCTTCTCCTGGGCGAGCACCGACGGCGACGCCGAGGCGAGCGTCACAAAAGCCAGGGCGACGGCAGCGCCGGCGCGAAAGAGAGTGGTGTTCATGGTCTTGTTCCTTCCGTAGATGGGGTTATTGCGCGAGGCCCTTCTTCTTGGCCTGCGGCATCGTGTAGACTTTCCCCTGCGGGGTCACGACACGATTCCTCTTTTTGGCGCGGCGGCGGATGACCGAATTTTTCCCGGTCACCTGGTGCGCCGCGACGCTGGTGTTCTCGCCCGCCTTGCGGACGGGGTACTGGACCGTTTTTACGGTCTTGTGGGTGCTCTTGCTGATGTTCTGGCCGGCCTTGTTGACGGGGTACTGGATCGCCTTGCCGATCTTCTGGAGCGTCCCCTGGGCAAGCCCGGCGGGGGCGAGCAGGGCGCAGGACAGGGCGGCGGCGAGGCCGGCGCGCAGCGTTCGGGTCGTCATTGACAGTCTCCTTCCGGCGCTCCGATTCCCGGAGACGCCGACACGATTGCGTCCAGCAGGACGCGGGGCGGGTGCGGGTGCGGCCACGCGAACGCATGGCGGAACGCCGCATCCTGGCAGGCGGTGAGCTGATCGAAGTCTATCACGTCCTGCGTCAGCAGGTTCTCGTACTCCCAGGGCAGGCGAACATTATGCAGGCCCGCGTTGTCCGTGCAGAGCGTGATGTCCACCCCCGCCTCGCCGCACCGCTCGAATACTGTCCTCAGCGCGGACAGGTCCCGTAAAGTTCCCGTCTTCAGGTACGTCGTCGGGCAGACCTCTAGACACTGCCCCCGCGCGGCCACGGCGGTCAGCAGTTCCGGGTAGCGCAGCGCGATCTGGATGCCGTGTCCGATCCGCGACAGAAACGGCAGCAGGGCCGGGTGGCACCCGTCCGGGGTCTCATAAAGATGTCCCGTCGTCTTCATTCCCCGCGCATGGGCCTCCCCAAACAATTCGATCCATTCGTCCATGCGTTCGGCGTAAAGAATGTCCGGCCCGGCCAGGTCCACGCCGCAGACGTACTGGGGGAGACGGCAGGCCAGGTCGAGCATCGCCCGGTTGACTTCGTAGGGCAGCCGCGAGTGCATACAGACGATCTGCCGCATCAGCAGGGGGAAATGCGGGTCGTGGCCCGACTCGCCGACCACCTCGATGACGTCGCGCATCTGCGCGATCCGGTCGTTCTGAGACAGATTCGGGTCGGTCCGATAGTACGGCGTGTGGCGCAGTTCGAGGTAGCAGATGCCCTCGAAGACATACGCGCCCCGGACGAGTTTGGAGACGAAGTACGGCAGCGTCTCCAGCGTCTGGAACGGCTCGACGAGCGCGTGCAGTTCCAGGTATTCTTCCAGCGAAGCGCGGGGCCTGGTGACGAACGCCTCGAAGCTCTCGTAGGTCGGGTACTGCGCGGCGAGCGGGTGGTCGTTGCGAATCAGATAGCGCCAGAAGACGCGCGGCACGACCGCGCCCCCTAAGTGGCGATGAAGTTCAGCGTGCAGGGACATACGGTATTGTACCCTACCCGCTCGCTCCTGCGCCGTTTCTGACAAAGGGTTGGATCGCCGCGTACTTTTCGCTCCCGCTGCGCCGCACTTCTTCTAAATCGTATTGCCGCTGCAGGCCGATCCAGAGTTCGGCGGACGTGCCGAAGTAGCGGGACAGGCGCAGCGCGGTGTCCGGCGTGACATCCCGCGTTCCGGCCAAAATCTGCGAGATACGAATTTGACCGACACCAATTTCCTTCGCCAGTCGGTACGGCGTGATGCCGAGCGGTTCTAAAAAGTCTTTTTTTAAGATTTCGCCGGGATGAACGTTGGGCAGTCTATGTTCCATGCTTTTTCCTCAGTGATAATCCACAATCTCAACGCTTTCGGCACCGGCAGCCAAATTCAAGGCAGGATTTTCCGCCGTCCAAACAAAACAAATACGCCACTGGTCATTGATGCGGATACTGTGCTGGCCGCTACGACTGCCCTTCAACATTTCAAGCCGGTTTCCGGGCGGCGCGAGCAAGTCTTGCAGGTTTTGCGCGTTGTTGAGATAAAACAACTTCCGACGCGCGGTTGTCTGGATGTCGGCGGGAAGCTTCCGCGAAACTTGACCGCCAAAGACTTTTTCCGTCTCCACATCAGCGAAACTGCGAATCATCAAGACATAGTATCACGCCATGATAGCAATGTCAAGAGGCTATCATACCGGAGGAATGAGTGAAATACTTTGTACTGCTCAGCTTAGGCTTCTGGCTCCTGACAACCTGTGCCTGGGGCCAAAGTGTCACGATCCCCGTCAACTCGCCGGCGGCCCGGTTCTCGCCCGGCAACTGGGCGGGCGACGCCGGGCGCGGCGGGTCGGCCTTTCGCGTGACGTGGAACAACGGCGCGTACTGCGCGTTCTATTGGTCCACGACGTCAGCCAGCCCGACGGCCACGCTGGACATCGCCGACCCCACCGACGGCGCGACTGTCGCCTACTTCCTTGACGGCAGGCTCACCGACAACGTCCCCGTCCCGGCGTCCGGGGGCGTCCCGATTGCCGGGCTGGCCGGGAGCGGCAATCACAGCCTGACCGTCTACACGCGCAGCAGCCCGCAGACGCGCCGCTGGGACCGCGGGAACGCCTTCACCGTGACCGGGCTGACGCTGGATGCGGGCAGCGTTCCCGGCGCGGCGCCCGCGCCGCGCCCCTGGGTGGAGATCGTCGGGGACAGCATCGCCGAAGGCATCATGGCGGACAACGGCCGGGACAGCAGTCTCTCCGACTACTCGTTCCTGGTCGGCCAGGGCCTGCGGCAAGCGGGCTTCGACTCCGGCGTCTCGGCCTGCGGCTACAGCGGCTGGCTCCGGCCCGGCGACGCCCACGGCGATGTCCCCGGCTTCTACGCCGTCACGGGTTCGGTGGACGGGAAAGGCGGTCTCCACGACGACGCCCGGAGCCGCTGGGACAAGATAGACTCCCGGACCAGCCTGCTCGACAGCCGGGGGCGCCTGAGCGGTTACGGAAGCGCGGGCCAGGAGCCTGCCGCGATCCTGCTGAACTATATCGTCAACGAAGCCCTCAGCGGTTCCAGCCTCAGCGACGCCCAGGCGAGCGTCACGCAGGGCCTGGCGGCGCTGCGCGGGGCCGCCCCGAACGCCCTGATCTTCGTCCTCGTGCCGCCCGGCCTGTACGACACGACGATCTACAAGACCGGTCCGGCCTACGTCGCCGCGCTCAAGGCCGGGGTCGCCGCCTATCACGCAGCACACCCCCGCGACGGCCGCCTCGTCGTCTGTGACCTGGGGCCGGACGTGTCTCATGCGCTGGCCTCGCCCGCGTATGGCGGCGGCGTCCACCCGAACGCGGCGGGGCACGCTTTCCTCGCGCCGCTGGTCCTGCAGGCGCTCCTCAAGGGATTAAGCGCGGCGGCGCTTCCCGCGCGCTGATAGATGGAAAATCCGAGGGATTTCTTCGGCGTTGCCGCCAAAACGACGCTATTCCGAAGCAATCGTGTGATACAATAAAGACAGCCTGCCTGCTATCCGCGAAAAAGAAAGAGCGTTCAATGAGGAACAAACCGCACTTCACCCCACAGCCGCCCGTCCAGGACCCGCAAAGTCTGCGCGCCTACCTGCGGCGCAACATCGCCGAGGTCCACCAGTTCGCGGGCGACACGCCGGCCCTGAGAAATCTGTGGAACACGGCCTTCCCTGTGCCGACGCCGGACCCGGCGCCGCCCGGCGAAAAGACCGACCGCCGCTGATTCCAGTCCGTGGGGAACAAACAGCCGCGCCAGCCCTACAGGACCGGCGCGGCTTTTTCTTGGAGGCTGCCGTCGGGAGAGCCGATGATGACGCGCTGACACAGCCCGACGAACAGGCCGGTCTCGGCGACGCCGACGACGGACTTGATCTCCGATTCCAGCGTGTCCGGGTCGGGCAGGGGGGCGCCGAACGCCAAATCCAGCACGTACAGGCCGTCGTCGCTGACGAACAATTCCCCCGTGGGCAGGCGGCGGGGCGCGAGCGGGCAGCCGAACCGCTCCTGCAAGCGGGCGGCGGTGGACTGCCAGGCGAAGGGAATCACGGCGACCGGCAGGGGGAACGCGCCCAGCGCGGGCTTCATCTTGCTGTCATCCACCACGATGATCTCGGCGTCCGAGACCACGGCGGCCAGCTTCTCGCGCACCAGCGCTCCGCCGCCGCCTTTAATCAGGCGGAACTGGGGGTCCACTTCGTCCGCGCCGTCAATGGTGACGTCGAAGCGGCGGACGCTGTCCCAGTCGGCGAGCGGCAGGCCGCTGGCCTCGGCGAGCCGGGCGATGACCAGGGACGTGGCGATGAAGCGCAGGCGCAGCCCTTCGGTCTGCACGCGGCGGGCCAGGGCGGCGACGGCGAACGTGGCCGTGCTGCCCGTCCCCAGGCCGACGGTCATGCCGTCTTGAACATATGACACGGCGCGCTCGGCGGCGATCTGCTTGGGGTTCACGTTAGGTATCGGTTTGGGGAAGAGTCGGGAAAGAAAAAACGAGACTGACGACGGGGAGACTCGAACTCCCATGCTTGTTACGGCACAGCCACCTCAAAGCTGCGTGTCTACCATTCCACCACGTCGCCTCATCTGCTGTGTATTATACTCCCGCGCTCGGCGGCTGTCAAGGGCAAGCCCACCTGCCTGCAGGGCAATCGCGTTCACGCTTACGGCCCGGCCGGCCCGACTCCTGGGGTTTCACGGGCGGCGGGCCAGCAGCAGGCAGGCGTCGTCGCGCAGCGAGCCGCCGCCGAAGGCTTTGACGTCCCGCAGGATGGCTTCCCCCATC
>CAZZVX010000367.1:0-5071 GCA_964657535.1 Armatimonadota bacterium | reverse complement strand
CCACGAGATCAGGTTGACGCCGTCGCTCAGCCGCCCGGCGTTGCCCGCCGCGCAGACGACGACCAGGCCGGACTGCCACGCGGCCTCGACGGCCTGGCACAAGGGGTCGGTCAGGTAGGATTCGCCGACGGGGTGGCCGAGCGACAGGTTGACGACGCGGATGTTGAGGGCGCCCTTGTTGGCGACGACCCACTGGAGGCCGGAGATGACGTCGCTGACCGCGCCCTGGCCCTGGCCGTTGAGTACGCGGACGTTGACGACGTTCGCGCCCCGCGCGATGCCGTAGAACGTCTGGTAGCAGCGCGGGCCGGTGGACGCCGTGCCGTCGCCCGCGACGATGCCCGCGACGTGGGTGCCGTGGCCGCAGGCGTCGTCGGTGGTCGTGTCGCCGGACACGAAGGAGATCGCGGCGGCGATGCGGGGAGCGCCCGCCCCCTGCAGGTCGGCCTGGCCCGCGCGGATGCCGCTGTCCAGCACGGCGACGGCGACGCCCGCGCCGGTCAGGCCCTGCTGGGCGTAGGCGACGTCCGCGCCGGTCCCTTCGACGGTGAACTCGTCGCACTTGCGGACGACCGTGTCGGGCGAGACGTGCGTGACGAACGGGAGCGCGGCGAAGCGCCGCATCGCCCTGTCCGGCACGCGCACGGCGGCGCTGTGAATCAGGGGCAGATTTCGGTAGACATACGCGCCGAGCGCGCGCAACTGACGGGCGCGCGCCGGGGACAGGCCGCCGTCGAGCCGGGCGACCACGGACGACCAGCTTGCCGGTCCCGCCGGGCGGGCCGCCCGTGCGCTCCCGGCGCAGGCGGCGAGCAGGCCGCACAGCAGGAGGAGCAGGCCCGGCGCGCGTCGTCGTTTGAGGGGCGTAAACATGGTTGAGTTTTCCGGTGGTGCTGTCGTCGGCAGAAAATAACTTGCTGCATTCTGCCACAGATTTCCGGGATTCTCACACGATTATTTCACCGCGAATTTGACGGCGTTTGCGGCGGGACAGTGACTTCCTGTTTTTGTCCCCTGACGGCGCAAATACCGCTTTCAGGGAGTAGTTTACGTTGGAAATGGGTAACAAGCCGACAAGAACTTTGGGAGGCTTGTTGATCAGTGGCGACACTTTATGAGCAGGAAAGATCGTCCTTAGGCGACGTCTGGTGTCGCGGGTGCCACCGGGCGTCGCGCTTCGGGCAGTGGGTGCCGGGGGGCGACGCCTGCCCCCACTGTGGGGCCGCCGGCTCCATGCGCCTGCCCTGGATTCTGCTGCGGGTGCGTTTCCCCTTTTTACCCTTCTGCCCCATTTTCGGGCAGGTCTACGACCCCGCGTTGTTCAAGTGACGGCCTCCAAAGGCCGGCAGAGATTCAGCAGGTCGTCCATGTGGGCCGATGCCAGGCACTGCACCGTGTCGCCCGCCCCGTAATAGATCTTGACCTCGCCGGTGTCCTCCCAGACCCAGCCGCAGGGAAAGACGACGTTGTTGCGGTAACTGTTCCGGGTCTCGTAAGGCGCTTCCGGCGCGAGCAGCGGGGCGGGGGACAGGCCGATGACGCGGCGCGGGTCGTCCGAGGCCAGCAGCAGGACGCCGGACGTGTAACGCTTGGTCCACGTCTCCTCCCAGCCGTTCTTGCCCCGTCCGGGGTCGTCGTCCACGGCGTGGAACAGCAGCAGCCAGCCCCGGTCGGTCTTCAGGGGCGGCGTCCCCGCGCCGATGCGGCTGTTGGCGTAAGGGACGTGGTCCACGTCGAGCAGCACGCCCGGCCGGCCCCAGTAGGTCATGTCCGGCGACTCGGACGCCCAGATGTCGAAGACGGGCCGGTGTCCGTGGCCGAACGTCGGGAAGGGCCGCTCCAGGCGCAGGTAGTTCCCGCCGAACTTTTCCGGGAAGATCACGATGTCCCGGTCATCGGGGATCGTCTGGAAGACAGGGTCGTAGCGGCGGAAGTCTTCCGTGGTCAGCACGAACGTCTGCATGCCGTGTTTCGTCTCCACGGCGACGCTGACATACGGGCGGCCTTCGACGAGCATCAAGCGCGGGTCGGAGGGCGCCACGATCTCGTCGTCCCGCCAGGCGAACGCCGGCTCCGGCTGCACCTGCCAGGCGACGCCGTCGGCGCTGAAGGCCAGCGCGACGGTGGTGACGCCTTCCAGCTTCTGCGCGGCCACGTCGGCGTGGTCCACGCGCACGAGCATCACGTACCGGCCCTCGTACTTGATGACGCCGCCGTTGTAGACCAGCCCCCGCGCATAGGGGACGTCGCCGTCTTTCAAGAGCGGGTTGCCCGCATAGCGCGTGATCACGGGGCTGGACGTGGGCGCTTCTGGGACGGGGTCAGTCATCGTTCTTTTTCGCCGAGGGTCGCGCGAACCCGGACACGACCGCCGCCGTCGCCAGGCCGCCCATGAAGTACCACAAGACCGTCATCAGCCGGGTCGCGGGGGTGCGCTCCGTCGGGCCGCGCCCCAGCCCCAGCGGTTCGGGGAGCGTGGCGGCCCCGACACCCATCAGCAGGCCGAGCGCCGCGCCCCGTCCCCAGACGGTCCGGCGGTTTCGTCCGGCCAGGCTGTAGAACAGGCCGTTGGACAGCAGATCGCCGGCCAGCGACAGCCAGAACAGCCAGTGACGCGGCGGCACGTCCTGCCCCGTCTTGCGCAGGGCGCGGGCGATCCCGCGAATCCCCAGTTCTTCCAGGCGCGGCGCGGCGGGAAAAATGCGCCGCGCCGTTTCGTTGATCAGCGTCACGGTCGCGGCCCCGGCGAGGCCGCTCGCCAGCATCTGTCCCGGCGTCAGCGCGGCGTTACTCTCGTCCGACATTCTCTTCGCTCCTGTGATCTTTGTCCCAGCGGACCTCGACGCGGCTTCCGCCCCGGACGGCGAACTCCCAGTGGCCTTCGTCGGTCAGGCGGCCCGGCAGGACGGCCCCGGCCTCGTCGCGCGCCGCGACGCGGGGCAGCGGGCCGCGCCCGGTCGGGATCAGCCGCGCCCGGCAGGTGAAGTCGTCGTCCCCGCGCACGTCGAACTCGACGCACCGGTCGTCCGCGCCGCTCAGCGCGAAGACGGGGTACTCGCAGAACAGCAGGAACGGCGCGTCCTTCAGCCGGTGATAACTGCGCGTCGTGAAGGCGAACGCCGCCCCGCACCCGTAGATCTCCTGACCCACCTGCCCGGCGGGCTGACCGTCGGCGTAGAGGTCTTCCAGCGGGAACGCCAGTCTGCGGTCGATGCGGCCGTTGCGCGGCTCCGTCGCGAGCGCGTCTTCGGGCAGTTCCTTCGGGTAGTAGTACCAGGCGCGGCTGGGCGTGTATTTGCAGTATTCCGTCAGCAGAAGCCGGACGGAGGGGGGCAGGTCCGCGCCGCCCCACGCCAGGTACTCGTGGAACGAGGCGAACGCCTCGAAGCACTCGTAGAGCGCCATGTATGGCCCGTCGTGCAGGCAGGTGACGCCCAGGAAGATCGGGTAATGTTTCGCGTTCCCGATCCGCGACTCCCAGACGAGCGAGTTATGGAAGAAGCTGGCGAGGAAGACGTAGCTCTGGTCGCGGAAAAACTCGTCCCCGGTGACGCGCCACAGCCGCAGGCAGGCGGTCGCGCCCCAGGCGGTGATGTTGGCCTGGTACTCCAGCTCGAACAGCATCTCCGCGATGGCTTTGATCGCGGCCTTCGCTTCTTTCACGTAGCGCTCGTCGCCGGTCAGCTCGTGCGCCTGGAGCAGGGCGTAGGCGTACAGGCCGCCGGTGTCGGACTGGCCGGGTTCGCCGGGCTTGCGCGGCCCGGTGACGACTTCCAGCGTGCCGATCTTGAACTGGACGGGCCAGAGATAATGGAAATGCCGGGCGACCTTGATGCCGAATTCCAGGGAGCGGAGGAACAGTTCGCGCGCCTCGGCGTCGCCTTCCAGGGCGAGCCGCCCCAGGTTGGCAAGCGGGTGGTACAGGTACCAGCTGTCCACTTCGTCGGCGTCCTTGTCCGCGCCGACGTTCGGCAGGTAGCGGCGCAGCGTCCCCAGCTCCGGGTCGAAGAAGCGCTTGACGCCCGCCCGCAAGGCGTCCGCGAGGGGAATGGGTTTGCCCGCCCATGTCTGGAATTCGCGGATCGGCAGCAGCGTCGTGAGCTGCACCATGCTGTCCGGGTACTCGGCGTCGGTGTACGGGTGCAGGTACAGGTGGCCGTAGTGTTTGACGGTCGCTTCGGGCGCGCGTTCCAGGTCGCGCAGCGTCTCTTTCGCGCGCTGCAGCCAGTCGTGGTACTCGCTCGCGGGGCGGTCTAAATGACGGTAGACGCCGGCCAGCAGGTCCAGATAAAGCCGGGCCGCCTGGCGCGGCTCCTGCGGCACCTCGTCGCTCCAGTGCAGGAACGCATCGGACAGCACGACGGCTTTGCCCGGCGGCAGCGGCCTGTCGCCGGGCGGCGGCTGCCAGCCCAGCTCCGGCCACTCGCCGCCCACGCGCCCGTCCGGCGTCGTCCCGGCGGCTTCAAAATAGTCGTTCAGCGCGGTCAGGTTCTGGAAGTAAAGCGCGCTGCCGAATTGCGGCGCTTCCAGCGACAGGTAAACCAGGCCCGTGTTCAGCCCGCGCTGGGCGGCGTGGACGACGCCCCGTGCCGCGACCGGGTCGCCGTGCGCGTCCAGTGGGTACAGGTCGCGCGGCCAGAAGGGCAGGCGAAGATCGGCGGCGGGCGTCAGCGTCACGGTGCAGCGCAGCAGGGGCCGGTCCCGGTCGGGCCGGGCCAGCCGGACGACATATTCTCCCAGGGCCGTCTCGACCCGGAACGCCGCGCCGTCTCCGTCCGTCACTCGCGCGACGTCGAGCGGCCCGCCCGGCGCATACGCCGTCCGCAGGGCGAAGCCGCCGCGCCCTTCCCGGCGCACCAGGACCCACAGGGAGTCCCGGCCTTCACAGACTTCGATTGTCGCGCCCGCCGCCGTCATGCGCGCGGCGGGCCGCATGGCTGCGGAGGCCAGTTCGCTTCGCAGGGCGAGCGCCCACGGGCTGAGACCGCCGCCGCTGGCTGTGTTCGTCTGCTGACTCATAGGTTTGCTCTCAGATCGCCTGCCCGTGCGGGCGGATCTGGACAAGGATGAC
>CAZZVX010000366.1:0-5074 GCA_964657535.1 Armatimonadota bacterium | reverse complement strand
AGCCCCAGCGGTCGCTTTGAGGCGGACGACGGGGAGCAAGTCGGCACGCGCCGACTTGACGGCATCCCCGGCTTTGCCGACCTCCCCCGCCCCCCCGCGCAGTTGTGGATTGTCCGCCAGCGCAAGTCGAACGGCGTCATTGAGTGTAAGCAGCGGCGGGGCGTCTTGAGAGGCCGTCTGACACGCGCCCGGAACGGCGGCCAGACAGGCGAGCGCGAGCGCCGGAACGACCCAGAAGATACGGCTCAGGACGGGAAGCATTCGGTTCTCCAGAGATGGCCGGACGGTTTCGCCCTTTCTTCGCCAAGCGGCCGTGCTTTTCCTTCTCCGTGGGGACCATCGCTCGAAACGGATGAACCTTTCGGGCTTCTCCGCGTCAACTGACTGTCTGTGCTTACGCGCAGGCAGTCAAAGGAGAAACGAAATGCGAAAAGCCTTGATCGTCGCGGCGGTCACGCTGCTGACCGGCGTGATGCTGACCACCGCCCTGCCCCAAACCGCCCTGGCCGCCAAAGGAAAGCACGCTGCCCAGCGCCTGCAAAAGATGGCGCAGACGCTGAACCTGAGCGACGCGCAGAAAGCGCAGATCAAGCCGATCCTGATGAGCACGCGGCAGCAGGTCCATGCCGTCAAACAGGACACGTCCCTGTCCCCGGAAGACCGTAAGGCCAAACTGAAAACGATCCGCCAGGCGATGCGGTCGCAGATGATTCCGATCCTGACGCCCGACCAGAAGATGAAACTTGCCCAGATGCGCCACACTCATAAGGGCAAAGCCGCCAATGCCTGATCGCGTATCGGCACACTGCCGGGGCGGCCTCATCGGGCCGCCCCATAGTTACGGGAACCTTTCGGCGGTCAGGCGAGTAAGATTCGTGTGATGAGACGATTTCTTTCAGCGCTCGTTTTCCTGGTGATCCTTTGCGCGGCAAGCGTTGCACAGCCGCCGGTCAATACCAGGACGTCTCTCGCGCTCCGCGACATGGGCGGCGTGGTGCGGCACCCCCTCGATGCCGGTCCGAACAAAGCCACCGCGCTGATCTTTATCGCCGACGACTGCCCGATCTCCAACGGCTACGCGCCGGAAATCAATCGGATTGTTTCCACCTACACGGCCCGCAAAATCACGTTCTACCTCGTCAACGTAGATGTCGGCGTATCCGCCCGCGCCGTAAAACAGCACGCCGCCGCCTATGGCTTTCAGTGTCCGGTGCTGCTGGACAGCGGGCATCTTCTGGTGAAGCGCGCCGGAGCGACCGTGACCCCGGAAGCGGCGGTGTTCGGGCCAGGCGGCCGGATGCTCTACCAGGGCCGGATTGACGACAAGTACGCCGATTTCGGCAAGGTGCGCTTCCAGCCGACGACCCATGATCTCCGGGACGCCCTGGATGCGATCCTGGCCGGACACCCCGTTCTTCACCCGGCGACCAAAGCCGTCGGGTGTTTCATCTAAGTCTGGTATAATCTCCCTATGAAGTTTCACATTGCCCGGCACCCCTGGGTCGTCTCGACTGTCGCGCTCGCAGGTCTGGGGATCGGCGCCGCGTTTGTCGCGCCCCGCCCTTCAGTGACAGCGCCGCACAGTCGCCCCACGAACACGACGCCGACCTACGCCGAAGATGTCGCGCCCATTGTGTACCAGAACTGCACGACCTGCCACCGCTCAGGGGAGATCGCGCCGTTCCCGCTTGCGTCCTACGCCGATGTCAAGAAACGGGCGCAGCAGATCGTCGCCGTCACCGACAGCCGCTATATGCCGCCCTGGAAGGCCGAGCCGGGCTACGGCGATTTTCACGGCTCGCGCCGCCTGACGGACGCGCAGATCGCGACGCTGAAACGCTGGGCGGACGCCGGCGCTCCGGCGGGGAAACTCGCCTCCGCGCCGCCCGTGCCGCACTTCCCCAGCGGCTGGCAGCTCGGCAAGCCCGACCTGGTCTTGAAAATGCCGAAGCCGTTCACCATCCCCGCCGACGGGCCGGACTTGCAGGAGTGCTTCGTCGTCCCGATCACGATCCCTCAAGACGAGTACGTGGTCGCCTATGAGTTCCGTCCCAGCGACCCGCGCGTGGTGCATCACGCCCTGTTCTACACCGACGGCAGCGGCGTGGCGCGGCAGAAGCAGGCCAAGAGCGAGGCGGACGGTCACACGGTCGGCTATGCGAGTTTCGGCGGCCCCGGCTTCCTGCCGAGCAGCGTCTTGGGCGCGTGGGTTCCCGGCACGACGCCGCTGCCGCTGCCGGACGGCATCGCCAAGACGCTGCCGCAGAACAGCGACCTGGTGATCCAGACGCATTTTCACCCGACCGGCAAAGTCGAAACGGAGCAGTCGGAGTTAGGGATTTATCTGGCGAAGACGCCGCCCAAAAAGATCGTGACGGGGATATTGGAGGCGTCTTTCGCGCTGAACATCCCGCCGGGGGCCAAAGATTACGTCGCCCGCGACTCGTTCACGGTCCCGATTGACGTGGAGGCGATCAGCATCCAGCCGCACGCCCATCTGCTGTGCAAAGACATGAAAGTGACGGCGACGCTGCCGAACGGCACTGTCAAGCCGATGATCTGGATCAAAGATTGGGACTGGAACTGGCAGGGTGCGTATCAGTACGCGCAGCCGGTGCATCTGCCGAGCGGGACGCGGCTGGACATGGTCTACACCTATGACAACTCGGCGGACAACCTGCACAATCCGAACAACCCTCCCCAAAGCGTTCATTTCGGTGAGCAGACCAAAGACGAAATGGCCCTCTGCGGCCTGGAAGTGGTCGCCGATGACGAGTCTCAGGTCCCGACACTGAAGCAGGCCCTGGGCTGGCACCTGATCTCGAACTTCTTCGCGGGTCGGCAAGGCACGCAGCCGGGTCGTCGCGCCGCCATGCGCCGCTACTTCGGGACGCCCGCCACACCGGCGGCCCCGTAATCAAGGCATACAAGGGCCGGGAGGATATTCCTCCCGGCCCTTTTCACGCTCTTCATCTCGCCTAGATTTCCATCTGTTCGCGCTGGGGCCAGGTCGGCAGCGGCTCGCGCGCCTGACGCCAGGCGGGCGGAATGCCTTCCACGCCCGTGTAACCGGCGACGATGCCGCCGACCATCGCGCAGGTCGTGTCCCGGTCCCCCAGCCCGCTCACGGTCAGCCACAGGGCTTCTTCGTAATTATCCAAACACTTCGCCGCACACCACAGCACGAACGGCACGGTGTCCTGCGCCGAAATCTCGCCGCCGGTTCCCAGAACTGCCGACGCCAGGATGACCGATCCGCTGGGCGAAAGGTCGCGGGCGTGGCGTATCTTCTCGCGCACGATGCTGTCGGGGACGTGGGGCAGGATCAGTTCCAAAAACTCGCGCGGGTCGGGCGGCGCGGAGCCGCAACAGCGGCAGGCGTAGGCGGCGGCTACCGCCGTCGCAATAGCCCCGGCGGTGGCTTCCGGGTGCGCGTGCGTGACGACGGCGGAACGGGCCGCGTTCTCCACAACGGCCTCTAAGTCATCGGCAAAGTACGCGCCGACGGGGGCGACGCGCATAGCCGCGCCGTTCCCGAATGAGCCTTGCCCATCAAACAGGCTCGCGGCGAGAGCCTGCCAATTCTGGCTGTCATTGGCAATTGCCCGCATCAGCCAGTGCATTGCAGGGCCGTAGCCCCGTGAGGAGTCATAGCGTGTGCTAAAGCTATAAGCGAGGATGCCCTGATTGATACGCTTATACTGCCGCAGGTTGGAGACAATGGACAGCGCCATCTCGGTGTCGTCTGTGTAATGCCACTGCGCCGGAGGCATGACCCGCGTTTCTATCGCGTCCAGAACGGCATCCTCGGTCAAATAAATTGTTCCCTCATGCTGGAACCCGAAGAACTGCTCGCCGAAGGCGTCGCCGACGGAGAGGCCTTCCAAAGCACATAAGGCGCGGGCGAGCGGGTCGTCGGTGGCGGGCGGCATAGCGGGCGGCTCCGGCGGGCGTCAGGCGGCGTCTTCGGCGCGAGCGGCCCACAACAGGGCGCGCGTCATCAGGGGCAGGATTTCCGTCTGCGCCACAATGTCGGCGTGATGCCCCAATGAGTTGTACGCCACGCGGCCTTCACCCCAGCGGCGCGTCCAGATCACGGGCATATCGAACGGGCCATTGGGGACGTGCGGGCCGTCGGCAACGGGAAAGCGCGTCACGGCCAGCGTGTCGTTGCTGGGGTCGGTGTGGAGGTAGTATTGCTCGCTGACGACGCGAAACTCCGACGGGCTGCCCTGCGTGATGAAGTGCTTCGGATTCGTGATCCGAACGGCGTACTCGGTACCGTCGTTGCCGGGGTGCGCGACCCACTGGCCCCCGGTCATCCACTGCCACTCGGTCGCCTCGCGGAACGAGTCGCACATCCCCCCGTGACAGCCCGCAATGCCGACGCCGCCCCGGACGGCGTCCAAGACAGGGCGCAGCTGCTCCCCGGTGATGCTGCCCATCGTCCACACCGGCACGATCAGGCTCAGGCGTGTCAACTTCTCCGCGTCGAGAAACACGTCCAGGGTGTCGGCGACCTCGACGGTGAATCCTTTGCTTTCCAACTGGCCCGCAAAAATGGCGGCGACCTGCTGCGGCTCGTGGCCGTCCCAGCCGCCCCAGACGATCAAGGCCTTGCGGCCCCCGGCGCTGCTCTGTGTCATGTCCAATGTGTCCTTTCGCTAATGCAGGTACGACGCCCCGTTCACGTCTATGGTATTCCCACTCAGATAGTCGGCGCAGGGCGTCACTAAAAAGGCCGCCAGGCTGCCGATGTCTTCGGGCGTGGCGACACGGCCCAGCGGGATGGCGGCGCGTATGGCGTCCCCGTCTGCGGCCAGCGCGTCGGCGGCCATGTCCGTGTCCGTCCAGCCCGGCGCGATGCCGAAACAGCCGATCCCCTGCGGCCCCAGCTCCATCGCCAGCGAGCGGACCAGGTTGATCTGTGCGGCCTTGCTCGCGCCGTACCCCGCGTGTCCGGCTTCGCCCCGGATGCCCGCCCTCGAAGACACGTGGATGATGCGCCCCCACCCCGCGTCGGCCATGCCGGGCGCGAGCAGAAAGCACAAGTCGGCCCCCGCGTGAAAGTTAA
>CAZZVX010000365.1:0-5079 GCA_964657535.1 Armatimonadota bacterium | reverse complement strand
GTTCGTATCGAACTCCGCGCGGACGTCGGCCTCGCCCGCTTCTTCTATCGTGCCGACCAGAGAATAGCCCGCGTTGTTGAGGACCACGTCCAGCCTGCCGAAGTGCGCGTGCGCCTGCTGAACGGTCTGCCGCACCTGATCGGCATCCGTGACGTCGAGCGCCAACGGGAGCGCGGCGTCGCCGAACCGCTCCTTCAGATCGGCCACGTCCGCCGACTTGCGGGCGGTCACGGCGACCTTGTCGCCGCGCCCCAGCGCGGCCTCGGCCCAGACGCGCCCAAAACCGCGAGACGCGCCGGTGATAAACCAGACTTTGCTGTTCATATGATTCTCCTTCGAGTGCGTGATAATGGGGTACTATCAGGTCAACTCGCAAGGAGTATACCCGCATATCTGAACACTGTCAAGATAAATATGAACACTGTCAAGATTAAAAGAGCGACTTACCATCACGGCGACCTGCGCGCGGCCCTGATCCAAGCGGCGGATGCCATTATCGCCGAGGGGGGCATCGAGGCCTTCTCGCTCCGCGCCGCCGCGCAGCGCGCGGGCGTGTCTCCGGGCGCGCCGGCGCACCACTTCGGGAGCGCGAAAGGCCTCCTCACCGAAGTGGCTCTGTTGGCGTTCGAAAGGATGGGTCAGTACCTTGAGGAAGTGGGGCGCTCGGACGACGTCGCCACCGACGTCCGCGCGCTGACACTCGCGTTTGTCACCTTCGCGCTGGACCACCCCGGCCACTTCCGTCTGATGTTTCGCAGCGACCTCGTGAACCGGGACGACCCCCGCTACCCTGAGATCAGCATCAAGCCCGGAATGCGGCTCAGTCTGGCCGTCGCCGCCTATCACGGCAAATCCGACGTGGACCTGAATCGGTTCGAGGACGCCGCCGACGTGTTCTGCGCGATGTCCACCCTGCACGGACTCGCGCACCTGGTTCTGGAGGGAAAGGCGGCCCACTTCTTTCAGGACGCGACTTCCCAGGACTTCGCGAAAAAGGAACTGCCCAGGGTGCTTGAGCGGATGTACCCGCACAAAGACGGGACGCAAGACGCGGCCGGGCCACAACCGGTATTGGAACGCAATCGGCGAGAAAACACCTGATGAAGCCCAAAAATCTATTGTCACTGACTGCGCTGCTTTGCCTGTGCGCGCTGGGGCAGACGCGCGCCGCCCCGTCGGCGGGAGACGTGGTGCGTCTGGTCAAGACGGGCCAGGGCTTTCAACTGACGCGCAACGGGCGGCCCTACTTCATCAAGGGCGCGGGCGGCGACGGCCCGCTCGCCCTGCTGCGCGCCTGCGGCGGCAACTCCGTCCGCACCTGGGGCGCGGACAACCTGGACGGCGTCCTGGCCGACGCCCAGAAGAACGACGTGACCGTCACCGCCGGCCTCTGGCTCGGCCACAAGGACCAGGGCTTCAACTACCACGACGCCGCCGCCGTCGCCGCGCAGAAAGAGGCGGCCCGCCGGACGATCCTGCAATACAGAGACCGGCCCGGCCTGCTGCTCTGGGCGTTCGGCAACGAGATGGAAGGGGGCCAGGAGGACGACCCGGCCTTGTGGCAGGCCATCGAGGACATCGCCAGGATGTCCCACCAACTGGACCCCGATCACCCCACCATGACCGTCGTGGCCGAACTCGGCGGCGACAAGATCGCGCAGATCAACAGATACTGCCCGGACATTGACATCGTCGGCGTCAACAGCTACGCCGGGGCGTCGTCGGTGGCCGCGCGGTACGTGCAGGCGGGCGGCGTCAAGCCCTACGTCATCACCGAGTTCGGCCCGCCCGGCGTCTGGGAGATGAAAAAGAACGACTGGGGCGCGGCGACCGAGCCGACCTCCACCGAAAAACAGACCTGGTATCGCAATGCTTACGAGAAGAGTATCGCGAATCAGCCCCTGTGCCTGGGATCCTACGCCTTCACCTGGGGCCACAAGCAGGAAGCGACCGCCACGTGGTTCGGCCTGCTGCTGCCCGACGGCGACCGCACCAGCCCCGTGGACACGCTCACGGAACTCTGGACCGGCAAGCCGCCCGCGAACCGCGCGCCCGCCCTTCAGTCGCTCACGGTCGTCGGAGACACTCATGTCGCCCCCGGCGCGACCCTCCATGCCTCGCTGTCCGCGTCCGACCCGGACGGCGACCCGCTGAAAGTGGAGTGGGTCTTGCAGTCCGACCCCGCCGCCTACCACACCGGCGGGGCCGCCGAAGGCGCTCCCATGACTTTCGCCGACGCCGTCACTTCGTCCGACACGACCTCCGCGACGGTCAAGATGCCGTCGGGCGGCGCGGGCTACCGCCTGTTCGCCTATGTCCGGGACGATCACGGCGGCGCGGCGGTCGCCAACGTCCCCCTGTTCGTCACCGGCGGCCTGGCGGTCACGGCCCCGCCCGCCCCCAGAGCCGAACTGCCGCTCGTGCTCTACGGCCCCGGCGCGGCGGGCGACCCGCCCTACGTCCCTTCCGGCTACATGGGCAATGTCGGGGCGATTGCGATGGACGCCGCCTCCGCCGACCGCCCGCGCGGCAAGCGTTGTCTCCAGGTCCGCTACACGGCCTCGGACAACTGGGGCGGGGTCGTCTGGCAAAGCCCGGCCAACGACTGGGGCGAGCGGCCCGGCGGCTTCGACCTGACGGGCGCGAAGAGACTGACGTTCTGGGCGCGCGGGGACAAAGGCGGCGAAAGCGTGACGTTCCAGTTCGGCCTGCTCGGCCCCGACAAGGCCTACCACGACAGCGGCACGGGCAAGTTGACCGTCACGCTGACTCCCGACTGGAAGCAGTACGCGATAGACCTGTCCGGCAAAAACCTGGCTGACATCAAGACCGGCTTCTGCTGGGTCGTCGCCGCGTCCGGCCACCCCGTCACGTTTTATTTGGACGCGATTCAGTATGAGTGACGGAGACAAAGTGCCGCATCGCACGAAGAAAGCCCCGTCTTTTGGGCGGGGCTTTCTCTGGAAACGGTTGTTGTGGAGTCTCCGGCTGCCGCCGCGCCTCACGAGCGCGGCGGCGTGCGTCGCACTGATCGGGGGGTGTGGCTGCTCGCACGCCGCCCCTGTGCCGTCCGCCGTCCGGGCGGACAGCGGAAAGGGCGGCCTGACGGCGCTGCGCTATGACGGGGTTGACCTGCTGGCCGACGGCGCCCTGAGCGCGCAGGCCGTCACGCTGCGGAGCGCCGACGGCACGGCCACTCCGGGGAGCGCCACGCCCACGTCCGCCGCCTACGACCCCGCCGCGCGCCGGCTGACCCAGACCTACCCCTGGGGCAGTGTCGCCTGCCGCTACGCGCCCGCCGGGAATCGCCTCGACCTGACGGTTGCCGTCACCGACACGTCCCCGCAGATGATCCAGCAGTTGACGCTGCAGCTGCTGGCGGTCCGTTTCCCCACGGCGCCTAAAGGCTGGGCGCCGAACTACCCCTACGTCGGCTCCAACACCGGCGACCCGACCGTCGTCACCGCCGACTACGGCGGCGGCGAACTCGCCGTCTGCAACGAGGACGTCGCCGGGAAGCCGCTGCTCGTGGGCTTCCCAGGACGGGCCGATTTCGCGTCCCGCCCGCTCGTCGTTTCGACCGCCGGGGGCTGGTTCCTGTCCCCCTACCTGGATAGATACATTGCGCGGCCCGTCGCTCCCGGCGCGACCGACACCTACCGAGTCTCGCTCCGATTCGGCGCGTCGGGAAGTCCCGCAAAGGCGCTCGCCGGGGACCTGTTCGCGCGCTTCGCCCGCGCCTACCCGCCGACGCTCCGCTGGCCGGACCGCCGCCCCATCGGGACGCTGCACCTGAGCGAGATGGAGGCCGAGGCGCATTCGGACACGAACCCGTCGGGGTGGTTCAGCGACAAAACGGTGGACGTCGTCTCCGACGCGGGCCGCAAGCGGTTCCACGACCGCCTGATGAAGTACGCCGCCGACAGCATCAAAGTCCTGCAAGACACGCACGCGCAGGGCATGATCGTCTGGGACATCGAAGGGCAGCAGTACCCGCAGCCGACCAGCTACATCGGCGACCCGCGCCTGCTGCCGACCCTGTCGCCCGCGATGGACGCGGAGGCCGACGGGTTCTTCGGCGCGTTCCGCAAGGCCGGCCTCCGCGTCGGCGTCTGCATCCGCCCGCAACGGCTCACCCCGCGGCCGGACGGCGGCTGCGCGCAGGAAGAACCCGGCACGGACGCGCAGGTCGTCTCCCTGCTCGTCAGTAAGGTCCGCTACGCGAACCGGCGCTGGGGCTGCACGCTCTTCTACTGCGACTCCAACGGCGACCCGAACGTGCCGTCCGACCCGGCGATCTTCGCGCGGGTCACGGAGAATCTCGCGGCGCTCGGCATCCGGGCGCTCATCATGCCGGAACACCAGAACACGCGCTACTACGCCTACACCGCACCCTACGACGAACTCCGGCAGGGCGTGGCGCAGACGCCGGAAAAGATCACCGACGTCTATCCCGGCGCGTTCACGGCGATCTACCTGCCGGACGGCCCCGTGGATAAGGACCGCGCAGCCCTGACGGCGGGGGTCGCACGCGGGGACATCCTGCTGTTCCGGGGCTGGTGGCCGGACCCGCTCAACGCCGCCGTCGCCGGCATCTCTCACCGCGCCGGGAAATAGCGGCGATTCGGCCCCGGACGGCACGACCCGGACCGCGCGCTCCAAGTTCTCCGGCGGCACACGCTCAGGGCTTTCCGGCGGGGGCGGGTGCGAAGGCCAGGCCCCAGAGATTCCTCGCCCCTTCACCGGCGTCGGGTTTCGGGCCGTCCTCCCCGTCGGGACGCGGTCCTTCGCCCTGTGAGCCGGGCCTGGGGGCCTCGCCCTGCGCGTCCGGCTTCGGCCCGCCCCGGCTGAACCGCGTCCCGACGCCCTTCGCGTCGAACTCCTCGACCGTGCCGTCGCCCCCGTTAGCGACGCATAAGTTGCCCCCCTCGTCGAATGCGATCCCTTTCGGGAGGTTTAAATCCCCGCTCGCGTCGAACCGGGCGCCCACCCCGTTCCCGTCGAACTTCTCGATGGTGTTGTCGCCCTCGTTGGCGACGTAGAGGCGGCCCGCGCCGTCGAAGGCCAGGCCGACGGGCA
>CAZZVX010000364.1:0-5095 GCA_964657535.1 Armatimonadota bacterium | reverse complement strand
GAATTTGATCGACTCGGACTGGTACGTGTTCTTTTTCGGCGTCACGTTCTGGGCCTTCGCGGGACTGGTCGCGGGCGTTGCCGGTCGCGGGCCGACGGAGCGCGCGACCGGCCCGAATGAACGAGGCGTTCTGCTGGCAATCGGCAGCCTCGCGGCGCTGGGGGTTGCGCTGTTCGGGATGCAGGGGACGGCGGCCATCTTTGGCCGCATGGCGCTGACCGAAGCCGCGCCCGTCGCCGCCGCGCAGGACGACCTCACGGCCCAGGCCTGGGACCCGCTGAACCCACGTTATCCTGCCGACCTGGGCTGGCGCGTCTACGGACGCAGCGGGCGTCTGTCCGACGCCGAAGCGGCCCTGCGAACGGCGGCAAGTTTGGAGCCGAACGGGACCAATTTCCGTCGCTTAGGGGCGATACTGGACGCCGAAGGCAACCGGCCGGAAGCGATCCAGGCGTATCAAGAGGGCCTGCGTCTCGACCCGAACTCGCTGGACTTACGGCTCGCGTTGGCGCAGGACGATCCGGCGCAGGCGCTGGAACTTTACCGCCAGATGGCCGTTCTGGAAGACAGCCCCGTAGGGCAAGTTCGTGCTATCGGCGAAGTCACCGAAGTCAAGTTCGCCATCGCCGACGCCGCGCTCGGCCAGGCCGCCGCCCAGGCGGGGAACACGTCGGAAGCCATCCGCTTCGACACGCGCGCTCAGCGTCTGCTGGAGCCCTACGCCGACGATGGGGGTACGACCAACATTGAGCAGCAGGCGTTGCTCGGCAACCACCCCGCCCCCGACAAGGACGCCCGGATGCGTGATCTTTATGTTCAGGTGATGACCCATCTCGTCGGCATTGTTCCCACTGCACAGAAGCCGGTGTTGGAAAGCCGCGCCCATGACTATGGAGCGCGCTTCCTGACGATCATTGCACAGGCCTATCTCGGACTGGCCGACACGGCGCAGTCCTCCCAGGAGGCCGTCGTAAATCTTACGGGGGCCGCGAACGCCCTGCAAGCCTTCGCCGACGCGGGCGGCGCGCGAGATGCCCAAACCAATTCGGATATGCGCGATCTTTACAATCACGTTATGGATGCCCTGGGCCGACTGCTGCCGTCCGACCAGCAGGCGGCGCTGCAAGCCCGTCGGGGCATCACGCAGCAAAAGTTTGCCGGACTGTTGGCGAACAGGTCATAAACGGGTACACTGTCTGTCGGGCCGGGGCCTTCCCCGCCAAAATTATTGAGGACAAGACACACATGAACATCACCGTCACCAAACGCGCGGGCCAGACCAAGGGCCAGCGCAAACAGCGTCTGCGCCAGGGCTTCGTGCCGGGCGCCGTCTACGGCAAAGGCCTGGAACCGCTGCTCGTCGAGGTGCCGGCCAAAGGCATCGCCGACGTGCTGATGGCCGAGACCGGCATGAACACGATCATTGACCTGACGATCACGGGTGATTCCAAGACACACACCGTCATTGTGGACAACCTGGAGCGCGACCCGATCACGCGCGGCTTCCGCAACATCGGCTTCCATCAGGTCAAGAAGGGCGACAAGGTCACGGCGCAGATTCCGATCCAGCTCGTCGGGACGCCCCAGGACGTGGCCCTCAACGGCGCTCTCCTGGAGCAGACACTGGAAGCGATCACCGTCCACGCCCAGCCGACCGACCTGCCGCCGCACCTGGACGTGGACGTGTCGGGACTGAAGATCGGTGACGTGCTGCGCGTGGCCGACTTGCCGCACAACCCCAAGTTGGATTTTGCGCAGGCTGAAGATGTCGCCATCGCGTCCGTCCATGTGTCTTCGACGGCGCAGCAGGTCGAGGAAGCCGACACCGCCGTGGCCGCCGAGGAAGCGGAACCGACGGGTTCTGACGCCGTCGTGGAACTGCGCGCCGACGCCGACCGCGACTCGGACACCGTCACCGGAACGGCGAACGCCTGACGCAAGCGCGTTCGGGGCCGCGCGGGTACAATGACGGCATGAGCAGCGAGCGGATCTACCTCGACCATGCCGCGACGACACCCCTGCGGCCCGAAGTCCGGGAGGCGATGGCGCCTTACCTGAGTGACGCCTTCGGCAACCCCAGCAGCCTGCACGCGGACGGCCAGCGCGCTAGGCGCGCGCTCGATGCGGCGCGCGAGGCCGTCGCCGGGGCGCTGGGCGCGGAGTTCGCCGAGGTCACGTTCACCAGCGGCGGGACAGAGGCCGACAACGCCGCACTCATCGGCATCATGCTGGCCCACCGCGAGCGCGGCGATCACCTCGTCACCACGCAGATAGAACACGAGGCCGTCCTCCGCTCCGCCCGTTTTTTGGAGACGCTGGGCTTCGCCGTCACTTATCTCCGCCCCGACCCCGAAGGCTGCATCCATCCCGATCAGGTCGCCGACGCCCTCACCGACCGGACGACGCTCGTTTCGGTCATGCACGCCAACAACGAGGTCGGCACGGTGCAGCCGATCCGACAGATCGCTGACGTTGTCCACGCGCAGGACGTTCTGATGCACACGGACGCCGTGCAGACTTTCGGGCAGATGCCCGTCAGCATCGCGGACTTAGGCGCCGATTTACTCACGGTCTCCGCTCACAAAATATACGGTCCGAAGGGCGTCGGCGCGCTCTATGTCCGCAGCGGCGTCCCCATCGAACCCTGGCTGCACGGCGGCGGGCAGGAGCGGGAGCGCCGCGCGGGGACGGAAAATGTCCCCGGCATCGTCGGTTTCTCCGAGGCTGTTCGCCTCATGCCGGCGGAGCGAGACGCTCTGGCCGCTCGCCTGTCGCCGCTGCGCGATCTGTTGATCTCTGAACTGACCCTCCGCATTCCCAGTGCCGTTCTGAACGGCCACGCGACGGAGCGCCTGCCCAACAACGTCAACATCTCCTTCCTCGGCCTTGACGCCGAGAGTCTCCTGCTCAGTCTGGACATGGCGGGTGTCTCCGCCTCGTCCGGTTCCGCCTGCACGTCCGGCAGCATCGAGCCGAGCCACGTCCTCCTCGCCCTGGGCCTGCCCGCCTCCCGCGTCCGCAGCGCCATCCGTCTGACGCTGGGCCGCGCGACAACCGAAACCGACATCCGCCGCACGGTAGGCATTCTGGAAGGGATCGTCTCCCGACAGTTGCGGACTGCCACAAAGCATTAGCAGATTATTAACCCAGCCCGCTCAATCAGCAAAACGAGATGGTATAATAGTGAGTGTTTTTGTCCGGCGCGGCGCTTGCGGTGAAGTCTGACCGGCACGCCGATAATGATTCAGCATGATTTTCAATACCCTCGTCTATTTCGCGCTCTTTCTGCTGCCCGCCGTCATTCTGTTCCGTGTCGTTTCCCCGGCGATTCGCCCCTGGATCATTGCGTTCTCCGGGAGCGCGTTTTTCATCTACTTCTCGCTGACAACGGTCGGCGGCAAGGCCGGCGCGTTCTGCCTGTTGCTGATCCTGTGGCAGTCCGTCTGTTCGGTCTATCTGTGTAAGCCAGGGTCCCGGCTGTGCTGGTTCGTCGTCGCTCAGGCCGTCCTCATCCTGTTTTTTTTCAAGTACCTGAACTTTGCCGGGTCTCTCGTCTTCGGCAGCCCAAAACGCAGCCCATTTTACTGGCGCGATGCGTTCCTGCCGCTCGGCATCTCGTTCTTCACGTTCGAGTTTATCCATTACGCAGTGGACTGCCTAAAGGGGAAACTCAAACCGGCGTCCCTGCCGGACTTCCTCGCGTTCGTCCTCTTCTACCCGACGATGGTGGCGGGGCCGATCAAGCGCTATCAAGATTTCGAGCCGAAGATGCTCGCGCCGAGCCGTGACTGGCCGCTCGACTTCAACCGGGGCGTCACGCGCATTCTCGTCGGCCTCGTGAAGAAATTCGCCGTCGCGGACCTGCTGACGTCCGTGACCGACCACCTGAACCGGCACGATATTGCGCAGGCGCATGGCCGTGGTATCTTGCTCTGCTGGCTTTTCGCCTACGGCATCAAGATCTATTTCGACTTCTCGGCCTACTCAGACATCGCCATCGGGTCCGCGCGGCTGTTCGGCATCCGGGTGCCGGAAAACTTCGACTGGCCTTACTTCCGACGGAACATCTCGGAGTTCTGGCGGCACTGGCATATGTCGTTGTACTCCTGGCTGATTGACTACATCTTTATCCCGCTGGGCGGCTCGCGGGTCAAGCCGATCCTGGTCTACCGGAACCTGTTCCTCGTCATGCTCGCGAGCGGGATCTGGCACGGGGCTGCCCTGCACTTCGTCGCCTGGGGGCTGTGGCACGCGGTTCTGCTGTCCGTCCATCGCCTGTGGACGTCCTATGTCAAGACGCCGGCGAACCGCTGGTACGTCGTCCTGAGTTCCTGGGCGCTGACGTTCATTTCCGTTAACTTCGGCTGGGTCTTTTTTGCGATGGACTTTCCGACGGCGACGGCTTTCCTGCTGCGCCTGGCGCGCGGCTGACCGGAGAAAAAGTATGTCCCAAAAGATCAGCGCTCAGGTCGCTGCTTTGAAGGAAGCGGCGGACTATCTGATGGGCCGAAGCGACTCGCCGACTGTTCGCGGCCTCCCGGCCACGGCCTCGATCTTCTGGGGTCTTTGGTGGGGCGTCCTGCTGGCAGTCGCGCTTGTGTTCTGCGGGCAAAGCTCCAAATTCATTTACATTGACTTCTGAAAAGTGAGCGCTCTATGACGCGAAGACACTTCTGGATACAGATACTCGGCACGCTTGTCCTGTTCGCGGCGTTCAACGCGCTGGTGGTGACGCGCGCCGCCCGCCACTCCGCCCCGTCGCAGGTGCTTCAGCGGATGGACGCCGTGCCGCACCCGGACTTGGTGTTCGTCGGCAACTCGCTGATCGAGGCGGGGGTTGATAAACAAGTCGTCGAGCAGCAGCTGCAAGCGCAGTCGCACCCATTGTCCGTCGTCAACATCGGTCTGGGCGGGACGGGGCCGGCCACACACCTGGCCCTCTTGTCACGCTTGCTGAAGCGTCAGCCGACACTGGACACCTGCGTCTATGCCTTCTACGATTTCCAGTTGACGGAGCCGGAGAAGGGGCTACCCGACGCCAACAATGAAGTGTGTTATTTCGTGGAACCGAACGTCGTCGCGCCGTATTTCGCGA
>CAZZVX010000363.1:0-5114 GCA_964657535.1 Armatimonadota bacterium | reverse complement strand
CCCTGAAAGATAAGACTTCCCGCCGGCGCGACTCGGCGCGCGCCGGCGGCTCCCTGCCCCGCGTCCCCGCCCCGGCTGTCCACTCGGTCCCGCCGGAGGCCCTGACGATCCCCGCGCCAAAGATACACTCCCTCACGCCGGAGCAGGCCCAGGCGGCGGGGGCGGCCTTCCGCGACTTCTTCGCCCGCAAGTACGAGGGCGACCCCGCCTGGCGCGCGGGCTTCGACGCCCGCCTGGCCCGGATGCGGGCGGGCGCCGAAGGGGAGGGCGCCGCCGATGCCTAGCGCGATCCTCTTCCCTGACGTCGTCACGGGGGCGTCCACGCTTGTCTGCGCCGAGTGCGGCAGGGCCGAGGGGGACGGCGTGGACGTGATCGAGCGCTACGAGCGCCGCCGCCCCGGCGTCCCCGTCCCCGACCCCCGCCCCGTGAAGGCGCTCTGCACGGGCTGCGTCGACTCCCTGGGCCTGGACTGGTGCTGCGGGTGCTACGAGTGGATGCCCGCCGCCGAGGTGGACCCGGAGACCGAACTCTGCTGCCCGTGCGAGCTGGCGGGGAAAGGCGGGCGGCATGAATAAGGAGCGTTTCCGCCGCCACCGCCGCGCCCAGCGCCTGAGTCCCGCGACCGGCCGCCCTGCGGTCTGCCCCAAGTGCGGCGAGGAGAGCCGGGGCGTTCTGGCGATCTCGACTCACTACGGCATCGTGCGCCGGTGCGGGCCGTGCCGCGCCGAGTACGCCCGCAGTCACGCGCTGCCCCTGCGCGATGCGGCGACCGCTCAGGGCGGACCGGAGGCCGTTCATGGCTGAGACTGTTGCCGAAACTATCGCGGAAACTACCACCGACACTGTGGCGGGAACACCGGGAGCGGCGAACTGCCCGTTCTGCGGCGGCGAGGGCAAGGTGATGACTTTCGCCTGCGCCGCCAACCGCCGGGACTCCAGGATCGGGCCGGCGGACTGCTCCCGCTGCGGCGGCACCGGGAAGGTGACTGCGGCGCAGGCGGATGCTTACGCCGCCGGGCAGCGGATGCGGGAGGACCGGATCGGGCGGGGCGTCAGCGTCCGGGAGGAGGCGGGCCGGCTGGGGGTCACGCCGTCGGCGCTCAGCCGCCGGGAACGGGGCGAGGAGTAATCATGGGCGAAATCACAGAGATTTCCTGGTGCGACCACACCGCCAACTTCTGGTGGGGCTGCGTCCATGTGTCGGCGTTGTGTGACCACTGCTATGCCGACAAACAGGACACGCGCTATGCCGGCAAGGAAAACAGTCATTTCGGCCCCCACGCCCGTCGCCGCTTTATCAAATCCGTATGGAGCGATCTGCCGAAATGGAATGCCAAAGCGCAGGCAAAAGGCGAGAAGGCGCGCGTGTTTGTGATGAGCATGGGCGACTTTTTCGAGCGCCTGGCGCTGGATCACCCCGACCGGAACCTGATGGACGAGACTCGGTTGCGGGCCATGCGGGTGATGGAAGAGTTGACCTGGCTTGAGTTTCTGGTGCTGACCAAGCGCATCGGCAATGTGGCGGGAATGGTGCTACCGCACTGGCTTGATCGGTGGCCGGCTAACATTCGGGGCGGTATTTCCGTCGGGACGCAGAAGGATGCGGATAGGGACATCGTGCGCCTGCTGGAACTCCCCTGCCCCAATTTTCTGAGCATGGAGCCTCTTCTGGAAAATGTGGAGATCGGAGATTATCTGGCGTCGGAATGGATCAGTCCGCTCGGCAAACCTCATCCTGTTCGGTCAATTCAGTGGGTCATCACCGGCGGGGAATCCGGGCCGGAGGCCCGGCCCTCTCACCCAGATTGGTTCCGTTCTCTGCGCGATGAATGCGTGTCGGCAGGAGTTCCCTTTCACTTCAAACAATGGGGCGAACTTTGTCCGTTTGAGCGCATTCAAGGCGGTCCGCTAGACGGCTACTGGCGAGGCCAGCAGGGAAGCGGTTTTCACTCAGAGACCTACACTGTAGAAGAACGTCTTTTTCAAGGAGCGCCGTCGGGCGAGTATAAGCGCCGCGCGGTCTTGACTGTCTCCGACGACTTGAAGTTTGTCAAGCTCGGCAAGGCTTGGGCTGGCAGGCTTCTGGACGGCAGGACATGGAACGAGTTTCCCACATCGTCCCTGGAGGTGCCGGCATGAGCGCCAACACTCACACCGAAAACGCTTACCCCGATTCCTTTGAAGGAACGCGGATTCAGATCTTCCGCTACGTCGCCAAAGACCTGCTGCTGGACATCAGCGACCTGCTCGCCTACGACCCGAAGCGCAGCAAGCTCGCCGTCGCCCTGGTGGAGTTTGACGAGCAGTACCGCGCCAACCAGCGCGTGCGGCATTTCGTGGACGCCGACGACTGCAAACTCCTCTGCCACGACATCCTGCACGGCCTCTTCACCCAGTTCAAGGACGAAAAGGGCAACGAGCGCGACGGGCGGGTCGAGGCGCGGGTGCTGACGCTGTCCAAAGAGACGAAGTACCGGCAGCCGTTCGTGCTGCGCGTGGACAACGGCGACGGCGAAATCTATGGCAGCGGCCTGGTCAGGATGGTGCGGGTCACGGACAGCCTGACGGTCCAGATGCCGGAGTGGGAGGCGCGCAGGATGGCGCTCACGGTGCTGGACTACGTCCGGCAGTGGGAGATCATCCACTTCCGCAAGTGTCAGGAGGCGCGGACGGTCACGTTCACGCGGGGAGGCGGACAGCCATGAAACAGATCACGTCCATCGTCGCGCTGGAGCCGGGTTACTACCTCGCCGGCGGCAGACTGATGAAGGCGGAGCCGGGGGACGTGCTGACCCTGCACGTCAGCCCGGTCTTCGGCAGGCGGGACATCAGCCCCCAGGCGGCCCTGCAGATGCTGGCCTCGGAGCGCGCCGCCGAACACGAGTTCGGCGCGGAGGAGATGGGGGCGGAGACCGAGTGGGCGGACAGGGACGCGGATGATAGAGTTGGCCGCTGCGGCTAAGGAGGGAATTCAGTGGAGGAACTCATGGACACCGGCGACGCTCTCGCCAACGACCCTCTCGCCTGGACGCGCGCCGACCGCAAGTGCGGCGCGGACAGGGTCTTCCGGCCGGCCCCGGAGGCGCCGGCCATCCCGGACCAGGCGTTCGCGCCGTCGCCGCTGCTCATGGGCCGCGCGGGCGGCCTGACTGCCCCCGGCGAGGCCCTGCTGCCGCGCTACTTCGCCCTGCAGGAGCGGCGGACGAGCGGCCTGCTGTGCGCGCCGTCGCGGGAGTGCGGCGGCGCCGTCGTCGCCCTCTACGCGAGTCCCGTGGACGCCGCCCTGGCCCGCAAGGACTGGTTCCAGCGGGCGTTCTCCGAGGCGCTCTGCCCGGAAGACTTCCGCGACGTGGTGCGGGTGCGCGAGGTGTCCCAGGCGTCGGCGCTGGCGACCCGGCGGCGGGAGGCGGAGGCGCGGGGGGAGGACTGGCCGGCTTCCGTCCCCGTTCCTCAACCTTTCTGTCCTGCTTCGCGGCGGGTGCAGGTTGTCCCACCGCTGCGGGGCTACTGGACAGTCTTCGTGCTGGCGTTCGCGCTGGCCGTGCTTGCCTTTGTGCATTGGCTTCGCTGAGGAAAACCCATGCCCATCACGCAGGCACAGGAGACTGAACAGGAAACCATTCAGGCCTCGGAGTGGACGCTGTCCCATCCGTCACCGGGAAAGTGGCAGCTGACCAACCCGCGCGACCCGCTGCAGGTGCTTTACCTGTATGTGCTGACCGGGCAGGGGCAACGAGTGCGGCGGGTGGGTGCGACCGCGCAGACGGGCGACTTCGTGCCGCCCCTGCCCAGGACGGACTTCGATGGAATGGACTTTCTCGCCCGGCAGGAGCGCGAACGGGCCGAGACGCGGCGCGCGCAGGCGGAAGTTGACTTCATTGAGGAACTGTTCCGCGTCGCCATCGCAAACCAGCGGACAGTCAGTAAGCGTCGGCAACACGGGACGCGCGTGGCGAAGGAAAATCAGGTGCCGGAACTTCAGGTGCCGGCCTGAACGACCCGAAAGATGCCCTGAAAACCTTCGGGCCTTCGGGACTACCGAGACATTGTGGAGGAAAAGAATCGATGACAACCCTTGCCGAACCGCCGCCGTTAGAACAGAATCAATCAGAAAAAGATCAATCAGAAACGGAGAAATTACACACGTGTGTAATTCCCGACGCCGAAACTGTCGACGCCGCGATAAACGAAGCCGTCCCTGCGCCGCCTAAGATTTATCAGGTGCTGGCGATCCCGCTGGCCTGGGCCGCTCCCAGTGACCTGAACCCGCGCAAGCGATTCAGCGCCGAGGAGATCGGCGCCCTCGCCGCGGACATCGCCGTGAACGGCCTGATGCAGCCCGTCGTCCTGCGCGACGACGCCGAGGCCCTGTCCGGCGGCCTGGGGCCTTTCTCCCCGCGCCTCGCCGACCGGGTCGCGCGCCTGGAGGCCGACGTGGCGGCGGGCGCGGCGGACGCCCCGGCGCTGCCGATTGTGATCGGGGAGCGGCGCTGGCGCGCTTACAAACTCCTCGGCTGGTCCCACATCCCGGCGACGGTGCGGGAGGACCTGACCGACGTCACGCACCTGCAGATGGCCGTCTCCGAGAACGTCAAGCGCAGGGACCTGACGCCCATCGAGGAGGCGGGCGCGTTCGCCCAGATGATGCGCCAGGGCCAGAAGCAGTCCCAGATCGCCGACCGCTACTCGCTCAGCGTGTCGGCGGTCAGCAACGCGGTGCAGCTGCTGGAACTGCCGGCGGACGTGCAGGACCTGATCGACCGGGGCCAGGCGGCGGGCGGTCTGACCCAGGGCCACGGGGTGGCGCTGGCAAAGTACCGGGCCATCCCGGACCTTTGTTCGCGCATCGCGGGCCTCGCCGCTGTAGATGGGGTGAGCATCCGCGACCTGTCCGTGCTGGCCGACCGGATGATGACGGAGCGGGAACGGGAGACGCTGTTCCCCGCCCCCGCGACCCTCCCGATGGACGACGTGACCGCCGGGCCGACCCGGTTTGCCGGCCCGCACCCGGAGCGGCTTGCCCCGCAGGGCGGCGCGGCCCCTGTCTCAGTCTCGCTTTCCGGGGCGTTGCCTTCGGCCTCGGACGCGGATGAAGAGGGTCTGACCGATGAGC
>CAZZVX010000362.1:0-5136 GCA_964657535.1 Armatimonadota bacterium | reverse complement strand
GACGACATCGCCGCGCAGCGTCTTGCCTCGCCCGCGCAGGCGGGCAGTCCGCTCTTCGATAGCCCAGGAATTCATTCCTGGGGAAATACGGTTTAGGAACACACGCAATTCCTTGTCAGCGACTGGCCGTGATCCGGCCTTCCACGGCCCCCGAAATGGTCTTGTGACCGCTCAAATAATTTGCCAGGCTGTCGGCGACCGAGACGCCCGTGCTGGACGCGACATCGCCTTTGCTCCAGACCTGAAAGTAGCCCAAGCCGCCGTCGGCAATCGGGCGCGTGGTGGCGACTTTGTAAGTGCGGGTCGCGGAAATCTCGCTCCCCTGCGCCCCGACGAGACTGGTGCGCTTGCCTTCCGGGGCCGAAGAATCATAGCGCACTTGCAGGCCGGACACCTGCAAAAAGCCGCTGAACGGCTGCGGGGCGCGGGACACGCCGCGCTCCACGGCCTTCAGCACCTGCGCCCCGGTCAGGTTGAGAATAACGACGGTGTCGCTGGCATCGTCCGCGTAATGCAAGACGTCAACGATCTTAGACGCCGGGACGTTCCCGGCGGGAACGGACGCGCTGCCGACCTCGTCCGCCGCGACCAGGGCGATGTCCGCGCCTCCGGTCTGCCGGACGGCATCCGCAATCAGGTCGCCCATGTTGGTTTCCTCCGCGTCGCTGCCCGCGCCGGTCAGCGTGGCCTGCAGCTGAACCGCGTCGTGCGATTTGGTCGCCAGCGGGGCGGCAGAGAGAGACGCGCTCAAAGAAAGGGCGGCAAGGCTGATGCCCAGTCCGAGGCGGGCGGTGTTCATAGTTGTTCCTTTTGGGCGCGCTGCCAGCGCAAGTAAGCGTCGAGAAAATCGTCAATCTCCCCGTTCATCACGCGGAGGATGTCGCCGGTCTTCAGTCCCGTCCGGTCGTCGGTGACGCGCGTCTCCGGCTGAAAAAAGTAATTTCTGATCTGTGAGCCGAACTCGATGTTGCGCCGCTCGCCCCGCAGTTCGTTGATGCTGGCTTTGTTTTCCTCGCGGGCGCGTTCCAGCAACTTGGCTTTCAGGACGTTCAAGGCAAAGGCTTTGTTCTGCCCCTGGCTGCGCTCGTTCTGGCAGCTCGTGACGATCCCCGTCGGCAGGTGCGTGATGCGGACGGCGCTGCTGGTCTTGTTGACGTGCTGGCCGCCCGCGCCGCTCGCCCGGTAGAAGTCAATCTTCAGGTCCTTTTCCGGCACGTCCACGCCTTCCACTTCGGCGACTTCCGGGACGACATCCACGCCCGCAAACGACGTCTCGCGCGTCCCGCCGCTGTTGAACGGCGAGATGCGCACCAGCCGATGCACGCCGCGCTCGCCTTGCAGCAGCCCGTAGGCGTGCTTGCCCTGAATCCGCAGTGTCGCGCTTTTGACGCCGGCGACATCGCCTTCCACTTCGTCAATCAGTTCGGCCTTGAAATTGTGACGTTCGGCCCAGCGCAGGTACATCCGCAGCAGCATGGACGCCCAATCGTTGGCGTCCGTCCCGCCCGCCCCGGCGTTGATCTCTAAAATCGCGGGAGCGTCGTCGTGCGGCCCAGACAACAGCGTTTCAATTTCCAACTTGTCCAGCGCGGCGGCGACGGCGTCCATCTCCCCGGCGAGTTCGTCAGCATACGTTTCCGCGTCGTCTTCCAGCGTCGCCAGTTCCGCCAGCGTCCGGGCGTCATCCAGACGCTTTCGCACCGCCTGCCAGGGCGCCAGGCCTTCTTTGAGCGCGTTCAGGCGCTGCATCTGCGCCTGTGCCGCCGCCGGGTCGTCCCAAAACTGCGGGTCGGCGGCCTGCCCTTCCAGCGCATCAATCTCACGCCGCTTGCCGTCCATGTCGAGCGGCCCGCTCAGGTCACGGAGCCGGATTTCGTTTCCTTCTATTCGTCTGACGACATCTTCGAGCACTTCGTTCCTCACATTCTGCCCGGTCATTATACCCGAAGACGCCGCGCCCTACCGAATCGTGACCCACTGGCCGGACGCAGAATTGGGAAAGCGCAGCCGGAGCGTCTGTGTCGCCGCATCCCAGGCCTGTGCAGCGGACGGAAGCGGCTGCTTGTCCAAACTCACGTCTTGGGGCGGCGCATGGAGGCGCAGCAGGACGACGGCCTCCGTCTTGTCCGGTCCGGCGGCGTGAAACCGAAATCCGCCGCCCGGCAACCGCCGCATTCCCCGCGTCTTGCAGGCCGCCGCCAGGATAACAGGGTTCTTGTCCCCCATCCGGTCCAGGTCCAGCAAGAACGCCCGGTGGCCGGGCGTCAGGGTGACGGCGTCCAAAATCGGCAGGCGGGCATCAAAGAGGTCTACAAGCCGGCCCGTCAGCGTCAGCGGCGCGTCCGGCAGCGACTCGTCCAGCCCGGCGCCGACAATGTAAGGCCCGCGCCGCAAGGCGAGATAGTTTGTCTCCCGGTAAGGCAGGTTCGCTGCTTGGCAGGCGCTCTGGACGAGGTTTCGGACAACATCGGCCCCCGTCCTTCGATACGACAACGCCGCCGGACTGGCGACATGGTAAAGAAGCGCCCCTTTGCCAACGGGGTGCGTTCCCGGAACCGCGTCGGTGGCAATTCCCAGATGGGCAAACAAGGCCGCTCGCGGCGTCGCAAAACCCAAAGGAGCCGTGTTCCACCAGGCGCGAACGGCGTTGAACGGGTCTTGGTCATCGTCCACGAAGACCAACACGCCCCCGCCTTTCACCCAGTTGGCAACGGCGACACTGTCCTCCGCGTTCGGCGGCTTCACGCCCTCATACGTCATCAGCAGCACTTTGTAGGGCGTGAGCGCGCCCGGCAGGACGCTGTTTTCCATCTGCACCGGCTCGACCGGCAGACCCCGCTTGAGCAGCGGCATCGCCAGCCCGTAAAACGAGCCTAAATTCGGGTCGGACGGCGACGGCTCGCCGCGCTGAAACATCATCGTGTCCGCGACGACCACGCCCACGCTCTGCGTCCCGCACTCCCACTCTGTCTGCGGCTGCTTCATGTCGTTCAGGGCGTTGATGACCGTCATCAGTTCCGTGCCATAGGCTGTCGGCAGGGCTTCCTTCACCACCGCCTCGCCAGCCGCGCGCTCTTCGCGGTCTTTGGTCGGATACTTGCCGTGAAAGATACGCTCCGGCCAGGGCATCACCTCAAAGCGCCACACCTGCGGCCACAGCAGCGACGCCGTCAGCGTGCTTTCCCAGTTCTCCCGGTAGTTGCGCCACGAGTAACGGGGATTGTCCTCAATCGGGTCGTTCAGGAACCAGACCGTCGCGCCGCTCGCCCGCACGACGTTCATCATTGCGCCGTATTCCAAAAACGCCGTCTCAAACGTCCGCTCCTTTTTGATTCCTTCGTAGACATTCGGTTCGCGGGCCGTGCCGGTCCACACCTGGGCGATAAAGCCGTCCGCCCCCACTTTCAGCAGACTGGATTCGGGGCTAACAATCGCCCAGTGCGCGTAGTTGATCAGGCTGTGCGTGGGGACATAGCACTTGGCGTCCGTCCCATGCTCCTTGTTGTAGGCCTTCACAAAATCAAAGACCTGGGTCAGCGCCCGCCGGTACAGATAATACTTCAGTTGGGACGCCCGCCACTGCGCGTCGGGTGAGGAGTCCGGGGGAACCCAGTCCTCGTGGTAAAACGCCTTCCACTCGCGCCGGAAGCCTAAACTCCATCCGGCGCGCACCCAAAACTCCGGCTCTTCCAGGTGAATCCCCTCCGCCCCGGCGTCTAAAGCCCGCTTGACCCCAACGCTGAGGAACTTGCCGAAACTCTCGCCGGGTGACATATAATAAACGTCGCCGCCGTGCGAAATTTTATGCCCGCTGCGCTCCGTCTGCGCCTCGTCCTCGTGGTTGATGCCGTCAAAGCGTCCGTACAAATAATCCTGATACTCCCCCCACGACACGCCGGTCATCACGTGAACCCGATACCCCTGCGCCTTCCAGCCCGCGATGCGTTCGCCGATGTCCGGGCCAATCCCATAACACATGGCGACATCGGAACCGAGTTGCAGCCCTGCGTCCCACGGGACGGCGGTCTGAAAGCTGGTCCGTTCTGAATGTTGCTCCGGGTCGGCTGGGAAAATACGTGTTTTGTTCATCGTGTGCAAGTCCTCTGTGAGCGTTTCCATCTCCTGGCAAGGGTTTCCTGCTTCTAAACAGCGTTTCACGCCAGGATGTGCCGGGACGGGACCCGCTTTGCATGGCCCAATTTTCTCATGCGCCCTCTATATTTTTATCTCGAATCGTGATACAATAGCTCCAAGCCGGGATACTTTTTCAAACACGGGAACGAAACTCATGCCTCCTGATTATCCGCCTCTCATTTGCCCCAACGGGCATGGCAGCCCGCCTTCAGCCAATATGCGCTTCTGCTCGCAGTGCGGGGCGGCCTTTGTGTCTGCCGCGCCGGTCAATCCTGCGCCGGTGGGGAATGGCGTGGGGCAGGCGCCGTACCCCCAGCAGCCTTACCCGCAATCGCCGTACCCCCAGCAGCCCGTGGCGGCACCGATGACGGTGGGCGGACCGGTCACCATCTGTTCGATCTGCGGCGGCGACGGGACGACGCTGAACGCCAGCCTGCTGGTCTGCCCGCAGTGCCGCTGGCTGCGCCCGCTCGCGCCCGGCTATGTCGTCCATCCCAACGCCTTTCAATGGGGCGCGGACAGCGTGGCTATGGCGAAACTGCGCTCTATCGGGCCGCTGACGTCGGCGGCGCGGACCGTCTCCGACAAAGTCGGGCGTCCCTGGGTGGAAAGCTCGTTCAATGCCATTCTGCTCGGCGAAAATCAACTGCCGGACATTTACCATGTCGCCATTCAGGCCGCGCGGCTGCTGGGGATGCCGTTCATGCCCGACATCTACGTGTCCGGCGACAAGATGTGGGACGCCATCACCTACGGCAGCGACCGCAGCGCGTTTCTGCTGATCGGCACGGCTCTCATCAACAACTACAAAGGCGACGACCTGCTCTACCTGCTGGCGCGCGAGATGGGACACTGCCGCGCCGGCCACGCCCTCTGGAAGACCGTCGGCGTCTTTCTCATGGGCCAGCAGGGGCCGCACAGCGGCCTCATGGCGGGCGGCCTGATGGGCGCGCTCAACCCCGACAAACTCGTGCAGGGCGCGATTGAAGTGCCGTTCCTGGC
>CAZZVX010000361.1:0-5138 GCA_964657535.1 Armatimonadota bacterium | reverse complement strand
CGCTTATTGGGCCGTCACCTGCCAGGCCAGTGGCACCAACACCGCCAGCCCCGCCCTCAACAGCAGTTGCCCCGCCTCCTGGCCCAGCGGCTCCAACTACAATTCCAGTTCTCCCGCTAATGATGCCGCCGCCTCCTACTCCTGCACTTGCTCCGGCACCGTGACGCCCACTCTGACCTGGACGCCCGGCTTTGTCGGCGACACCACGCCCGCCCCCACCTGCACGATTGTACAAGAGACGGCCAAATCCTCCGCCGACTCGTATGACGCCAACGGCTTTGCTCAGGGCGGCACCCCCAGCGCTTCCGACGGCCTCGGCGATGCGCCCACGCCCACCATGCCGGCGGCCGTGCAGTCCTTCGTGTCAAGCGGGACGCGCTACCTCGTACTCAACAATCCCAGCCGCAGCACAACACTCACCCTGTCTGCGGTGTCTCAGAGCGCTTCGGTGACGATGCCCGCGAGTGCCAGTCAGACTCCGTCCAAGATTGATGCCATCTGCTCCCTCACCGTCACCCCTTCGCCTGTCACCATCAATCCAGGCGGCGCGACACCGGACGGCAATGGGAACTACGACATCCTCATCGGCCAGGGATGCTCCCCCAGCCTTATGGGTATTCCGTCTGCCTTGTTGAACAACGCGGCAAACCCGCCCACATATTCCTGATCCGTCACCGGGACGACGTTTCAGACGTGGCAGCCGACTACGCCACAGATCGTAATGACGCCACCTAATCCCAATGCCTCATACGAAGTTGACGGCTCCGGCCCTTTGGATATTGCCTCGCCGCACTGGTACTGGAACGACTTGAAAGATCAAACATCTGAAACTGTCTCCTGCACGGTGGCGTTGACTCCGCCCACTGGTCAGGGCGCGGCCTTCAATGTGACGGTTTCTCAGAAAGTAATCGTGAGGGTGCCGGACTGGGCAGCTACCGGGACAGGCGGCTATATGCAGGTCAATACCTCAGCCCCACAAGACAGCAACTACGAACTATGGGCGGGGCCAGGCACCGGCGAAAAGGGCGGAATGTACTGGAATGCCACCGTTTCAACACCGACACAACCCACATTCGGAACGGGAAAACTAGAGGTTGTGCAAACCGTTACGTCGAATGACAGTTATACAACTTGCACGACGCCTCGCCAACAGCATAATGACCCCCTCAACGGTCAAACCGGCCTGGATGGACAATGTCCTATCTACAACTATGTTTGTACGGAAGTCGCTCAACCGTATCAACAAGATGATAATCCTGGCTTGCGTGTCACAGGAATAGGGGGTAGTAGCGTGGCAGCATCGGCAACATTTAAGGGATCGTTCAAGGATTATCTTATGTACGAGCCGCCCAATTCTGCTCAGTGGGTACCTTTAAGCATCTTTACCTGGAGTACGAACGGAGTTGCCAGTATCCCCACCACAGGCAGTTGGTCAGATTATGCGACGCAACACGGCGGCTCGGACGCGGCAGGGACAGTCAGCCCAAGCACATCTACTCCGTTTGTTCGCACGATCCACTTCCCGTCGTGGACACAAATAATTACACCCGTGCCTTACTGAACATACAGCGCTATATCGGCGCGAACTTCAAGCATGGTTCGACAGGAGAAGACAATGAAAAAGAACACACAAATGGCCTTGTTGCACATGACGTTGGGCCTTTCGTTGGGCGTGGTTTGCGCGTTGGCTGGACAATCTGCCTACGCTCAACATTTCGAGTCCAGATCAAGGCCACTCACGCCGGAGGAGCAGGCTCTGTCGATACGTATCGGACTGCTAGATAGCGCCGCCGCAGAGGCTTTAGACGCAGGCCAATATAATGTGGCTGAGAATGAAGCACGCCAGGTGCTGGCTCTTGGGCAAGATTCCGGTATCGCTCAAGAAGTCCTAGCAGCGGCATTGAACGCTGAAGGGAAACAGCAAGAGGCGCTCCAGGCATACCAGGTGCTGGCGACTGAAGGGACTGATAAGCCGCGTAATCTGTTGCCTTACGCCTTGCTGCTGCTCAAGACAGGACAATATGCGTCTGCTGTCGCCGCCTACAACAAGGCCCTCCCTCTCGTTGCGGAAGGAGATGTACTAGAGGCGAAAGGTTCTTTCTCAGGAGATACGTCGCAGTCAGCGGACTTTCTGGTCGCCCTTCACGTCGCCCTTGGCTTGACGGCTTACGGGGCGTGCGACTGGACTGGCAGAGTCCATCCCGACAAGGCGATGCAGGAACTCACGACAGCCCTGCAACTCGCGCCTGCCTCAGACATAGCGAACTACTATTATGGGTTCGTCTTGCAGCAATCGGGTCAGACGGCGCAGGCACAGGTGGCGTTTGCGAAAGCGGTCAAGATCGGGCGTGGGGCCGTGAAAGTGGCGGCGGCGAAGGCGCTGAAGAAGGCGCGCAAGCCTGCGTAGCGTCCTAAGACGAGTTTCCGCAGCAAGCGCCGGGGCGAATGATCGTCCTGGCGCTTTTGCTGTTGCGGCGATGTGCGAGTGAGGAAGCGTGTCACTCGATGACGGCCTCGACGTGGGCGGCGACTTTGGGGCGGCGCAGCAAGAGAATGGCGGGGAGGGTGACGAGATTGACGATCAGCATGATGAGGAAGGCGTCATTGTAACTCATCGTCATGGCCTGACGCATCAGGCCCTGTTCGAGCAGTGACAGCGCGCCGCGCTGCGCATCGGCGGCGCCCATGCCGTGCATCATCAGTCCGGCGGCGAGGCCGTTCAGTCGGTCGGTGAACGTCTGGTTGCCCATCGAATAGTGGCCGAGCAGTTCGACACGGTGGAGTTGGATGTGGTTCTGGACGAAGGTCGCCAGCAGGGCGATCCCGAACGAGCCGCCGAGCTGGCGCGACAGACTGAGCAGACCCGACGCCTGCTGGACTTCGCGCTTCTCCAGACTGGCAAACGCGATCTGATTGATCGGGACGAACAGAAAGCCCGTCCCCAGCCCGCGCAGCAGCAGGGCCGCCGTCGTGTCCGCCGCGCCCGACTCCGACGACAGGTGGCCGAGCTGCCACATCGAGACCATCGTGACGACGGTGCCGAAAACGATGATCCACCGCACGTCAAACAGGGCTTTCGGACGGTTGAGGATCGCGCCGCAGACCAGGATGCTCACGCCCGTCGCGATCCCGCCAGGCAGCAGCGCCAGGCCCGTCTGCATGGACGTGAAGCCCAGCACGGTCTGCGCCAGCAGTGGGAACAGATACGTGCCGCCGTAGATGCCGAAGCCCAGCACGACAAACAAAAACAGCGTCGTCGAGAGCGTCCGGTTGCGCAGCACCCGGAAGTCCACGACCGGGGCCGGGTTGCGGCGCGACAACTGCCACCAGACCAGCGTCACCAGCGAGACCGCCGAGATGACGGCCAGCGTCGTGATCAGGCTGTCCTGGAACCAGTCGTTGCGCTCGCCCTCTTCGAGCACGTACTGCATCGTCCCCAGGCCCGACGCCAGCAGGCCTATCCCCAGCCAGTCCACCGTCCCCGACCGGCTCGGCGCTTCCGTGTCGTGCAGGAACGTCATCACCAGAAAGACGGCCAGTATGCCGATGGGGACGTTGATGAGAAAGCACCAGTTCCAGGTGTAGTTGTCCGTGATCCACCCGCCCAGCGTCGGGCCGAGCGTGGGGGCCACAGTCAGGCTCATCATGAAGATCGCCTGGACGATGCCTTGTTCGGCCTTCGGGAACACCTGCACGAGAGTCGCCTGCGCCGTAGACAGCAGCGCCGCCCCGCCCGCGCCCTGCAGGACGCGCCAGAAGACGATCTCCTGCAGGCTGTGGCTGGTGCCGCAGAAGAACGACGAGACGATGAAGATGATGATCGAGGCCGTCAGGTAGCGCTTGCGCCCGAAGCGCGCCGTCAGGAACGCGGTCATCGGCAGGAAGATGACGTTGCTGAGGATGTAGCCCGTGACGACCCAGCCGATCTCCTGGCTGGTCGCGCCTAAATTCCCCGCCATCTGCGGCAGGGCGACGTTGACGATGGTCGTGTCCAGCACCTGCAAAATGGCGGCTGTAATTAGGCCCGCCAAAATAAACCAGCGGAACGGGTTGACTTCATCGTGCGTGGGCGACGCGGGAGCGGACGGGGGAGGTGGCGGCGGAGCCTCGTACTCCTGCGGCTGCCCGTCCAGTTCTTCCAGGGCGACCTGCGTCGGCGATTCTGTGGCGGTAGACATGAGGTTCCTTTAGGGGCGCAGCCCCCGGAAGAATGTCGTGACAACGGCGTCCACGACGGCTGCGGACGAGGCTTGCCCCGTGGCGATCAGGTCCTCGTAGTGGGCGTCGGAGACCAGGCCCAGCAGCATCTGCACGACCAGCCGGGGCGGCAGGCCGGCGCGGAGTTCGCCCTGCGCCTGGGCGTCTTCCACGATCCGGGCGAGCGCCGCGGCGCGCTGTTCAAACGCGGCCAGATAATCCGGGTGGGACTTGAGCGGCAGGAGCGCGGGTTTGGCCTTGACGAACGCCGCGCGGGCCGGGCTGAAGCGCAGTTCGAGCAGCCGGCGCGTGATGTCCGTCAGGCGTTCGACCGGCGTCAGCGCCGGGTCTGTAGCTTCGATCTCGCGCGTCCCCTCCTTGACCATCGCGACAATCGCCCGGAGCGTGATCTCCTCCTTGGAAGCGAAATGATGGTACAGCGTCTGGCGCGAGATGCCGACGCGCTCGGCCAGCCCTTCCATCGTCAATGCCTCGTAGCCCTGTTCGATGATCAGCGAGAAGGCGGCCTGCAGGATGGCTTCGCCGCGCTCCTGCCGCTGCCGTTCCCGCAGGCCCGGCTTCTCACTGATCGTCGCCCCCAAATACTTGACATTCATGTAAAACATTTTACACTAATGTCAATAATTTGTCAAGTGGCGTCACGCCGCCGAGACCAGGTATAATAAAGGGCGAGGACAGGACGCGATGGCTGGACACACGCATGGGGCGACGAGCGGGCGGCTGCTCTGGATTTCACTGGGCCTGACGCTGGCATTTGTCGCGTTGGAGGCGTTCTTCGGGGCGCGGGCGCACTCGCTCGCGCTGCTTTCCGACGCCGGACATAACGCCAGCGATGCCCTCGCGCTCGGCCTGGCCGCCTACGCCATTTGGGTCGCCCGGCGGCCCGCTTGAGTCGGATCAGGCAATCCAGGGTGACGACC
>CAZZVX010000360.1:0-5146 GCA_964657535.1 Armatimonadota bacterium | reverse complement strand
CCGGCATCCGCGACGGCGTCCAGGTCAACGCCATCAACCCCGGCCCTATCCAGACAGACCGCCTTGCCCGACGCCTGGAAACGCAGGCCGCCGCGCAGGGAACGGATGTCGCCGCCGCCGCCGCGCAGTTTGTGCGTGACGCCCGCATCACGCGGCTGGGCGAGCCGGAAGACATCGCCCATCTCGTCTCGTTCGTCGTCAGCCCTGCCGGGCGGTTCCTGCAGGGCGCGCTGATTGACATGGACGGCGGCCAGACGAAAACGCTCTGACAAGGGCTGAGGTCAGCCGTCCGCCCCCGGCTGCAGCGCGGCGGGCGCGATGGACGCCAGATTGACTTCCACCTTGTCGCCCGTCTGACGGACAGGGACGGACAGCAGTGGGTCCAGCGGCTGGGCCGGGTTCTTGCGCGGGCCTTTGACGTTCTTGCCGTCCGGGGCGAAGACCGCGCCGTGACACGGACACTTGAACTCAGCGCCGGGTTGATCCCAGCCCACCTCACAGCCGCGATGGGTGCATTTGGCGGACATGGCGGAAAGTTCAGTGTCGCTGTGGCGCGTGACGAAGAGGACGCCGCCGCCGTCGAGCGCGACCCGCGCGGGCTGATTCTTGACGAAGTCCGCCGCCTTGCCCACCGTCGTCCATTGACCCGCCGCCTGCGCATAGCCGGGCAGCATCGGCAGGAGCAGGAGCATCCCCGCCCCGGCGACAGTTTTCAGCATCTGCCGTCGGCTGAGGCCGTCACCGGCGGTGGTGTCTAACTTAGTTGTCATCGGAAGTCCCCTTTGAAGTCGGACGGCTCTGGGCGGGCCGTGCCGTCTCCAATGATAGCAGGCGAATATGAAAATCTCCTGAAACCCGCCTGACTAGATTTTGTTCGCGTCGTGGTCGTAGAGACCGCCGTTGCGCTGGCATTGGGGGCAGACGCGGATCTCGTATGGGGTCCCGTCCGTGTTCAGATATTTGGCCTTTTGCAGTTCGGCGGCGGGGCCGTTCCACCCACAGTATTCGCACGTGATGCCGGTCGGCTTCGGCTTGACGATCTTTTGCAGTAATGCGCGCACTCTATACAGCCCTCCTTGCCGATAGTTTACCTGATTTGGCGCGTGATTGAGGGATCGGTGATGCGCGAGTCGTCGGCGAGCAGAAACGCTTTGCTGAGAATCACGCTGAGCGTCCGGTCGCCCTCAAAGGGCAGGAACAGGCCGCCTGCGCCGTCTTCTGCGCCCGCTTTCGGCACGATGCACAGGTACTGGTCGTTCGGCTCCATCAGGATGTTGCCGCTGCCCAGGTGTATCTTGTAGGTGCGCAGGTCGCCGCGCACAACCAGGAAGCGCCCGTCCAATTTTGTCCGCCCGGCGATCTTCAGGCGGGGCAGCAGGCGCGTCAAGACGTCGGCGCGGGTCTTGGCGGAGGCGTTCAGGTCGCCGAAGGCGTAGTCCTGCCAGTAGGCGCGGAAGCGGCCTTGCGGCCCGCCGTCGGCCCAGTTCGGGTCGTTGCCCAGACTGGCGACGCCGACAAACAAATCCACATCCCGCATGATTTCGGAAAAGGCTAATGCCGGAACCTGATCCAGCGAGACCGCTTCGGCGGGCGTTTGGAGATGGTTGGCGGCGTCGCCGCCGCCGCAAGCATGGGCGTAATTTGTCGGCGCGGCAAGCGGATAAAAGCGCACCTGATCGGCTGCCAGGCGCAGGTAGGTTCCCGTTTCGTTGGTGTCCGTGCCGTAGTCTTCGCCTATGCCTTCCACCCAGAACTCGGCCCGCAGGCCATGCCGGGGCAGTTCTTTGGTCGCGGGCGGGTAGCTGTCGTCCACCATCAGGCGCAGACTATTTTTCCAGCCTCGCAGCACGCACAGGCTGTTGAACTGGTGCTGCTTCAAGATGTGCGCGGCGAAGCGGTTGGAATAGGTGCGCGTGGCGCGTTCGGCGTCGGTGAGCAGATACACTTCTCGGTGCGCCTGCTTGAAAGGCTGTGTGATGCCGCGCCCTTCCAGCGCGTCCCGCCAACGCAAAACGTCCCGCACGTCCGCGCCAAGCGGATGCCAGAGTTTGACCGTCGCCGTTTCCGGCACGTCTGGAAGCGCTACGCCGTCGCCATCGGTGATGCTGTCACCGACGGGCAATCCTGGCTGCCCGTCAAACGTCCAGATCAAGCGGCGCGTGAGGTTGCTCAAAATCGGGTGGCTCAGATACCGCTCGCGCCAGACAGGGAGCGGCCAAGTTCGCTCGTCGGTCAAGGCGCAGTCCAGCCGCGCGGATTGCGCCCCCAGCGCCTGCCGAATCTCTTCCTCGGCGGCTTTGAGCGCCTTCACGTCCGCCGCAAACTCGCGCTTGACGCTCGCAGGAACCGCCTTGCGCGGCTTGCCGTCCGGCCCGAACCATTGCAGGTTCGTTTTTGCATTTAGCGTGAGCGTCGCCGCGCCTTGCTCGCCGAAAGTTTCCTGCCGGATGCCCTCGACGTTCAGGCCTCCCGTCGGCACGGCCAGGTCTTCCAGTTCGTCTACGGTCATGCCGGACTTGGCCGCCGCCTGTTCCATGCTGGACGCGATGAGTTTGAGCGCGCTCCGGTCCCGCAGTTTCGTCCTCAGCCGGGCCAGCGGCCCGACCCCCACGCCGTTCGGCATCTGGCCCAATGCCCAGATCGCGGCATTTCCAGCGGTCTTGGCCCACGCGCCACGCTCCCGAATGCTTTGAAACGCCGTCTCTGCCATGTGGCCCAGCGCCCGCGCAAGTTCCGCCGAAGGCATATCCGCTGCATACCACGCCAGCCCTTTGAGGATGGCGATGTTCTTCTCGCTGATACGGCTCAGGTACTCCTGAAGGCGGAGGTGATACAGCCCGTTCGCCTGCAGAAATTCTTGGTACTCTGGCGATTTCACAAATTCCCGCCACTCGGTTGCATCGTTTCGACGCGGCATCTGCGGCGCGGCTTCACTGAAAGGCGGCGGCGGGGCGACATTGTTCATCCAGTCCGTGACTCGCCGAGCGAATTCGTCTTGACTGATTGCGGCACGAGACGCCTCGCTCGCCGTCAGCCATTTGGCACTCGGTTTGGAACCATCGGCAGTGGCAGCGTGAGTGAACAAGGCTGTCCAGGTGGCCCGTTCCGGCGCACTCATGATGTCCAAAACCGCAAGGGCAGCATCAGTCCAAGCGGTTCCGGGATCGGGCAGTCCGGCTGTTGTGTTTCCCAGTAATTCGTCAAATGCGCTTGTGATTTTCCGCCATTCTGCATTTTGAAATTGAGCAGTTTTGACGCGCATTTTTTCCAGGGCGGCACGCATGGCCAAGGTCAGCTCAGCACCAGCAGCAAGATACTCCCGAACAATCTTTGCCAATCCTGAGCCAATCGGATAAAGATAAGATGGGAAAACTTTCAGATCGTCACTTGGGGCGGAAGTTTTGAGAAGGCGGGCCACATCATCGGCTGAGAACGGCAGTGTTCGCCGCATCAACATTGTTTCAAGTTTCAGCAAGCGATAATTTGTTCTTCCTGACGCTTGAAACTCAGCCATTTGTCGTTCATTCATCCGAAGCAGAGTGTCAATCTGCCGACGCGGTTCAGCATTGAGGATTTCTCGCCCGGCAACAAACTTTTTCGGCTGCACCTCATAGTATCGCTCATTCTTGGTTTGGTCCAAAAAGGCGTCAATCAGGCGGTCTGTATCTGTGCTGGATGCGTGTGTGGTTGTGAGGGCGTTCTTGACGTGCTGGACGATGCCTTGAAAAGTCATGGCTTTATCCTCCCACTAGTGGCACGAGCTTGACGAACGAAACGTCAGTGCTGACTTTCAGTTCAATCTCGTCATCCAGGTTTTCCACTTGCTGGTCGCCAACCAGGACGAAGAAGCCGTTGCGGGCGAAGGCGGCCAGGGCGCGCTCGTACTGCGCTTCCCAGTCAATGCGGCGGTTCAGGTCGGCTTTTTCGCCGTTCAAGGCGCGTTCGGCGGGAGTGGGGGTGACAAGGCCACGAAAAGGAAGGTGTGGGGCGGCGTTGTGTTCCTGCACTTCTTCGTAGATGCGGCGGCGGATGAGTTCGCGCAGGGTGATTCGGCTGGACAGCAGGCTCAGACGCAGAGCGGGCGTTTTTTCGCCCCAGAGCGTTTCGTCATAGAGGGTGATGACATCGGGCATTTCGTTCTCCAGTTCTCGCTAAACAAAGTCAATTCACGGACAAAAACAGTGTACCAAAAGGGCCGGCGAACCGAGACAGGAACAGAAAGTCAGCCGTTGTGACTTTGGAAAATTCTCATCAGGTGAGAATGTCGGTCAAAGCCCGATGGATGCCAGCACGCGGTCTTCAATTTCCCGCATTCGCGTGTCACTGAGCGTACCGACAAATGACAGCAATCTTGCCTGGCCGCGAACCTGTACTTGATGGCACAGCACAACCGAATCCTGCGGCAGCCCCGCTTCCCCGGCAGGAAGAAACAGCGTCGTTTCAATGGCAAGCCGCTTGACTTTGGTTGTCAAGGGAACGACAATCGTGGTCGGCAGATGCTGGCTGAGCGTGTCATCTTGAAGAATAACGGCAGGCCGGATGCCCGCCTGTTCCGGCCCGGAAGGAGGACCAAAATCAACTATCCAGATATCGCTTCGTTTCATAGGCCGTCTTCCTTAGCCAGCAGCGCGGCCCGATGCGCAGGGTCGGAATCGGCAAGCGCGAGTTCTTCGGCTTCATTCTCTGCTGCATAAGCCTTTAATCGCTCTACGTCAAAAACCGGGCGCGGGCGGGCGGCACGAACGGCGCGGGCGAGCAGCCGAGACGCCATGACGCCGGCCTCCGTACCTTCGGTTTCAGACATCAACTTCAGACCGGCTTCCGTGCGAGGGTCAAGGGTTATTGTGAGTGTACTCATGTCAGTCTCCTTTAGTCGAAGCGCTCTTCGGCCCAGGGGTCGGCGTGGTTGTGGTAGCCGCGCACTTCCCAGAAGCCGCGTTTGTCTGCCGTCAGAAACTCAATGCGGTTAAGGAACTTGGAGCCTTTCCAGGCGTACAGGTGCGGCGTGATGAGGCGGAGCGGGGCGCCGTGTTCGCGGGGGATGGGCTTGCCGTCGAGCGCGTAGGCGAGGATCACGTCGGGGTGGAGGAGTTCTTCGAGGGCGTTGTTGGTGGTGTAGCCGTCCTTGCCGTACTGGAGGACGTGG
>CAZZVX010000359.1:0-5147 GCA_964657535.1 Armatimonadota bacterium | reverse complement strand
AAGCCGGCACATTGACGACTGTCAAACGACACACCAAGGAGAAAGAAAATCATGTCAACGACGACCCGAAACGCCACCGCAGGCTACTTCACGGACACGCCGAGCGCCGAAACCGCCCTCGGCCACTTGCGCGGCGCAGGCTTCCGCGAGGAAGAAATTGACACGGCCCGGTACGCCGGCCCATCCGCCGGGCAGTATTTGGAAGATGCAAGCAGCGACCCCGACGCCGGAACCCTGGTGACGGTCGGCGGGGAGCGCCACGCCGAGGCCCTGCCGCTCCTGGAGCGCGCGGGCGCGCAGACGGGCGGCGAGGTCAATACGCTCCTGGCCGATGAGGGCTTTCAGCGCATCCGCTTGTATGCCGAGCAGCTTTCGGCCCGCAAGCAGACGGTGCAGGCGGGCGAAGTGACGCTGCGTAAAGAGGTCATCACGGAAGAAAAGAACCTGGATGTCCCCGTCACGCACGAGGAAGTCGTCATTGAGCGCCACGCCGTCAACCGTGTCGCCACCGACGCCGATTTCCGGGACGAGACGATCTCCGTCCCGTTGATGGCAGAGCAGGTGACGGTGAACAAGACGGCGGTGGTCACGGGCGAAGTGAGCATCGGCAAGCGTCAGGTGACGGAGACGGAACACCTGTCGGACACCGTGCGCCACGAGGAACTGCGTGTGGAGAAGGCCGGGGATGTAGAGATTGAAGGTGACGCCAAGCATTAGGCCACGGCATCACGGATATGCAACATCCGAGGGCGCGGGCGTTTCTGACGTCCGCGCCCTCCATATGTCAAAGCGACTCTTCCACAACCTGACGGAAATGCGCCCGGCTGCTGTCGATGTCACGGACAAAGCGAACCATATACTTTCCGCGGCGGCCAAATGCGTAGGAAAAGCCAATTTGGCCTTCACGCTCACACTGCCGAATTTGCTCGTCCAGCATGATGCCATAGACCATCTGCTGGATGTCTAACGGCGTGAGCGGTTCGTACTCCGACATCAGGCCTTGCGGCTGCCCGTCCTGCAGGCCGGTGAAAGGCGGCAGGCCGTGTCGAAGATGGAGTTCGCGGCGGCCTAATTCCCTGGCGCGTTCGAGCAATTCATCAACGTGAACTTCGTCTAATGATCGTTGTCTCACAGTCTTTCTCCTTCTGCCGCTGACATCCCGTTCGCTTTTACCGATTGTACCTGATGAAAAACTGGTAGTCCCCGCAGGGATTTTAGTTTGCACTCCCGCAGTGGCTATGCTATAATAAGTCTGGCTGAAGATGGGCCGAGGGTTTGCGCCCGTAGCTCAGTGGATAGAGCACCAGTCTTCGGAACTGGGTGTCAGGGGTTCGAATCCCTTCGGGCGCGCTGGGTCGGTGTTCCGTCGTGGAGACAAAGGGGAGAATGAAGATGAGGCTTCGACGTGATTTCGTACAGACGCTGAGTGTCGTCGCCGGTCTGGGGATCGGGCTGGCGATGACGGGACCGGCGGCGCTCGCCCACCCGGCAAAACGTATCGCCGTGACCGCCGCGCCGCGCAACCTGCCGGACTCCTTTCTGCCGAACTCCGCTGGCGGCCTGCAGGGACTGTTGACACAGGTGCGGACGAACCCGACGGTCCGCCGACGCTACGCCAAGTTCTTCCATGTGCCGGAGAGCCAGATTGGGGCTTATATGCAGGCCAATCTGACCGAGAAGCGGCTGCACCAGACGGGGCGCTATACCGTCTTCCTTGTCCGTCCGAACGGCCTGGTCTATCCGACCATGATGACCCTGCCGAGGGACAGCGCCGTGTTTGCGCTCAAGGGCGGCAACCCGGTGATGACCGCGCGGGAAGGCAACCCGATGATGCAGTACCGGACGGCCCAGGAGATTCACTACGTCACGGTGAAGCAGCCGGGGCCGACGGTCATCGTCGCCGGCAGTGAGCAGGTGATCGTGCCGAATCAGGTCAGCGAGACCGTCGTCTCCACGACGGAGCAGACGCCGATCTACCAGCCTGCGCCGATGGATGTGGAAACGCCCGCCGAGGCCGCGCCGCCCCCTGCGGCCCCCACGGCGAACAAGTAGCGCCACGCCATCCACTCGGCCCAGACGACTGCCTCGAAGCGTCTGGGCCGAGTTTTGTTTTTCTCCCCTCATCTGCCAGCCCCACCTGCCGCCCTTTTTATCCGCCCAGAAGTTTTCTGGGAACCCGTGAGCGTTTCTCTGACCTGCGCTGCCCGATAGGCGCGATGCGTGTTTATTCCGGCCAGTGGGTACAATCGTCTCAGACGACTGAAAAGGAGTATATTTCTCATGGCGACCGCCTGCACGCACCTCGACCAGATTCGCGAGGTTTCCCCCAGCGGCAACGGCTGCAAAGAGTGTCTCGAAATGGGTGACACCTGGGTCCATCTGCGCCTTTGTCTGGAATGCGGCCATGTCGGCTGCTGCGATTCCAGCAAGAACAAGCACGCCACCAAACATTTCCATGCGACTCAGCACCCCATCATGCAGTCCTTCCAGCCCGGCGAAGACTGGGGCTGGTGCTACGTGGATGAACTCATGCTTGCCCCCGATGCTCAGGGCAGCCTGAAGCCTGATCCCGATGCCTAGCATACTTGTCAAGACAGAATGGTTAGGCAAGGAACTTTTATGGGAACGACCCGGCGGGCATTCTTTGGCCGTTGCGCGAGTGCCGCTCTGGCGCTGACGGCGGCCGGGCTGTTGGAGAGTTGTGGCGGCGGGGGTGGGGGTGGCGGATCGTCATCGGGCGGCTTTCAGCCGGACTTGAGCCGGTTCACGCCGAATTACGGGAATTTGGTGACGCTGGATTACTGGCCGTCGCTGCCGCTGACGGTGTTTTTTGCCAATGACACTACGATTACGCCGCAGGGGGGGAGCTTGACCCATGTCAACGATGTCATCCGGGCGGGCTTTGATCGGTGGGGCGCGGCGACCGGGGGAGTGCTGGGTTATCGTGAGGCGGCGAGCGCAGGCGGCGCGGATATCGTCGTGACGACCCAGGTGATTCCTCGGCCTGCAGGGACGGCGGAGACGGGGGATACGAGCCTGCACGTCTCGGACAACCGTATCTCGTCCGCGATGACGGTGATCTACGTCTGGCCGGACATCACCGTCGCGGAACTGACCGTCGGGCAGCGCACGACCTCGGCCCACGAGTTCGGCCACCTGCTGGGCATCGCCGGCCACAGCGACGACCCCAGCGACCTGATGTACCCGTCACACGCCCCGACTCAGGACGTGCCGTTGTCCGCGCGTGATATCAACACGGCCAAGACGATCTACGCGAATTTGTTTTCTTAAATCCAGCGGCGGCGCCGGAAGTAGGCCCATTCGATGATTCCTAGTAGGACCATCAGGCCGAGCGCGTAGGGGTAGCCGAGGCGCCAGTGCAGTTCGGGCATATTGGTGAAGTTCATGCCGTAGATGCCGCTGATGGTGGCCCAGGTCATCAAAATGATCGAGACGCTGGTGAGGACTTTGACGATCTCGTTCAGACGGTTGGAGGCGACCGCTAGATGCGCGTCCAGCGTCCCCGAAAGCAGGTCGCGGTAGGTGTCAATGCTGTCCACGACTCGAATGGTGTGGTCGTAGATGTCCTGGAAGTAGGCGAACAAGGCGCGGGCGCGGTCCCGCCGCTGGGACTCGGCCCCCTCGTCGTCCTGCACGGACTCGACGTGGCGCAGCAGGATGTTCACGGCGTCCCGCAGGGGCGCGACGTAGCGGCGCATCTCCAGCATATCGCGCCGCAGGCCCAGCAGCGTCGTCAGAGGGTTCTTCTCTTCCGGGTCTTTGCCGTGGTGCGTGAAGATGCTTTCGGCCTCGTTGGCGGGCTTAAGCACCATCTGTTCCAGGGTGTCTATGCGGTCGTCGTAGGCGTCGAGCGCCGGGAAGTAGTCGTCTACCAGGGAGTCCAGCAGCAGGTACAGCAGCGCGTAGGGTCCCTGTCTCTGCATCTCCTTGTTGACCTCCCAGCGCTTGCGGGCGGTCTTCAGCGCCTGGGATTCGCCGGTGTGGACCGTGACCAGGAAGCCGCGCCCGACGAAGGCGTTGATCTCGGCGCTGCGCTCGACGCAGGCTTTGGCGAGGTCTTCGCGTTCGGGGGCCGGGTGCCATTCGTGGACCACGACGAACACGTAGTTGTCGTACTCGTCCACTTTGGGCCGCTGGTCGCGCTCCTTCAGGTCCTCTAAGGCCAGCGGGTGGAAGCCGAACTCCGTTTCTAGGAGCCGGTAGTCGTCGTCGTCCGGCTCTTTGATGTCCAGCCAGAGGGTGCCGCCGTCTTTGGCGTGGAGGCGCCCTGCGATCTGCTCGGTCGGCACGTCCTGCGCGTTCTGGCCGTCCGCGCTGAAGTATTGGCTCGTCCGCATTATTCTCCTTCACCCAATCGGCGCAGGGCGAGCAGCACGGTCGCCACCTGCAGGCCCTGCGCGAATTCGCCCGTCTCGATCATGCCCATAAGCGCGGGCGTGTCTATGAACCCGTGCGTGATGTGTTCGGTGGCTTCCGGGGCGGGGGCGCCGAGCGCGCGCACGTTGCGGGCCAGGAAGCCGTAGACGGTGTTGGTGTGCGTCGCCGGGTTGGGCGAGAGGGCGCATATCTGCTGCCAGTCGTCCGCGCCGTGTCCCGTTTCCTCGGCCATCTCCCGCTGGATCGCCGTCAGCGGCGATTCTCCGGTGTCTATGATGCCGCCGGGCAGTTCGGTGCAGACGCGGCTCAGGGCGTGGCGGTACTGGCGGATGACGAGCAGCCGCCCGCCGCTGTCGAACGCGGCGACGTGCGCCCAGTCCGGGTATTCCAGCACGTAGTACGGCGCGACGCTTTCGCTGCTCTGGGTGCGGCAGTCGTCGGCGCGGACGGTCAGCCACCGGTCGCGCAGCAGGTAGCGCGACGCTTCCACGGTCCAGGGTTTCAGGGTCATGGGTGGTTCACAGGTGTTCCGGCTTCCAGGCCCGGCGACTGAAGTCGCGGTTAAAAGGTCACGAAGTCCGCCTGCGCGGACTAGGACTTAGCCCGCGCAGGCGGGCTTTGTGCTTTCGTTGCCGCGAATTTATTCGCCGGGCCTTGTCCGTCATCCCCCGTAGCCGTGGGGGTGCTTCTCGAACCACTCGTAGGCGGTGCGCATGATGGTGGGCAGGTCGCCGTACTGGGGCTTCCAG
>CAZZVX010000358.1:0-5149 GCA_964657535.1 Armatimonadota bacterium | reverse complement strand
TACTACGCACACTCTACGCAGCCCCTTCCCGACCCCCCATTCCGCCCCAAAAACCACCCCCCGCAAGCCCCGTTCACACTCCCCCTACTTACCCCCGATACTCCCCCTACTTACCCCGCATATACCCCGCACTATCGCAGACCCCCCATTTCGCCCCAAAAACCGCCCCGGAAACCGCCGCCGATGCTGTTGTCATTTCTCCCCACACACGCGGTATACTAGATGACAGAGCCTACTTTTTCGGGGGCCGAACGCGGGAGAGCGGTGTTTCTCCCCTAAGTGGCGTTAGGCGTCACAAAGCCGTGAATACTTCCACGGGGCGCGACTAGGCCGTACAACTGTAATAAATTCCCTACAGTGACATTAGGCCGCGTGGCGCGGTCTAATACTAGTTCGACCGCTCTGACCATAGGCATATGGTATACAGAACCTCAAGGTGCAATAAGGATGAGAAAGTTCGCTTCTCTCGTTTCTGTTATTGGTATAGTTGCGATGTTATGCTCCCTCGTCGGGGTCGTCATCTTTATCGCCCGTCTACGACAAGGCTTTGATATTACGTTCCTGCAGTTGGGCTTTATCCTGGGTCTGTGGAGTCTGCGCTCCCCCTTTGGCAAAGCCGGAGTGATAATACCGGTGGCCTTGACGCTTATCATGCTAATCTGGATGCTAGTATCGAGCATCCCACAGACAATTCACTAGAACCGCTGCCCAGAGCGGTCGAACAACCGTTGCAGCCGACGCCCTACAGCCGTATTCTTGCACGGGCTTCGCCAGGGCTTTCCGGTAGCATTAGCCGGTGCGGGCGCCCCTGAACTCTGCCGTTATGCCGCTTCCGGGTATCATTCCCATAATCATCACACGCAAACAATGCGGCTCGCCTGTGACACTGAACATGGACAACCCGAAACGACAACTCAACGAGAAAAGGATCGGACTCGCCCTCTGGTCCATTCTTTTCCTGCTGCTCGTCGCAATCCACTTCTACCCAATCCGCTTCGGCACACTCCGCCTGTTGATGGTCGTCGGCGTCCTCGCGTTATGGAGCGGCGCACTCTGGCTGCTATGGCCCCACAAAGCCGTCAGACGCACACTCCTCACGGCTTCCACTCTCTTCATCGCCTTTCTTCTCTGCCCCTCCCGCCCCAGCGACCCCCAAACGCTCCGGCAGCAATACGTCCGCTCTCTCAAGAGTTACGACGGAACCACCTACGTCTGGGGCGGCGAAAGCAGGAGCGGCATTGACTGTTCCGGCCTCGTTCGCTCCGCGCTCATAGACGCCAACGTGAAGCAGGGCCTGACGACCGCCAACCCTTCGGCCCTCCGTGAAGGACTGGCCTTGTGGTGGAACGACTGCTCCGCCAAAGCCCTCAAAGACACCTATCGGGGCAGAACGCGCCTCCTGTTCACCGCCCCCAGCCTCAATCAACTCAACGACGTAGCAATCCAACCCGGCGACATCGCCGTCACATCGAGCGGCGTCCATGTTCTCGCCTACGTCGGAAACCAGACGTGGATCGAAGCCGACCCCAGCGAACTCCGAGGCGACAAGGTCGTTCAAGTCAAAACCCCGACCCGCATCGCCTGGTTCAACCTGCCTGTCCACATGATGCGCTGGCGTCAACTGGAAGCCGGGTAAACATCACTCCTCACCGCCGCGCAAAACCCTACCCCCAAAATCCCCCACGCCGACGCATTTCCACCCTGTCCGTGATATACTTCTTTATCATGCCCACCACCTACCAAGCCCTCCTGCGCGACGGCCACCTCGAATGGCCTGCCGACGCCCCGCGCCACCTCCCGCCCGGCGTCCCCGTCCCCGTCCAGGTCACGATCCCCGACGAAACCGCCGCCCCCGCCCAGGGCCGGCGCATGGCCGCCGCCCTGGAAGCACCCGCCCGCTCGCACTCGCTCACCGACCTCGACCCCGCCCAGTGGCAGCGCGACCTCCGCGCCGACAGGCCGCTCCCCGGACGCGACCGCCATTCCGCCTAGCCCTCCCACATGAGCGCCGTCATGTGTGGCACGATAGCCGTTTGACCGTCAGGCCAAATGACAGAGATTTACCGAGGCATCTCTCATGCACGAAGAGTCGGTGATGCTCATCGCAGACGAACAGCCAGCGCAAAAGGGTATTTTCATTTGGAATGAGATGGACGAGATTTATCATCTCACCCTGCGCTACGCGGGCCAAATAATCACGGCGACCGAAGATGATTATTTCGAGGCGATGTGTACCATTCGTAAACGCCTTGAAGCGGAAGGTCTGATGCCTCTTTGTTACGGAGCCAGCCGCACGGCTTTTCCGTCCGGCATGAGCCGAGGTATGGGATTAGGCCTACAGGTATACAAGTTGAGGATGGGTGAGCAAGCCCGAACCGTTGATTTGGTCAGCATCTTCGCCACCGGCCCAGACGTCGAGCCGTCCACTGTATCCGAACAGCGAGCCTTCTTCGGCGATTGGATCACAAGTTTGCGCCACCGTACAGGTTAACAACGGTTTTACCTGACGCCAAACCGCGATCCTTCTTCGCCCGCGCAGGCGGGCAGTCTTCTCTGCGGCAGCCCAGGAACTTATTCCTGGGGAATTATGCGCTGAAGTCGGCAGAAACCGTGTCCGCCACAAGGCCTCCCCCAATTGACACCAACCCAACCGCCTGATATACTGTCCCCACCGATGACACACAAACCCACGCCCCGCGCCTGGCCCCTCGGCCTCGCCCTCGCCTGCCTGACCGCGCTCGGAATAATACAAACTATGACGACGCTCCCCGCCGCCCGCGCCGACGCCCCGCCCCCCAACGCGACCGGCAGCAAGGAACAGTGGGTCAACACCGGCTGGCGCTTCCTGCGCGTGGACGCCGCCCCGCCCGCCCAGCCCGAAGCCCCCGACTTCGACGACGCCGACTGGCAGGCCGTCACCCTCCCCCACACGCCCCGCATTGAAAAGTACGATGAAACGCACCCCTGGCAGGGCATCTGCTGGTATCGCAAGCGCCTCGCCCCCGACCCCTCATGGACAGGCAAGCACGTCACCCTGCAATTCGGCGCGGCCATGCAAATCGCCGACATCTGGGTGAACGGCGTCCACAAAACACAGCACTTGGGCGGCTACCTGCCCTTCACCGTAGACCTGACCGACCAAATCTCTACGGGCAAACCCATCGTCATCGCCGCCCGGCTCGACAACCGCGACACCGATCAGGTTCCCCCCGGCAAGCCCACCGACGGCCTCGACTTCAACTACCCCGGCGGCCTGTACCGGGGCGTCAAACTCACCGTCACCGACCCCGTCCACGTCTCCGACCCCATCGCCGCCAACGTCGTTGCCGGCGGCGGCGTCTTCGTCACCTACGCGAACGTGTCCGATGAGCAGGCGACGGTGAACGTCCGCACCGACGTTGCCAACGACGGCAATAAACTAGCCCACAAGGTCACGGTACGCTCCACACTCCTGAATGCGGACGGAAAAGCCGTCGCCGAAAGCGTCAGCGCCCCTGTTTTGATTTCCGCCCAGGACCACCACGAAGTGGCGCAGTCGCTGCAAGTCCCAGACCCCAAACTCTGGAGTCCCGACGCGCCCCACCTGTACACGCTGCGCACCGTCGTCAGCCGGGGCGACGCCCCCGTAGACCAAGTGGACACCCGCATCGGCATCCGCACCCTCGCCCTCGACACCCGCCTGCGCGTCAACGGCCACGAAGTCCGCATCAGCGGCTCCAACCGCCACCAGGAGTACCCCTACCTGGAATACGCCCTCTCGCCCAGCGCCGGGCGGCGCGACGCCCAGCGCATCAAGGACGGCGGCTTCAACTTCATTCGCCTGTCGCACTACCCGCAGGACCCGGCGTTTCTGGACGCCTGCGACGAACTCGGCATCATGGTGCAGGCCGCCATCCCCGGCTGGCAGACCTTCCCCGACAACCCCTCGTTCGTGTCGGGGACGTACCAGAACATCCGGGACATGATGCGCCGCGACCGCAACCACCCGTCCCTTATCTTCTGGGAAACCAACCTCAACGAGACCGGCCCGCCCGCCGACTGGTCGCGGACGGCGTGGGAGATCGCCCACGAGGAGTACCCCGGCCCCCAGTGCTTCACCTTCGGGGACGCCGCCGCCCCCCCCTGGTTCCCCGGCTGGGACGTGAAACACTTCTGGCGCGAGTACGGCGACTTCGGCTTCGGCGGCAACGAAAGCACCTCCCGCCAGACGCGCGGCGGGGGCGAACTCGCCATGCTCCAGCAGGCCTGGAACTTCCAGTGGGAAGACAACAACATCCGCGCCGCCTTCGACGCCCCCGGCGGCAGCTTCTACGGCGACGCGACCTGGTGTATGTTTGACTACAACCGGGGCTACTACCCCAAGCAGGAGCATTCGGGCATGATGGACATCTTCCGCCTGCCCAAGTACGTGTATCATTTCTTCCAGAGCCAGCGCGACCCCAAACTCGTCCGCACCGACACCGAGAGCGGCCCAATGGTCTTTCTCGCCAGCGACTGGGCGCAGCGCACGGGAAACACCCGCGTCGTCGTCTTCTCCAACTGCGATGAAGTCCAACTCTCCGTCAACGGCAAAGCCATCGCCCGCCAAAAGCCCGACACCGGCCCCGACTCCCCGTACAGCCCCAAAAAGGCCAATATTGCGGCCACCGTCGGCGCCGACTACGACAACAGCGGCGGCTACATCTACGACGGCGGCAACGCCCGTCACTTAGACCACGCCCCGTTCACCTTCCCGAACGTCCCCTACGCCCCCGGCACACTCCATGCCGTCGGCTATTTGAACGGCAAACCCGTCGCCGAAGCCGCCGTCCGCACCCCGGAAGCCCCCAAGACGCTCAAACTCGGCTTCGACACCCAGCGCCGCCCCCTCCTCGCCGACGGCGCCGACGCCATTTTCGTCCGCGCCACGATCTTTGACCGCAACGGAACCATCGTCCCGGCCAACGCCTGGCCCTCGCTGAAGTTCACCGTCTCCGGCCCCGCCCATCTCGTCGCCACCGACGGGTTGCACGTCGAAGCGGGCGTCGCCTCCGCCCTCCTGCAGGCGACCGACCAGCCGGGCCTCGTCCATGTCACGGCGACCGCCGACGGCCTCGCCCCCGCCACGGCCACGCTTGCCTCCGAAGCCTTCGACCCGGTCACGTCCCGC
>CAZZVX010000357.1:0-5156 GCA_964657535.1 Armatimonadota bacterium | reverse complement strand
TCCGTCCTCGCCATTTCGGGCAACGCCAACCTCTACTTCGAGCGCTACGGCCTGATCAACGACCGTGATTTGCTCTACTTCTTTGCCCTGGACCCGGAGAACCCGATCTCCATCCTGTCCGCCTGGCGGGACGCCCGCGAGAACGCCCGCACCATCCGCGAAGAAATCTCGTCGGAGATGTGGGAGTGCCTCAACATCGCCTACCTGCAAGTCCGCGAGTGGAACATTGACCGCTTAGTCGCCGACGGCCCGCACGAGTTCTTCCAGAGCATCAAGAACGACTCGCACCTGTTCCAGGGCATCCTCAATCGGACGTTGAGCATGGGCGAGGCCCGCGACTGGCTGGACACGGGCCGGTTCCTGGAACGCGGCGACCAGACCACCCGCCTGCTCGACGTGCGCTACCACGACCTGCTCCTCAAGACCGACGACGGCAACAGCGTCGAAGAGTCGCTGGACATGCACAACTGGATCGCCGTGCTCAAGTCCGTGTGCGCCTTCGAGATGTACCGCAAGACCCACCGCGAGGGCATCAAGCCGCACAAGGTCGTCGAGTTCCTGGCCCTGGACGCGAACTTCCCGGCGTCGGTGCGGCACTGCGTGGAGCGCGTGGACGGCTGCCTGCACCGGATCAGCGGCGTGCCGCGCGACCAGGCGGCGAGCGAGCCGGAGCGTCTCATCGGGCGCCTGCGCGCGGACCTGCTCTACCTGAACGCCGACGAGATCCTTTCGGACGGCCTGCACGACTTCCTGTTCCACGTCCAGACGCGCTTCGTCGAGATCGGCAACGCCATCAGCGCCACCTACCTGGGCTGAAACAAACACCCAGGATTGAAATCCTGGGCTATCGCGGAGAAGATTGTCCGCCTGCGCGGACGAAGTTGAGACAGGCGAGGCCTGTTCCGCGCCCGCGAAGGCGGGCAGTCCGCTCTTTCGCAGCCCAGGATTTCAATCCTGGGGCTTCATCCTGGGCAATTTGAGAACAACCTATGCGCCTGCGCGTTTATTATCAGACACGCTACATCTACTCACAGCCCGTCTGGGACAGCCACAACGAAGTCCGGCTGATGCCGGTCAGCGACGCCGACCAGACCTGCCTGAGTTTCCGGCTGGCGACGGTCCCCTCCGTGCCAGTCTTCTCGTATGAGATGCCCGTCGGGCGCGTCCACCACTTCAACCTCCGTGCGGCGCACCAGGAACTAAGCCTGGCCGCCGAGTCGGTCGTCATCACGCACCGGCACAGCCCGTTCGCGAACATGGAGTACGACCCCAACGCCGACACGTTCTACACCCAGGAGGGCTTCTGGGAGGAGAACGTCGAGTACCTGTCTCCCACCCCGCGCGTCCCGCTGCTGCCCGGAACGGACCCGTTCGTCCAGGCCGCGCGGGCCGAGGCCGAACCCGGCCCGGCCTCGTTCCCGATGGCGCTCATGGCCGTCATGCACCGCGAACTGACCTACACCCCCGGCGCGACGACCGTAGACAGTCCCCTCAGCCACATCATCGAGACCAAGCAAGGCGTCTGCCAGGACTACGCGCACCTGATGCTGGCCGTCTGCCGCCGGCAGGGCATCCCGGCCCGGTACGTCAGCGGCTACCTCTACACCGGCGGCGGCGAGGGCCTGGTGACGCCGCAGCGGGGCAGCATGGAGGTCGCGGCCCTGCAGCCCAGCCTCGACCTCACGGGCGGCGACGCCACGCACGCCTGGGTCGAATGCCTGCTCCCCGACCGGCGCTGGTACGGCTTCGACCCCACCAACAACCTCGTGACCACCGACTCCTACATCAAGGTCCACCACGGCCGCGACTACCAGGACGTCTCGCCCCTGCGCGGCGTCTATCGCGGCGCGTCCGAGAATACGCTGGAGGTCGCCGTCCGCGTCATCGCCGAAAGCCACTAATCATTGCCAAATCGGGTATCATAGATGCGAATATCTATCAGCAACCGAAAGCAATGTTCAGTCTCGACGACAGGCAGAGGGCCGCGCTGGCCGTGGCGCGCGCCTGGCAGGAGGAAGGCGAGCGCCGGTTTGATCACTGGTCGCGCCGCGAGTCGCTCCTGAGCGCGACCCGCGAATTCAGCCGCCTGCTGCGCGAAAGCGGCCTCCAGTCCGGGCGCTCCTTTTCCGACGAGGCCCGGACACGCCTGCTCCGGGCCGCCGCCGACCTCGCCCCCAACACCCACCTTTCGCGCCGCCTCTGGGTCGCCGACCCGGCGGACTTCGACCGCCGCCTGCGCGTCTTGTTGTTCGGTCAGGAACCCCTCTACGCCCGCCTGCAGACGTTCCTCAGTGTGCGCGGCACGGGTGCGCTGACGGCGGCCCAGCTTCTGTGCGCCGCCGCCCCGGAGTCGTATCCCCTGCTGACCCGTCCGGCCCTGCGCCGTCTGCGCCTCACGGCGGCGCAGAAGCGCGCGGCGCGGCAAGACGCCGCCGGGCGCTACGGCTTCTCCGTCACCGGCGACCCGGACGCCGCGCAGAGCCTGCTCGCGCTGTTTGTCGTCTACGAGGCCGTGCGGGCGGCGCTGGCCGCAAACACCTACCCCGACGTGGACGATCTGCTGCGCGCCGAATGGGCCTTGCTGCCGACGGCGGGCGCCGCTCTGGTCCGCGAAACGCCGTCGGCCTACACTGCGCCCGCCGCGCCGTCGCTCACCGAGACGGCGCTGCTGGCCGGGCTGGAAGAAGAGGCGCTCGGCCTCGGCTTTCTGTTCCCGCCGCACCTGTTCCGGTCGTACTACGTCGCCCTGAAAACGAAGCCGTTCGCGATCCTGTCAGGTGTCAGCGGGACGGGCAAGACCAAAATGGCCGAACTCTTCGCCGAAGCATTGACCGGCCACGACCCGGCCCAGTTTCGGCTGCTGCCCGTCCGGCCCGACTGGGCGGACTCGACGCCGCTGTTCGGCTATCAGAACATCTTAGCCAACCGCTACGTCTCCACGCCGTTCCTGGACATGGCACGCCGCGCCGGGCTGCCGGAGAACCGCGACCGGGCTTTCTTCGTTTGCTTAGATGAGATGAACCTGGCGCGCGTGGAACACTATCTCGCCGACTACCTCTCGGCGCTGGAGTCCCGCGCGCACCGCGTCCCGCTGCACGAGGACGCGCCCGATCTGATCCTGCCGCCCAACTTCTTCCTGACCGGGACCGTCAACGTGGACGAGACGACACACGCCTTCTCGCGCAAAGTGCTGGACCGGGCGAACACGCTGGATTTCGACGCCGCCCCCGTGCTGCTGGCCGGGCTGTCCGAGGCCGCCAAAGGACAGGTTGGGTTTGGGGGCGCCTCCCTGGGGACCCCCGGCGAGCGCCAGTCGCTGTTTTTGCGTTCGCGCGTCCCCAGCGTCGGACGGGCGCGGGAGCGGCTTTCGCAGATTGACCCTCTGTTCCCCGGACGCGCGCTGGCCCTGCTGCAGGCGGCCAACGACCTCCTCTACCCGCACCGCCTGCACTTCGCCTACCGCGTCCGGGACGACGTGCTGCTGTTCCTCGCCAACAGTTTCGACGGCGAAACGGGCCAGGGCCTGCTGCGGCCGGACGCCGCCGACAACTTCGCCCTGGGCTTGGATCTGCAGTTCCATCAAAAGGTCCTGCCGAAACTGGGCGGCCTCGTCGAGACGCTCGACCCGCTCCTTCAAACGCTGTCCACCTGGGCGGACGCCGAGGGACTCCCCCGCACGGCGGCGAAACTGGCGCGGATGCGGGCGCACGGCGCAGCGACAGGATACGTGCGCTTCTATGAATGACCCCGGCGAGACGGACTGGCAATCGCTGTTGACCGCCGGGGAACGGGCGCAGATGCTGCAAGACATCGCGCAGGTCGCCCTCGCCGTCGGGCGGCGTCTGTTCCCCGACCGCGCGCTCGACGACCTGGACATCGCCTCCGGCTCATTGCTCTCGCGCAAGTCGCCTGTCGAACGCCTGGGCTATCTCTGCCGCATCCTGCCCGCCCTCACCGCCGCCGTCGAACAGATCGCGCAGACGCCGCTGACGCTGCCCCAGAAGCGACTTGTCCGTGTCACGCCGCCGAGCCGCGCCCGACGCCTGGACCGCGCCTCGCTGCTGCAATCGGTGCAGGGCGGCCACGCCGCGCGCTGGGTACACGAGACCCGCACGGCGCTTTCCGCAGACACGCCGGAGAACCGGGCGGTCCTGGGTCTTCTGCGGCTGCTCCGGTGGGACGCGGACGCCATCGCGCGCATGGCCGAGGCCGCGAGTGAGCCGGAGATCGCGCAGACAGCCGGCCATTGCGCGGGCCGACTGCACGGCCTGTCGCAGCGCCTGGGCTGGGCGGGTGAAGTCGCGGACGACGCGGCTGCGTTCGCCGCGCCGCCGACTCACCGGATGCTGTCGCACCCCGTCTACGCCCGCTTTGCCGCCTGGACACGTCAGTACCGTCAGAATTTCGCCTTCGACTGGAGCGCGCCGCTGTTCGCCTTGCCGTCCCGCGAGACCTGGCGCCTCTACGAAGCCTGGGGCCTGCTGCAGACGCTGGAAGCCCTGCGGACTCTCGGCTTCGCGCCGACCTGCGAGACGCCCGACGCCGACCGGTCACTCTTCGTCCTCAAACAAGACCGACTCCTGTTCCGTCTGGCGAAAGGCGAAGAATCGGCCATCGCGCTCCGTTCAGCGCAAGGCCGCGCCTGCACGCTGTTCTATAATCGCACTTACGCCTCCCGAAAACGCTCCCTCTCACGCACGATGCGGCCCGACATCACCATTGAGGCCGACGACGGCGCGACCTGGATTCTGGACCCCAAGTTCAAGGCGTACCGCGCGCCGGGCGACGAGGGCGATGACATGGACCAGATGCACGCCTACCGCGACGCCATCGTAACTACGCAAGGCGTCAAGCCCGTCCGCCGCGCCTGGTGCCTCTACGCGGGCCGGGCCGACGACTCCCCCCGCCCGCTGATCGCCTACGGCCCGCCTTCGCAGAGCGTCGTCGGCGCCCTCTGCCTGCGCCCCGGCTCCCCCGACGGTTTCGGCCACCTCTGCAACCTGCTCGCCTCCTGGGGCGTCGTCTAAACGTTCCTCAAAAAATCTCTTGACAGCCTGCCGCGTGTGCGCTATGATTCCTTTAATGCGCAGCAGTTGAGGGCGCTCCCTACCCTGTGAGGTCGAACATGTCTGCTCGCTCGGCTGTCTGCTCGCTCG
>CAZZVX010000356.1:0-5177 GCA_964657535.1 Armatimonadota bacterium | reverse complement strand
ACGCCTTCAACCATCCCGATTGGGGCCTGGTCACGCTCGGCCCCGACGAAGCGTTTTCAGGCCATTGGGAAGTCTCGGTGGAATAGCCCCTGCGTCAGTCTTCGTCGAACAACGACCCGACCGCGCCGCCGGGAACGAAGCCGCCGGATCGCTCGTTTTCTTCCTGTTTCGCTTTCGTCGCGCCATTAGGCGCGGGGACGGTCCCGCGCACGGTCCCCGTGACCCAGTCCGGCGCTTCGGTCGGCTGAAACCCGGCGGGCGGGCGACCGTCGTACTGGTAAGCGTTCTCCCGGTGCGGGTAGCGCCAGTCCCGCTTGATTTTCACGACCATAGGAACCGTCGGCATAACGCCCTTATCATACCCGATGCGCTGTCGGAGTGGTATACTCTCTCTGCTCGCTTGCTTTGAGACAGGGGGTAAAGACGGAGTTGGGCCTGACGACACTGGTCGAAGTCTTGCAGTCAAAAGCGCGGGAGCGGGGCGACAAGACGGCGTTCACCGAGCTGTCCGAGGAGGGCGCACCGGACAGCGCCGTGACTTTTGCGCAGCTCGACCGGATGGCGCGCGGCGTCGCCGCCCAGTTGCAGGAGGCAGGAACGGCGGGCCGGCGGGCGCTGCTGCTGTACCCGCCGGGAATCGCGTTTGTCGGCGCCTTTCTCGGCTGCCTGTACGCCGGCGTGGTCGCTGTCGCGTCCTCCCCGCCCCACCCATCGCGCCCGGACAGGCACACGACCGCCCGCCTTCTTGCCATTCTCAACGATGCTCGCCCTGCGCTTGTGTTGACCGTTCCGGCGCTGGAACCGCGCGTGCGGACGCTTCTGGCGGAAACAGGCGCAGACGCTCGCTGTCTTGTTCCCGTCCTGGACGGCGCGGGGGCGGCGCCGGCCTGGTCGCCGCCCCCTATCTCGCCGGACACGCTTGCCTTTCTGCAGTACACCTCCGGGACGACAGGTGCGCCCAAAGGCGTCCCGATCACGCACGGCAACCTGATGCGCAACTTGCAGATGATGGAAGCCGCGCTTGGCATCACCGACAACGACAGCGGCGTGAACTGGCTGCCGCCCTTCCATGACATGGGCCTCATCGGCGGCCTGCTGCAGCCAATATACCAGGGAAGCAGCGTGGCGCTCCTGTCGCCGGTCAGTTTTCTGCAGCGCCCGTTCCGCTGGCTGGAAACGATGTCACGGCTTCAGGCGACAGTCAGTGGCGGCCCCGACTTCGCCTACGATCTGTGCGCGCGCCGCATCACGCCGGAGCAGAAGGCGCTGCTGGATTTAAGCCGCTGGCGCATCGCACTGAACGGCTCGGAGCCGATCCGCCCCGTGACCCTGGCGGCTTTTGAAGCGGCCTTCGCGCCGTGCGGCTTCTCCGCCCGCGCCTGGTCGCCCTGCTACGGACTGGCCGAGGCGACTCTCTTTGTATCCGGCGGCCCGCGCGGCGATAATCCCCTCATACGCCGTTTCCATCGTGAACGGCTGGAACAGAACGCCGCCGTCGGTGTTCCCGAAGACGACCCGGCGGGCCGCGACCTCGCTTCGAGCGGCCCGCCGGCGGAAGGCCTGCACGTGGAGATCGTCCCCCCGGAGACCCGCGCGTCCTGCCCGCCCGGCACAATCGGCGAGATCTGGCTGCAAGGGCCGAGCGTTGCCGAAGCCTATTGGGACAACGAGCCACTCACCGAGACGGCCTTCCGCGCCCCTCTTGCCGAGGGCGAAGACGACTCGTTCTTCCGCACCGGCGATCTCGGCTTCCTGCACAGGGGGGAACTTTACGTCACGGGCCGCCTTCAGGATCGTATCGTGATTGGAGAGCGGGCTTTCCCGCCGCAGGACATGGAAGAGACTGCAGAAACAAGCCATCCTGCGCTCCGACAAGGTGGCGCGGCGGTCTTTGCAACGGAGACCGGACTGGTCATCCTGTGCGAAGTCGAGCGACAGGCCCTCAGTAAACTCGACCCGGAAGCCGTGATTGGCGCGATCCGTCAGCAGGTGCAAGAAGAATATGGCCTCGTCCCGCAGGCCGTCGGCCTGCTCAAGCCCGGCGCGCTTCCTCGAACTACCAGCGGCAAGATTCAGCGCCGCGCCTGCCATGACCTGTACCGCACGGACGGGTTTGACCTGATCGCGCAGGACACCCATCTGACTGGGTAACTCCCCAGGACGAGGCAGTGAATTGCACTCGCTTTCATTTTCGCCCTAACGACCCACAAACAGAGTTGACAGAATGCCTGCTTTTCGGCTAGAATAAGCAAACGTTCAGTCAGACTCTGTTGTTTGGCTCAGGCTATGCAGCCACGTGCTTTGTGACTCTTTTCCGAAAGACTCACGCCGCACGTGGCTTTTTGTCTGTGTCTGCCTGCACGAACAAAGGAGGACTCCCCGGAGTGAAGTCAACAACCGGCCGACAAGAGGCCATTTCCGCCGTCATCAATTACAAGCCGCTCGTCAATGCCATTGATCTGGAAGGCGAAACGTCTCGGTCTCTTTATGGCAGCAACGTCTTCAACGACAAGACGATGCGCGAACTGCTCGCTAAGCCCGTCTACAAAGCGATGCAAAAGACCATCGAGCGGGGCGAAAAATTGGACCCCGCCGTGGCCGACGCCGTGGCGACGGCCATGAAGACCTGGGCATTGGAGAAGGGCGCGACCCATTACACGCACGTCTTTTACCCCTTGACCGGCCTGACCGCCGAAAAGCACGACAGCTTCTTCGATCCCGACGGCGCGGGCGGCACGATTGCGCAGTTCTCCGGCAGCGCCTTGATCCAGGCCGAGCCGGATGCGTCGAGCTTCCCGTCCGGCGGCATCCGCTCCACCTTTGAGGCGCGCGGCTACACCGCCTGGGACGTCACCTCCCCGGCCTACATCTACGAGAACCCTAACGGCAACACGCTCTGCATCCCAACCGCCTTCGTGTCGTGGACGGGCGAGGCGCTCGACCACAAGACGCCGCTGCTGCGCTCCATGCAGGCGCTGAACGTCCAGGCGTCTCGCATATTGACTCTGTTCGGCCACAGTGATTTCGGCCTGGTGACGGCGTCCGCCGGCCCCGAACAAGAGTATTTCCTGATTGACCGCAACTTCTTCTTCGCCCGCCCCGACCTGCTGAATGCGGGCCGTACCCTGTACGGCTCCAAGCCACCCAAAGGCCAGGAGTTTGAAGACCACTACTTCGGCGCGATCCCGGAGCGCGTGCTGGCCTTTATGATGGAGGCCGAGCATGAATTCTACAAGCAGGGCATCCCCATCAAGACCCGTCACAACGAGGTCGCGCCGGGGCAGTTCGAGATCGCCCCGGTGTACGAAAACGCCAACTTGGGCCACGACCACCAGCACACGGTCATGCAGCAATTGCAGCGCGTCGCGGCCAAGTACGGCATGGCCTGCCTGCTGCACGAGAAGCCCTTCGCGGGCGTCAACGGCTCCGGCAAGCACGTCAACTGGTCGCTCGGCTGCAAGCTCGGCAACCTGCTCGACCCCGGCGACAACCCGCACGACAACGCCCAATTTTTGGTCTTCTGCCTGGCGACCATCCGCGCCGTGCATAAATACTCGACATTGCTGCGCGCCGCCGTCGCCTCGGCGGGCAACGACCACCGCTTGGGCGCGAACGAAGCGCCGCCGGCCATCATCTCGGTCTTTCTGGGCGAGCAGCTCGAAGACGTCTTCAACCAGCTCAAAGAAGGCAAAGCCAGCAGTTCCAAAAAATCGGGCAAACTGACCATCGGCGTGGACACACTGCCCACGCTGCCGCGTCACGCCGGCGACCGCAACCGCACCAGCCCCTTCGCCTTCACCGGCAACCGCTTCGAGTTCCGCGCCGTCGGCTCCAACCAGTCCATCGCCTGGCCGCTCGTGGTGATGAACGTCATCCTCGCCGACTCGCTGGATTATATCGCCACGCAAGTCGAGGCCGAGATGGCCGGTGACCCGGACAAGTTCCACGGCGCCATTCAGAAGGTACTGCAGGAGATTGCCAACGAACATAGCGCCGTCGTCTTCGGCGGGAACGGCTACTCGGAAGAGTGGCACCAGGAGGCCGAAAAACGCGGCCTGCCCAACCTGCGCAACACGCTGGACGCCCTGCCCGCGCTCACCGATCCGGCGAACATCGCTGTACTCGGCAAGTACGATGTGCTGTCGCCGCGCGAGCTGCAAAGCCGCTACGAAATCAGCCTGGAACGCTACTGCCTGGACATCAACACGGAGGCGCAGCTGGCGCTGGAGATCGCCAAGACCAAGATCCTCCCAGCGGCGCTGACGTATCAAACGCAGCTCGCGGGTCTGGCGATCAGCCTGAAATCTATCGGCAAAGAACCCAGCACGACCCTGCTGGACCATGTCCTCGCGCTGACGACCGACTTGGAAACAGGGATCACCGCCCTGGAAGACGCGCTGGCGCACGAATCGGAAGGCGACACGCTTGCCCACGCGCTGCATTTCCGGGACCATGTCCTCCCGGCGATGGCGCAGACCCGCGTCGCCGCCGACCTTTTGGAAGGCGTCGTGTCCGACGAACTCTGGCCGCTGCCGACCTATCAAGAGATGCTGTTCATCAAGTAGTCTCACGCAGCAAGGGCGGCCTCATTCGGGCCGCCCTTGTTTTTTCGCCTGCAACACCTACTTTTTTGAGACGATTACGAAACATGGCTTATAGGTACGAAACGACCATAGGACTGATTTTCGCTTCGTCTACGTCCCATGTTACAACCGTTTGTGGCAATGAAACAGTCCGAACAGCCCTTACCATTGCGAAACTTCCTGTTGACATTCCACCTGATCTATGCAATACTATATTCACGTTCACGAAATTGGACGGGAAATGAAGCGGTCGCCTGAGAGGTGAGCCGCTTTTTTTGCGTCTGATTCGTACCGTTCCCCGGCAAGCCATTTGTCCAGCAGCCTGCTGGACAAGTTTCGTACCCCCAGATTTTCATTCTGTGACGCAGATCACACGCGGCGGGTGACGCCCTTCGCAGGCGGTCGGCCTTCCCTGGGCCATAATGAAACCATCAACGCAGACGAAGTGACCGCCCAGGAGAACACGACCATGACGACCATCGCCCTCAAACTGAACACCGCCGTCCGCCCCCAGAAGACCGCCCGCATCGCGCGCCGCTCGCTGGCGCAGAGCCTGGAACTGGTCGGCGTGCTGGCCCTGATGGGGTCCAGCAC
>CAZZVX010000355.1:2840-5197 GCA_964657535.1 Armatimonadota bacterium | reverse complement strand
CCTCGTGCATCTGGTGAATCTGCCAGCCGTCGTACCCGCAGACGCCGATGAGTATGACGATCAGAACGCGGGTCAGGAAGCGGCGTATCATTGTTATTTCCGGGTGCGCACCCAGGCTTTGGCGCGGCGCTCGATGGCGTCCTCCCAGGCCCGGACGCGGCGGGCCGGCGCCTCCATGTCCCCGAAGCCGCGTTTCGTGACGACGCGGCGGACATTCATTGTCGCGGCCTGTGTCCACTTGGCTTTATAAGGCTCGTCGCCGCGCAGGAAGTCGAAGACGGCGCGGCCTTCGCCGATGGCGGACTGCATCGCGCGGGCCGTCAGCACCGTCCCCAGGCTCCATTTCGCCAGGGTCGGCTCGAAGCCGCCCTGATAGTAGCACACGCGGTCCCCGAACGCGAAACAGTACAGACACGCCTGCGTCTCGCCGTCGAGCTTCAGGGTGAACAGCCGCAGCCAGCCCCGCGCCAGCAGGGACCGGGCGGCGTCCCGATGGAACTCCTGGACGGCTCTGCTGCCGAAGACGCCGGGCAGCCAGCGCTGGTTCCAGCGCCGCTGGTGCAGCTCAAACAGGCGGGTCATCTCGCCGTCCAGCGTTTGCGTGTCGGCGACGTAGCCGGCCTCGACTTCGTAGACTTTCTGCAGCCCTCGGTCGTAGTAGCCGATGTTCGCTCGCGTCTTCTTGCCGAACTGCCGCGTCAGCGTCTCCCAGTCGCCGGGCAGGGCGAGGAATGGACACGCCTCGCCGTCGGCGTCGAAGTGGCTCAGGCCGGACTCCGGCGTGGGCGGCAGGGCGCGGAGAACGCCGCCTTCCCGCAGCTGCTGCAGGTCGGCGATCTGCCAGCCGCCCGACCGTCTCAGTTCGGCGTAGAACGCCTCAATGACTTGCGGCTCATGGCCGGGCGCGGCCACTACGTCGAGATAGTCCGACGCGCCGGTACCCAGGAACGAGAGCCGCCGCAGCGGCGTCCCGTACCAGAACGAGGTCATCAGCGGGGCCAGGCCGACGAGACGGCCGTCGCCCGCGTCCCGGAAGGTCAGAAGCCGCAGGCGTCGTCCGGGCCGCCGCCCTAAATTCCGCCACCAGGCCGCGTTCCATTCGTAGGTCTGGAAGACAGTGGCCGTGGGGCAGCGATCCGCGAGCGTCCGCCATTCCGGTTCGAGGTCCGCGAAGCCTTGCCGTCCGGCAACGGTCGTTGTCGCCACCACGCCTTGTTTTTCCAGGATCGAAAGGGTCATGCCGCTCCGTCAGTGTGCCTCTATTATAACTCATTCCGGCGCGTCCTGTAAAGCCTGAAGAGACTGCTCATGTCAGCCGTCGGATTTGGCGGGGAGGAAGGCGATGAAGTGGGCGCCCTGGCCGCGCTCGCCGACTTCGACGACGCTGCCCCGGTGGGCTTCTAGGATGCCTTTGACAATGCTCAGGCCCAGGCCCATGCCGCGTGCGCGGGACGTGTAGAAGGGCGTGAAGATGCGCGGCTTGATGTCGTCGGGGATGCCGGGGCCGGTGTCGGCGAACTCGACCTGGACGTAGGCGCGGGTGCGGGGCAGGCTCGCCAGCCGCTGGCCGTCGGCGGAGTCGGTGAGGGCGGTGCGGATCAAGAGCGAGCCGCCGTCGGGCTGGAACGAGAGCGAGTTCTCGATCAGTTCCGAGAAGGCGCGCTTGAGGCGGGGCGCGTCGGCCATGACGGGGGGCAGGGATTGAGAGAGGTCGAGCGTCAGGGTGACGCGGCTGCGCTTGGGGAAGCTCTCGGCGACGCACTGCCGGACGATCTCGTTCAGGTCGGACGGCGTGAGCGAGATCTGCGTGGCGCGGACGAAGTCCCTGAACTCTTGGAGTATCTCTTCGAGGCGGAAGATGCCGCGCCGGATGCCTTCGGCCAGGTCCCGGAACTCGCGGCGGCGGTCGTCGGGTTCGGACAGCCGGAACTCCAGCTCGTTCAGGTCGCCCTTGATGGCGAAGGTCCGGTTGCCGATCATGTGGGCGGCCTTGGCGGACATCTCGCCCCAGGCGGCCATGCGCTCGGTGTTGACCAGTCGGTCCAATATGCGGCTGTTCTCGATGGCCGCGCCGAGCTGTGAGGCGATGGTGATCAGCACGCTCTCGTCGTCGTCGGTGAACTCGCGGCGGAACCAGGGCGCGACGCTTTTGCGGCGCAGGACGCGCAGGACGCCCAGAACCCCGTGCCGCCCGAAGATGGGGACGGCGAGGAACGCGCCCACGTCCTCCGAGGGGAATTCCTCAAAGCGCCCCTGCCAGCGCGGGTCTTCTTTGGGGCTGTCTAAACGGATCGCCTCGCCGTGCTGGGCGACCCAGCCGGTCAGCCCCTCGCCGACGGTGTAGGTGGCCTGGCCGA
>CAZZVX010000355.1:0-2830 GCA_964657535.1 Armatimonadota bacterium | reverse complement strand
CCCCCCCACCGCGCGAGGCCTGTAATATCAACTGGTTCTTGTCCTTGTCCAGCATGAACAGGGAGCAGTCCTCGAAGCGCAGCACTTCGGCGGCGACGTCCACGACACGGCGCATGAGGTGGCCGGTGTCCGAGAGGGCCGTCAGGTCCTTGCCGATCTCGACCAGCGCCGTCTCGCGGGCGCGGTAGCCGTCCATCATCAGGCGCATGGCGGCGATGTCGGCGAGGGCGCGGACGAGGCGCAGGTGGTCGTCGTGGAAGTGGTCGCGCTCGAAGCTCTGGATGTTGATGACGCCGCGCGTGTGTCCGTTGCCGTCGAGCAGCGGGACGGCGAGTTCGCTGGACACGTCGTTGAAGAAGGCGAAGTAGTAGGGGTCGGCGTCCACGTCTCCGGTCATGTAGGGCCGACCGGTGGCGGCGACGTGGGACGTGATGCCGGTGCGCCGGACGCCGTCGTGTTTCGGGCCGCCCTCGCGGATCTTGAGGCGCAGGGCGCGTCGCTCGTCGGTCCAGCCGTCGCCAGCGGTGGCGATGAGATTGAGTTCGCCGGAATCTTCGTTGGCGAGCGCGATAAAGGCGCGGTCGGCCCCGACGGCCCGGAGGGCGTCGCGCGTCATGGCGTCCAGCAGGGTGTGGGCGTCGTCGGCCTCGACCGCCGTGCGGCTGAGGCGGTGGATGAGCGTCAGGGCATCGTCCATAGACGCTTATTGTACCTGACTTGGGCCGAACCTGCGTCACTGCCGGACGCCGCCCTTATCGGACGTGCGTCATGCCGCCCGCCGCGCGCAGGAGGACCCCGCCGACCATGCCCAGGACCAGCCCTCCCAGGACAAGGCCTTTGTTGTCCCCGCCGTACTCGAAGATGGCGTAGTACAAGAGATAGAGGCCGCAGAGCAGTCCGACGACGCCTTTCCAGATTTCATCTTTGAACGCGGCGATCAGGACGATGATGCTGCAGACAAAGCCCACCAGCGTGAACAGCCCGCCGAGTACGTTAAGCAACATGAGAAATCCTTTCTTTCAAGCCCCTATTCAGGGTGATTTCGTGTCCGCGGTCAATTGGCCCGGCGACTGAAGTCGCGGCCAAAAGAGCACGAAGTCCGCCTGCGCGGACTAAGAATGAGCGCCGTTTGGCGTCAGGCGCAACGAGTTTTAGACCTCGGCGGGCGGTAATACCCGGAAAGGTTGCCGCGCGTCCGGGCAGGGGTATGTTTGACGGCAGGGGACAGGATTCCTGCATCCGGCGGCGGTCTGTCATAGTGTTTTCGTTTTAGCGGCCAATTGGCCCGGCGACAGAGAGAATGCCCGGCGACTAAAGTCGCGGCTACAAGATCACGAAGTCCGCCTGCGCGGACTAAGATTGTAAGTCTGGAGTGTCCGCAGGGACATTTTGTGCTTTTCGAGCCGTGACTTCAGTCGCCGGGTCTGAAAACAAGTCGGGTACTCGTGGGGCCAACTATGGGCAAAGATATACCGCCGGTCAGGTACAATAAACGTCTATGGACCTGTTTGACGACGGCGACGCGCCGAAAGCCCCGCCCGCCCCCAACACGCCGCTCGCCGCCCGGATGCGCCCGCGCACGCTCGATGACTTTGTCGGGCAGGCGCACATCGTCGGCGGCGACACGCTGCTGCGGCGGGCCATCGAAGAAGACGCGCTGACGTCGGTGATCTTCTTCGGGCCGCCCGGCGTCGGCAAGAGCACGCTGGCCGGGATCATCGCCAACACGACCAAGGCCAACTTCGAGAACTTCAGCGCCGTGACACAGGGCATCCCCGACCTGCGCAAAGTGATTGAAGCCGCCGCCCTGCGCCGCCGGATGTACGGCACCAAGACGGTGCTGTTTATTGACGAAATCCATCGGTTCAATAAGACCCAACAGGACGCGCTGCTGCCCCATGTTGAGAACGGGACGGTGGTGCTGATCGGCGCGACGACCGAGAACCCCTACTTCGAGGTCAACGCCCCGTTGCTGTCGCGCGCCCGCGTGTTCACGTTCGAGTCGCTCAACGACGAACAGATCGGGGAACTGCTCGACCGGGCCGTGGCCGACGAGGAACGCGGCCTGGGCAGACTCCGAGCCGTGCTGGAACCCGACGCCCGCGCCCACCTCATCAACCGCTCGAACGGCGACGCGCGGACGGCCTTAAACGCGCTCGAACTGGCCGCGACCACGACGCGGCCCGAATCGCGCAAGGCAGATGCGATGCGGCGCGTCACCCGCGCCATCGCCGAAGAAGCCATGCAGCAGCGCGCCCTCACCTACGACAAGACGGGCGACACGCACTACGACACCATCTCGGCGTTCATCAAGAGCATTCGGGGCAGCGACCCCGACGCCGGGCTGTACTATCTGGCGCGGATGCTCACGGCGGGGGAAGACGCCCGGTTCATCGCACGGCGACTGGTGATTCTGGCGTCCGAGGACATCAGCAACGCGGACCCGATGGCGCTGCTCATTGCCAACGCTGCCGCCCACGCAGTCGAGTATGTCGGCCTGCCGGAAGCGCAGATCAATCTCGCGCAGGCCGTGACTTATCTGGCCGCCGCGCCGAAATCCAACGCATCCTATGTCGGACTCAAACGCGCGCTAGCCGACGTGCAGAGCGAACGCGCCGGGGCCATCCCAAAGCCCATTCGGGATTCGCGCAGCGGCACGGGGCGGGCGAGCAAGGGCGACGTTCCTTACGAATATCCGCACGACCACCCCGGCGGCTATGTGGCACAGCAGTACCTGCCCGACGGCGCGCAGACGCAGCCCTACTACGAGCCGACGACACACGGGTATGAGGCGACGATTCGGCAGCGGCTGAACGCCTTGCGGACAGGC